>CAYQAC010000128.1:0-14609 GCA_964415255.1 uncultured Polyangiaceae bacterium | reverse complement strand
CAAGGTGAGCGGCATCACCACCAGCGTGGTGGCGCTCGGCCGTGGCTCGGACGTCCCTGCCCTGGAGCGCATGAGCAAAATAGGCGACGGCCGCTTCTACCTGATCGAAGACGCCAGCCGACTCCCAGCGGTGTTCGCGCAAGAGACCATCCTCGCCGCGCGCTCGGCCATCAACGAGGTGCGCTTCACCCCCGCTGAGCGCCTGCGCGCGGCGCCCACGCGCGGCGTCGATCTGAGCGCCATGCCCAGCCTGAACGGCTACGTCGTCACCATCCCGAAGGGACGCGCCCAGGTGCTGCTGGAGGGTCCAGAGTCAGATCCGCTGCTCGCTACCTGGTCGGTGGGGATCGGGCGGAGCGCGGTGTTCACGAGCGACTATAAAGATCGCTGGGGCTCAGCGTGGACTCACTGGGCTGGCGCGCAGCAGCTGTTCGCGCAGCTCGCGCGCGACATCACCCGAGCAGGAGACGATCCTCGCGTACGCCTGGAGGCGGACGCTGGCGGCGGCGAGCTGCACGTGCGCGCGACGCTGGTGGACGACGACGGCCGGGCCGAGAGCTTCCGGCGCCTCAAGGTGAGGGTCGCCGGGCCCGAGGGGTTCCAGCAGGAGGTGGCGCTGGAGGCGACAGGCGCCGGCGCCTACGCCGCCCGCGTCCCAATCGACGTGCCAGGGCCCTACATCGCCACCGGCATCGACGAGCTCTCTCACGATCCGGTGGGCACCACGGGGGCGGTGCTCTCGTTTGGAGATGAGCTGCGCCCAACGGGCACAGACCGCGCCCTGCTCGCGCGCATCGCGGCGCTCACCGGCGGCAAGGAGCGCGACACCCTGGCCGGGCTGTTCCACGATCGGGTGTCACGCCGCTTCGCCTACCGCGCCATCGACGATCTGCTGATTTGGATCGCTGGGCTGACATTATTGCTCGGCGTGGGCGCTCGCCGCCTCGCGGTCCCCACCTGGCTCAGCGAGCTGCCCGCGCGCCTCCGTCGCCGCCGAGCGCGTACGGCCGCCCCCGCGCAGCAGGAGGCGGGAGGCGCCACCCTCGGGGCGCTGCTTGGGCGCAAGGCGAAGGCCGACCCTAGCCTCACACCGAGGCGCAGTGAGCCGGAGCCGAGCGCCACCGTCAGCGCACCGTCGGCGCCGCGCGCCGCACCCACCTACCAGCCTCGCGCGGCGCCCACGGCGACGTCCACCGCCGCGCTGGGCGCACCGCCTGCCGCCGCGCCGCCTGCCGCCACACCTCAAGGCGCGGCCCCCGCGGCACCCAGCCGCCAGCTGAGCGCCGCGGAGATCCTGCTCCAGCGCCGCCGCCGCCGCTGAGCTGCTGAAGCGCCGCTCAAACAACGCCCTCGCTTCACCCTGAGCTGCGGCGCGCGTCGCCTCACGGTGGCGCCTCAGCGCACCACGGTGACCGGAGCGCTGAGGCGATCAGCGCCCCCCCGAAAAGTCTCCACGCGACACTCGCCGCAACCGCCCTGGTTTTGCGGTAGGCTGCCCCGCCGTGCAGCTCGCCACGACAGCCACCCGCCGCCTCGCCGTCGCGCTCATGTCCGTCATCGGCGCGGGGCTCTCGCTCGGGTGCAGCTTCAACACACGGCCGCCCTGCGCCTCTTCAGGGGGCTGCGGGGCGGGGCAGGAGTGCCTCGCGAGCACCTGCGTGCCTCAAGAGGGGGGTGAGCCTGTGTCCCCCGAGAGCCAACGCGTGGTGCTCACGCCGGCGCGTTGGCTCGTGACCTCGCAGCGCGGCCTCGCGGGGCAGCCACCCGCGGTTCACCTGGGCGGGCCGGCGGATGAGGAGCTGCTGCTCGACTTCTCGGTCGCTGGCGCCGTCCCAGGAGGCGCTCGACGCCTCGAGCGCGCCTTCTTGATCTTGGCGCCGCTGCCCGGTGGCGCCGCCAGCCCAGAGCTGGTCAATGTCACCGCTGCGCGCCTCACCGAGCCTTGGGACAGCCGAGGAGCCAGTCGCTGGGGTGGCGCCCCGCGGCGCGGCCACCCCCTCAGCGCTGGCCTCTCGCGCACCGCGCTCCCGCTCCGCGTCGACGTGACGGCGCTGGTTCAGCGCTGGCTCGACAACCCGCGCAGCTCCCACGGCGTGGTGGTCGCCGCAAGCAGCAGCCATGGCCTGCCGCACGCCTACGCCACCGGGCTCGGCGGCGGGGCCGCGCCGCGCCTAGAGCTCTATTACCATACGGAAACGCTTAAGCCTCACGAGCGGCGGCGTGCCCGCCCCGAGCAGGGCGCGCGCGCCCGTGATCGCTCCGAGCGCCGCCGCGGCCAGCCCGAGCGCAGCGCCCCCAATCGGACGCGTGAACCAGCGCGGCCTCAGGGCGGCGATGAGCCGCGAAGCAGGCCACCGCGCGGCAGCACCCAGCCCAAAAGCAAGGCGCCCCCGAAGGGCAAGCCGAGGGGCAAGGCCGCGCCGAGGGGCCAAGCGCCTGCGGACCGTGATCCACCACCCGAAACGGTCAAGGCGCGCCCCCGAGTCATCAGCCCCCAGGGCCGTCCATGAGGAGCTGCCCTTGAGCGCCCCACCCTTGCTCGAGGTGCGCGGCCTCACCACCGCCTTCCCAGGGCGCGGCGGTGGCCCGCCGGTGCGCGCCGTCGATGATGTGTCGTTCGAGCTCAGCGCCGGAGAGACGCTCGCCATCGTGGGCGAGAGCGGCTGCGGCAAGAGCATGACCGCGTTCAGCCTGCTCGGGCTAGTGCCCAGCCCGGGGAGCATCGCTTGTGGCTCGGTGCGCTTCGAGGGGCAAGAGCTGGTCGGCCTCCCAGAGCGCGCGCTCCGCAAGCTGCGCGGCGCCCGCATCTCCATGATCTTCCAAGAGCCGATGACCTCGCTCAACCCGGTGTACACCGTGGGCGCCCAAATCGGCGAGGTGCTGCGCCTGCACCGCGGCCTGTCACGCCGCGCGGCGAAGGCGCGCGCGGTGGAGCTGCTTGGCCTCGTGGGGATCCCCTCGCCCGAGGCGCGTGTAGACAGCTATCCTCATCAACTATCGGGCGGCATGCGCCAGCGCGTGATGATCGCCATGGCGCTCGCCTGCGAGCCCACCCTGCTGCTCGCTGACGAGCCCACCACGGCGCTCGACGTCACCATCCAAGCGCAGATCTTAGATTTACTCCGCCGCCTGCAGTCGGAGCTCGGCATGAGCATCCTGTTCATCACCCACGATCTGGGCGTCGTCGCCGAGTTCGCTAGCAGGGTGGTGGTGATGTACGCAGGGCGCGTGGTGGAGCGCGCCAGCGCGACCGAGCTGTTTCGCGATCCGCGCCACCCCTACACCCGCGGCCTGCTCGCCAGCGTCCCGCCCCTGGGCGGCGAGAAGCCGCGGCGCCTCGCCACCATTGAGGGCACGGTGCCGAGCCTCGCGGCGCTGCCAGAGGGCTGCCGCTTCGCGAGCCGCTGCTGGCTCCGTCGCCGTGGTCAAGCAAGCGCGGCGCCTGGGAGCCAGCTCAGCGACGCCACGAAGCTGGAACGCTGCGAGCGTGAGGAGCCCGCGCTGATACCCATCGGGACAACGCCTGGCCGCGAGAGCCGCTGCCATTTCGCCGATCAGCTCAGCCCAGGCACCGCCCTCAGCGCCGCCTCACCGCTCGCTGAGCCGGGCGCCGTGCCGCCACCAGCGGCCGCGCCCTCCGACGCAGGCAGCGCGAGCGGGGAGCCGACATGACTCGCGACAAGACCCGCGAACGCGTCACCCCAACTGACGATCTGCGCTCAGCGCCAGAGAACGCTCAGCCCGAGCCAGGCGCCAGCCAACACGCCGAGCTCAGCGCAAGCGAAGCAGACGAGGGCGAGGCGGGCGAGCAGCCATCGCCCGGCAAGCAGGCGCGCAAGCCGCTGATTCAGGCAGATAAGCTGTCTAAGTACTTCCCAGCTCAGAGCGGGTGGTTCGGTAAGACTAAGCTCGTCCGCGCGGTGGACCAAGCCTCGTTGTACGTGCGCCACGGGGAAACGCTCGGCCTGGTGGGTGAGAGCGGCTGCGGCAAGACCACCCTCGGCCGCACCCTGCTCAAGCTGGTGGAGCCGACGTCCGGGCGCCTCCGCTTGGATGGCCTCGACATCTCCAGGTATTCCGCGCGGCAAATGCGGCCGCTCCGCCGGCGCATGCAGATCGTGTTTCAAGATCCGTACGCCTCCTTGAACCCGCGGATGACGGTGCGTGAGATCGTAGCGGAGGCGCTGCAGATCCACCGCCTAGCGGACAGCCCAGCGGACGAGCTGCGCCAGGTCACCGAGCTGCTCGAGCGCGTGGGCCTCGGGGCGGAGTCGCTCGGGCGCTACCCACACGAGTTCAGCGGCGGTCAGCGCCAGCGCATCGGCATCGCGCGCGCCCTGGCGGTGCGCCCCGAGTTCATCGTGCTGGACGAGCCCGTGAGCGCGCTTGATGTCTCCATTCAAGCGCAGATAGTCAACCTGCTCTTGGACCTCCAAGAAGAGCTCAAGCTGAGCTACCTCTTCATCTCCCACGATCTCAAGGTGGTGGAGTACATGAGCCACCGGGTGGCGGTGATGTACCTTGGGCGCATCGTCGAGACGGCGCCCGCGGCCTCGCTCTACGAGCACCGCCATCACCCCTACACGCGCGCGCTCCTGAGCGCGGTCCCCACCCCCGATCCTGAGCGACGCCGGCTGCGCATCCTACTCGAAGGCGACGTCCCGAGCCCGATCGATCCGCCGAGCGGCTGCAGCTTCCACCCGCGCTGCCCACGCGCCGAGCCTGGCCGCTGCGACACGTCGAGCCCGCCGCCCACCGAGCTGACGCCCGGCTCCCACCACCGCGTCGCCTGCTTCCACCCGCACGTGTGAGCCGCACCCTCTGAAGTGCGCGCCCAAGCCTAATAGTCAGTAAGCCACACTTCTATCGGCTCCATCGCCGAGGGGGGGATTGGGGGTTAGACGGCACCGCGACGAGGGTCACTCGACGGCGACACCCGCGCGGCGGCGTTAGTCATGCACGCTAACTAAAGCGTTCGCCGCGCGGCAGTTTTAGTCACTTACACTGACTAAAGCGCACAGCGCCTGACTAGGGCGTCGGCGCCACCTCGGGCTCCTCGTGCTCGCGCTGCTCTGCTGGCGGGCCCGGCTCGGCGCTCGGTGCGCTGGGAGGCGCCACGCCGAGCTGGCAGTCGCGCACGCTGAGCTCCGCGCTGAGCCCGCGAGGGGTCGCGACCAGCAGTCGCTCGCCGCGCGCCGCGAGTACCTCCCCAGCGCCCACGAGCGGATCGGAGGCGAGCGGCTCAATCAGCACCAGATCGGCGCCGAGCGGCGCGAAGCTGGTGCGATCACCCACCGTCCCCAGCATGAGCCACCCCGCGCGAGGCGCTGAAGCCGCTGGGAACAAACGGGGCACCCCCGCCCCCACCCGATCGTCCTCCACCACGTGCTGCTTCACCTGCCCCGCCGCGTCCACGCTGGCGAGCCAGATCGCGCGCCGCTCAACCCCTGGTGAGGTGGCGTCCTCCCGCCACGCGATCCACGCCGAATTGTCAGGCCCAGGTGCTAAATCGAACACTAAGGCGTTGCCCCCGCGGCTCACGCGCAGCGGCTCCCCAACCCGCACGCCGCTCTCGTCGAGGCGCATCAGCTCAACCCAGCGCTCGCCGAGCTCCACCAGGCTCTCAAGATCGATGTCAGGGCTCGGCTGGCCCCCCTTCCGACGCTCGCCGCGCGCGTGCGCCACGTAGGCGAGCCAGTAGCCGCCCTCCCTCAGGATCAGCCGCGGCGCCTCGGTGTCAGCCCCCTTGACCGACACCAAGCGCGCGGGCGTCACGCTGCCAGGATCATCCACGCCGAACGTCAGGCTCCACAGCGTGCCGTGGCCGTCCTCTTTGCGAAACTCATCCCACACCAGCACGCCACGCGAGGCGCCGAGGCCCAAGTCAAAAGCCTGTGACTCATCGTTCCCGATGCGCGGCAGCGCCCCCCAGGTGATCTGCGGCTCTGCCCCGAGCTGGCTGATGCTGGCGAGCCTCACGATGGTGCTGGTCGCGTCGTGATCCACGACACCGACCACCAAGCGTCCATCGCGCGCGCTGAGGCGCGGCGGATCCACGTCGCCGTGCACGCGCCCGAGCTCGATCAAGCGGCCCCCTGCGGCGTCGCTCGTCACGCTGGCGAGCACCGCGCGCGTCTGACCCGCCACCGAGCGCAGCGCCGTGACCACGAAGCCCTCCCCATGGAGCGCCGCGCGCCCGATCTCCACGGCGAAGGGTAGGTCGAGCGCTCGCTCGCCCGCGTCAGCCTCCGAGCTCGGCTGCCCGATCAAGAACGCCGCGCCGCGGCTCGGCTCAACGCAGCGCGGAGGCGCGGGGGCCACCACGCCCGCCTCCGGAGCGCCCGCGTCCGCGGCGGGTGCGGCGCGCGACTTACACCCCAGCGCCCCGGTCGGCAGCAGCGCCGCGATCAGGAGCGCGTGCTGACCCATGCGCCCCAGCGCGCGCCGCTCCCCTTCATGGCGCGCTGACCGCTGACTTACGCCAGACAAGCGGCGACCCGCTCGTCGTACCTGAGCGCGCTCCTGGACCTCCGCGTCGATCACGCCCCACTCCTACCGCCGACCGAGGGAGCCGCCAAATCAACCAGCGCCACCGCGCCCTTCGCCACCCCGAAGCCGCCCAACGAACCCACCGAGCGCCATCTCAGCGCCGCCCGGCGCGGTGCCCAACCCCCCGATCCCCCCACTCACGCAGCTGAACCGCGCCCGTCTGCAGCGCCTGAGGCCTGTCGCACCGCCGTGAACCGCCTCGCCCCCCAGGCCCGGCGCAGGTGGTATGGTCAGCCACTGGCTCGGCTGAGCCGCGAGGGACCATGCCGAAGGGCGACCGCCAGACCTACACCCCGAACCCGCTGCTCCACGCCCTGTACGGGCGCTTCTTCGACCAAATCCAAGTCGACGAGGCGTGGGTGAAGCGGGTCCGCGACGTGGCCGCGCGCGGCACCGTCGTCTACGTGCAGCGCAGCCTCAACCTGATCGACTTCCTCGCGCTGGACCACCTCACCAAGCGCCACGGCCTGCCTCAGGTCAGCTTCACGAACGATCTGAGGCTCGGCGTGCTGAACCCCACGAAGCAGAGCCCGCTCAAGGCGCTCTTGCGCGGCCCTGACAAGAGCGAAGCGGAGGCGCTGCGCGAGGCCCTGCAACAAGGCAGCTCCGCGAACTTGTTCCTCAAGCGCCCGCCGGGCGTGCTCGACGTCGCGCTCGGCACCAGCCATGGGCGCGGGCTGCGCGAAGGAGAGGCGCTGATCCAGACGCTGATCGAGCTGCAGCGTGAGTCGCCGCGGCCCATCTTGCTCGTGCCGCAGGTGTTCGTCTGGAGCAAGGGCCCCGACACCCGCGGCACCCACGCCATCGATCTCCTGCTCGGCCCGCGGGAGTGGCCGAGCCCGCTTCGGACCATCGGGCAGTTCCTCTACAACTACCGCCACGTCGCGCTGCGAGCGGCGGAGCCGCTCGATCTGCAGAGCTTCCTTGAGGCCTCCACCGACCTGACCGATGAGGTGCGCGTGCGGCGCATCACCTACGCGCTGCTTCGCCGCGTGGAGCGCGAGCGCCGGAGCGTCACCGGCCCCGCCGAGAAGCCGCCAGACCGAGTGCGCCTGGAAATCGCGCGGAGCCCCAAGCTCCAGCACGTCATCCAGGAGCTCGCCGGGGATCGCCCAGCGGATCGCGGCGCGCTCACCGGGCAGGCGCTGAACATGCTGCGTGAGCTGCAGGCGGCGCCCGAGACAGGCGCGCTGAAGGCGATGGAGGTCGCGCTCGACCGCGTCTTCAAGAAGATCTACGCCGGCGTAGAATATAACCGCGCGGAAATAGAGCGGATCCGTGAGCTGGCCAAGGAGGGCACCCTGGTGCTGCTCCCCAGCCACAAGAGCCACGTGGACTACCTCATCTTGAGCTACGTGTTCAACGAGGAGAACCTTCAGCTTCCGCTGATCGCCGCGGGGGACAACCTGAATTTCTTCCCGCTGGGCCCGCTGCTCCGGCGCGGCGGCGCCTTCTTCATCCGCCGCAGCTTCAAGGGAGATCGCCTCTACGCCGCGGTGGTGGACACCTACATCCGCCGCCTGATCAAGGACGGCTTCCCGCTCGAGCTGTTCTTGGAGGGTGGCCGCAGCCGTAACGGCAAGCTGCTGCCGCCCAAGCTCGGCTTGCTCTCGATGATCGTGGAGGCCGCGCTTCAAGTGGAGAGCCGTCAGGTGCACTTCATCCCGATCTCGGTCGGCTACGAGCGCATGGTGGAGGCCAAGAGCTACGAGCGCGAGCTCGGCGGCGCCGAGAAGCAGCGGGAAGACGCGGGTGGGCTGCTCCGCAGCACCGAGGTGCTCCGTCACCGTTATGGTCGCATCAACCTCGAGTTCGGCGAGGCGCTCACGCTGAGCGCCGTCCGGGGTGAGCTGGGGCTGAGCGGCCAAGGTGAGCTGGCCGTCAGCGAGCGTCGGGCGCTGGTGCGGCGCCTGGCTAACCGCGTGATGGACGAGATCAATGCCGTCTCCGCCGTCACCCCAGGCGCGCTCACCGCGCTCACCCTGCTCAGCCACGAGCGCCGCGGCATCAGCCATGAGGAGCTCGTCGCGCGCGCGCGGCGGCTGCTCGTCGTGCTGCGCGAGGTGGGCGCCCGCGTCACGCCATCGCTCGCCACGTCGAGCGGCAGCTTGCGCGCCGAGGCGATCCGCGAGTCCATCGCGCTGTTCATCGAGGCCGAGCTGGTCGAGGCGCACGACCCGCTCGCGCCCGCCCGGGTCAAGCGCGAGCGGCGCAAGCGGCCGCGCCACCAGAGCGAGCCCATCTACACCTTGCCCGACAGCGGGCGCGTGATCCTCGACACCTCGAAGAACATGATCATCCACTTCTTCGTGGAGCGCGGCCTGATCGCGCTGGCCCTGCGCCCAGAGGACGCGCGCCCCGTGAGCAGGCAGACAGTGCGCGCGCGGGTCCAGCGCCTGTCGCGCCTGTTCAAGTTTGAATTTCGTTTCCATGCAGATAAAAGCTTCGACGACATCTTCGACGAGACGCTCGCGTCGATGTTCGAGGCGGGCGAGGTGACGCTCGCCGCCGCCGATCAGCTGCTCCCTGGCCCTGGCCGCCTCGACTGGAGCGGCAAGGAGTGGCTCGTCTGCTACGCGAGCTGCCTGCGCAACTTCTTAGAGGGGTACCAGGTGGCCGCGCGCGGCCTGCTGGCGCTCGTGAAGGGCCCGCTCACCGAGAAGGAGCTGGTGAAGCGCTCGCTCGCGGTGGGCAGCCGCATGTTCCTCGCGGGGGAGCTCGACCGCCGCGAGGCGGTGAGCAAGCCCTTGGTGCAGAACGCGCTGCTCGCGCTGGCTGACCAAGGCTACCTGAGCCAGGCCGGGGACAAGCTTGAGCTCACGGAGTCCTTCCAGAGCCCAGCCGCCGCCTCGGCCATCGAGGGCCGCATCAAGGGCTTTTTTGCCGGAGGCCTGGACGAGTGAAGCTCCCCCCGGCGCGCGACCTGAGCACCACCGCGGCCCTCATCAGCGCACTCCTCTTCGGCTGCGGCAGCGTCCCCACGCCGCTCGCTCCGGGTCTCACAGGCAGCGTGGGGGTGCCCCACGACGGCGTGCAGACCGGCGCGCTTGAGCTGCCACGCGCAGGCCCAGGGTTTGTCCGCTACCGACCCTGGAGCAAGAACTACTTTGGGCGGCCGGAGCTGGTGCGCGCCTTGATGCGCGCCGCAGAGACGGTCACGCGTGAGCTGCCGGGCGGCGGCCCGCTCACGCTCGGCGATCTGTCGGCGGAGCACGGCGGCAAGATCCCGAATCATCACTCGCACCGCACCGGGCGCGACGTGGACTTACTCTTTTACCTCACCACGCCCGAGGGTGCGCCGGTGCCCACGCCCGGCTTCGTCCACGTGGGGAGCGATGGCCTCACCCAGGTGGAGCAAGATTTCTTCGCGCTCGACATCCCGCGCATGTGGGCGCTGGTGCGGGCGCTGCTCACGGATCCTGAGATCCAGGTGCAGTGGCTGTTCATCAGCCAGCCGATTGAGGCCCTGCTCATCGAGTACGCCCTCGCTAAGGGCGAGCCAGACGCGCTCGTGTGGTACGCCGAGACGGTGCTGCACCAGCCGCGCGACAGCGCGCCGCACGACGACCACATCCACCTGCGGCTCGCCTGCAGCCCCAGCGCTCAGGTGCGCGGCTGTCAGGGCGGCGGCCCCGCGTGGGAGTTCTTCCCGCCGCCGCCGGCGCTTGAGCTGAGCGACGACACGCTGGCCACGCTGATCGCCACGGACGAACCCCCGCTCACCGAAGAAGACAGCTCAGCTGACGATGAGCCCATGAGCCAGCTCATCCGAGCGCTTGAGCGCCAGCCAGCGGGCCCTCCCCAGCTGCTCGCCGTCCCCGTCGCTCACGCGAGCGCGCCGCCCCTTCACCCGCTGCTCGGCCCGCCGGTGTACCGTCCATGGGCGGCCCGGTGAGCGGAGCTAGCGAGGGGCTGTACCACGGTGACTGCCTCGACATGCTCGCGGCGCTGCCCCCCGAGCGCCGCTTCGATCTTGCCTACCTCGACCCACCGTTCGCCACCCAGACCACCTTCGGCGCGCGCCAAGAGCGCGGCGAGCGCAGCCGCGGCGAGGCGGCCTACCGCGACGTGTTCGCCAGCGTCGAGGCCTGGGCCCAGCTGATGCGCCCGCGCCTGGTGGCGGTCGCTGAGCGGCTCAGCCCACGAAGCAGCCTGTGGCTGCACCTGGATCACCGGGTGGTGCACGACGCCAAGTGCCTGTGCGACACGCTGTTCGGCCGCGCGGCGTTTCGCGGTGAGGTGATCTGGGTGCCCGGCAACGGCGCCCGGGGCGGCCACGGCCCCCGCGTCACCCACCAGACGCTGCTCATCTACGCCCCGCACGGCGATCTGATTTGGAATAGGGAGCACCCGAGCCTGCGCGAGCCCTACGCCGAGATCAGCCAACGCAGGCACTTCCAGAACGTCGACGCCGAGGGGCGTCGCTACCGCGAGCGCGTCATCCGCGGCAAGGCGTACCGCTACTTCGCCGACGTGGGCCGCGTGCGGAGCAGCGTGTGGGACGACTGCCCCGCCATGAGCGCCAACACGCCGAAGAGCCGCGAGACGACGGGCTACCCCACGCAGAAGCCCGAGAAGCTGCTCGAGCGCATCCTCCACGCGGCGACCAGCGAGGGCAGCTGGGTGCTCGATCCGATGTGCGGCTCGGGCACCACGCTCGCCGTCGCGCGCCGCCTCGGGCGCCGCTTCCTGGGCATAGACAGCTCACCTGTCGCAGCGCGCGTCGCCGGCGAGCGCCTGGGTCTCCCCGCGGAAATTATTGACCCCGCGCCGCCATGAGCACGGCGTCCACCGCGCTTGGGTTAGCCAGGGTGCCCGGGTTGAGCACGAGCTCGCGCGGCGCCCCCGCGAGCAGCCGCTTGATCGGCACCTCCAGCTTCTTGCCGCTGATGGTGCGCGGCACGTCCGCCACGGGGAGCAGCCGATCCGGCACGTGCCTGGGGCTGAGCTCGGTGCGCAGCGCGCGCTTGAGCCGCGCCGCGAGCTCGTCTGTGAGCTCCTGCCCCGGCGTGAGCACCACGAACAGCCACAGTTCGCCCTCTTGCTCCAAGGTGCCGGTGTCCACCACCAGGCTGTCTGCGAGCTCCGTGAAGCCGTCCACCACCCGGTAAAACTCGCTGGTGCCCATGCGCACGCCGCCGCGGTTCAGCGTGGAGTCGCTGCGCCCGTAGATCACGCAGCTTTTTCGCGGCGTGAATTTAATCCAATCACCGTGGCGCCACACGCCTTGAAACGTTGAGAAGTAAGCCTCGCGGTAGCGCTCCCCGCTCGCGTCGCCAAAAAAGCCGACCGGCATCGAGGGCATCGGCACCCGCAGCACCAGCTCCCCCACCTCATCGATGACGGGCTCGGCGCTGGGGCCCCACGCCTCCACCCAGGCGCCCAGCTCCGCGCACTGGATCTCCCCGGCGTGCACCGGGAGCAGCGGGCACGAACCCACGAACGCGGTGCACACGTCCGTGCCCCCACTCACTGAGCCCAGCAAGACATGCTCACTGACCTCTCGATACACCCAGCCAAAGCCGTCCGCCGGCAAGGGCGCCCCCGTGCTGCCCAAGCCGCGCACCCGCGATAGATCGACCTCCTGACCAGGCCTGAGCCCCGCCTTGCGGCACGCGATCAAATACGGCGCGCTGGTGCCGAAGTAGGTCACCTGGTGCGCCTCCGCGAGGCGCCACAGCCGGCCCAAATCCGGGTGCCCCGGGCTCCCCTCATAGAGCACCACCGCCGCGCCGACACACAGCCCGCTGACGAGGTAGTTCCACATCATCCACCCCGTGGTGGAAAACCAGAAGAAGCGATCCTTCGGGCCCAGGTCGCAGTGCAGCGCGAGGCTCTTCAGGTGCTCCAGCAAGATCCCCCCGTGGCCGTGCACGATGGGCTTGGGCAGGCCCGTGGTGCCGCTCGAGTAGAGGATGTAGAGCGGGTGCCCGAACGGCACGGGCTCGAAGTCGAGCGGCGCGCTCCCTGGCTGTTCGTCAGCTCCACTCACTGTATCGACGGCCGAGCGCTGGAGCGCCTCCTCGAAGTCGAGCCAACCCTCCGGCGCCTCCGCGCCTCCGCGCCGCACCACCACGGAGTGCTCTAGGCTCACCAGCCCCGCGCGGATCTGCGCGAGCTCTTCACGGCGGTCGAAGCGGCGCCCGCCGTACACGTACTCATCCACCGCGAGCAGCACCTTCGGCTCAATCTGCGCGAAGCGATCGAGCACGCTCTTCACCCCGAACTCCGGTGAGGCGCTCGACCACACGGCGCCGAGCGAGGCCGCGGCCAGGAACGCCACCAGCGCCTCCACGTGGTTAGGTAAGTAGGCGACCACGCGATCGCCGCGCGCGACCCCCAGGCGCTGAAGGCCCGCCCGCGCCCGCCGCACGCGCTCGGCCAGCGCCGCGAAGCTGAGCTCCGTGACGGCGCCCGCCTCATCCTCATAGATCACCGCCAGGCGCTCGCTCCGCTCCCGCAGCGCGTGCTCCGCGTAGTTCAGGGTGACCCCCGGGAACCACTCGGCGCCCGGCATCTCCCGCTGCGTGAGCACCGCCTCACGTTTTTCTGTACGGAAATGCTTTGCGCTGAGCGGAGCCCCCGGCTCAAGCGAGCCAGCGCGCTGCCCCGCGCAAAGCCGCACCTCAAAGTACTCCGCGATGGAGGCCCAGAACGCCTCCACCTCACTCACCGACCAGGCGTGCAGCGCGTGGTAATCATCGAAGCTGAGGCCCAGCTCCGCGCGGAGCCAGCGCATGTAGTCAGTTATCCTGGCTTCTTGGAGCGTCTCGCGGCTCGGCTCCCAGAGCAGCGCCCCCTCGGCGGTCACCTCGTCGGTCATGCCCCCGTCATAGGTAAACTCGCGAACCGAATCCAGCCCGCCCGCCGGATCGGGTGTCGCCGCACGCGAGCCGAGGGGCTCACCCGTGGCCTCCCCGCGCTCTAGAGCGCCTTCATTTTTGGGGGTTGGCTCACGGCGCGCGGACCTAGAGCCCGATCGCAGCGCGTTGGGCGGCGTTCTCGCGGCTGTCTCGCCGGCGCCACAACAGGCCATCTAACAGGTAGTGAGTGAACTGCGGCAGCGCCAAGAGCGGCACCAGGAGGGTGAGCCCTAGGTGCCCCAGCTCACCATAGGGGTCGCCGAACAGCCAGGCGTGCTCGCGCCACACGAGCTTGTCCCAGAGCAGCTCCTCCAGGAAGGCCAGCACCAGCACCGTGCCTAAGAACGCGGCCACCCCACCGCGCATGAGGCGCGAGCCAGGCGCCTCTGGCGCCAGCCGCCGCCGTGCCTTGGCGTAATAGTAGAGCAGCACCAAGTAGGGCACCCCGTGGGCGAGCACGTTGGTGAGCGTGAACTCCACGTCGCTGTTGGTCGCCACGATGCCCACGTACCAAATCAGCGCGGTGGTCGTGACGACCATCAGCTTCCCCGCTTGCAGCTCACCGCGCAGGCGCCAGAGCCACAGCTGGCGCGCCGCGAACACCGCCAGCGCCAGCACCCACGCGCCGCGCATCGCCGGCAACGCGGCGCTCGCCAGCGCGCTGACCTGCATAAAATCCCCCTGCACGAACCACTGAAAGCGCGTCTCGCTCAGGTGCGCGTGCCAGTGCACGATGGGGTAGAGCGTCGCGGCGTACACCGCCATGTCGTCAATGACTCTGTCTACTGTCCCCTGCGCTGCGCCTGCCCGGTTGGCCCGAGCGCGGTACAGGCCAACCCACCCCACCTGCTGGCGGACGAAGTGGAAGACCGCGACGTAAGCGAGCACCCGCCAGAACCACAGCGAACCTTGGCTGTACAGCGCGACGCCCACGCCGTAGGCCAGCGCAGGCGCCAGCCCGTAGCGCAGGCGGTGACGCCTCAGCTCTTCAGGGTCGAGGTAGGTGCGAAACAAGGTGGACCACACGTGGGCCACGTCGACCCCCAACACGAGCAGCAGCCACCCCCATTCGATCAGCAGGCGGCTCTCGGTCAGCGACTGCACGAGCAGTGCGATCATCACGAGGAGAGGCCACAGCGCGCTCGTCGCGTAGGGTCGTGCGGGGCCACTGCCGCGACGCGGTTGATCCACCGCGCG
>CAYQAC010000127.1:0-14630 GCA_964415255.1 uncultured Polyangiaceae bacterium | reverse complement strand
ACGAAGAGTACGCCGGCGCGGAGGCCTCGCGCCGCTACTCCAGCGTGGTCGTCCGTACGGATCCTCCGAGCGCCACCAGCCGCGTGATCGAGCGTGGGGCCGCGCTTGGGCTCGTCCCCACGGACACCCGCGCTCGCGACGTGAGCGTGCTGGTGAGCGGCGTGCTGGCGCTCTTGGTGCTGGTCTCCAGCGTGATCCTCCTGGTAGGCGCGCTCAATATCTCCCACACCTTCCGCATGCTGGTCAGCGAGCGGAGCGGAGAAATAGCGCTCTACCGCGCGCTCGGCGCGAGCGCGAGCGACATGCGCCGCTGGCTGTTCAGCTTGGCCACGGTGGTGGGGCTCGTGGGGGGGCTGGTGGGGGCTGCGGTGGCGCGGCTGTGCGCGCTCTTGGCGGACTGGCGCGCGGCGGTGGATCTCCCGGCGTTCCCCTTCAAGCCGGACTCCTTCTTCGACTTTCCCCCGTGGCTATTCCTCTTGGCGACAGCCTTCGCGATCGCCTTCGCCTGGCTCGGCGCGCTGGGCCCCGCGCTGCGCGCCGCCCGGACCGATCCTGCCAGCGCGTTGGGGCGCCCGGTATGAAGCGAGCAGGCTGGCGCCCCCAGGCACCTGGCTCCCAGGCCGAAGCGCCCAGGGTGTTCACCAGGGCGAAGCCGTCAGTGCTACTGACTCTCCGTGGACCGAGCAGGGGTTGGGGGTTTGCCTGCACCGCGCTGGTCGTTAGCCGGCTAGGCTGTGCACCCTCAAGGCGCCGCACATGAGCAGCCACGCTGACAATGCCGGCGCGGTGGTGCTCGGCGGCTTCAGCGGCACTGAGCTGCCCGAGGAGCAGCGCCGCGCCCTGGCCGCGGGGCGCCGCGCCGGCTTCATCCTGTTTCGCCGCAACCTGACGGACATCCATCAGGCCCTTGAGCTGACGAGCGCCATCACTCAAGCAGCGCCGCGCGGCGCCTGCCCGCCGCTCGTCGCGCTGGACCAAGAGGGTGGCCGCGTGCGGCGCCTGCGCGCACCGCTGCTCGAGCTGCCGCCGATGCGCGCGCTGGGCTCGCTCCCAGCCGGCGAGCTCAGCGAGCTGGCCCAGGCGGTGGGTGCCGAGCTCGCCGCCTGCGGCTTCAACCTCAATTTCGCGCCCGTCCTCGATGTAGACAGTAACCCTGACAACCCGGTGACCGGCGATCGCGCGTTTGCCAGCACCGCCTCCGGGGTGGCGCAGGCAGGCGTCGCCTTCGCCAAGGGACTCATGCTGGGCGGCGTGCATCCGGTGGGCAAGCACTTCCCCGGGCACGGCGACACCTCCAGCGACAGTCACTTCACCTTACCTTATGTCGCCAGCTCACGGGAGCGCCTGGACGCCCTGGAGCTCATGCCGTTTCGCGCCGCCATCGCGGCTCAGCTCCCGTGCCTGATGACGGCGCACGTGGTGTTCCAGGCGCTGGACCCAGCGCGCCCCGCCACCCTAAGCCACCGCATCGTCACCGAGCTGCTCCGGGGGGAGCTTGGGTACCGTGGCGCGGTGTTCAGCGACTGCCTGGAGATGGAGGCGATCGCGTGTGAGGGCGAGGTGGCGGAGGCCGCTGTCACGGCGGTGGCCGCGGGCGTCGATGTGGTGCTCATCTGTCACCGCTTCGACCGCCAGGAGGCCGCGGTGGAGGCGCTCACACGCCGCGCCGAGCGCGACGCTGCGTTCGCGCTGCGGCTCACTGAGGCCGCGGAGCGGAGCCGTGGCCTCGCCCAGGCGCGCCCGCCGCAGCCAAGCTCTGACGCCCTGAGCGCCCTGCTCCGCGCCCATCAGCCCGTGCAGGCCTCGCTTGAGCGCTACAGCTCGAAGCAGTCCGTCGCGGGGACGACCGAGCGCGACCCCACTGAGCGCGACCCCACTGAGCGCTGATCAGCGCTCCTTGAACGCCCTGAGCGCCCTGAGCGCCCCCTGCCAGCGCAGCGGCGAAGACCGAGCGCCTGTTTCCATAAGGAAAAATAGGCCGCTTCGCCGCTTCACCCTGAGAGCACCAACAGCGCCCCTCTTCGCCCACTTACCTAACGAGGCGGGTCAGGCTCTGGTGGCGCTCTACGCCAATGAGCTGTGTAGCAGCGCGCTGGGGTGCCAAGGTGCGGAGCGCCCTTAGAAGAGCCGACGCCGAGCCGCGGTGTCCATCTCCAGGCGCTTGGCGAAGCGACAAAAGCGCATGAGCCCCACGCGACGGATCGCGCAGGGCTCATGTTCAGGGTCCCTGAGATGCTCAGGGACCCACCGACGGTCAGCCGTGCTGAGCTATCAGCCCGCGCCGGCCTCGCCGCTCGCCGAGGCGCTGGCGGAGACCGAGACGTTGATGCTCACGGAGGCGTCCACCTGGGCCTTGAGGGCACCAGCCACGCAGGCGCCGACCTTGATGACCGCGTCGCCGCCGCCCTTGACCACCGCGTCCAGGCCCTCGACGGAGCCCTTCACGCTGGCCACGGCGCCCTCGAGCTTGCCCTTCATGCCCAAGGTGACCTTGAGCAGCGCGGGCAGGTTCTTCTCGATGGCAGCCTGGAGGCGAGCCGCCGCCTCGGTGTCCGCGGCGCCCGAGAGCTTCACGGAGACGCGCGCCGGGGTGCACTCGAGCTTAGCGCTCACCTTGGCGTCGCAGTTGCCCTTGCACTCAGCGCTCATCTCCGGGGGCTTCACCTCACCGGAGCACTTGGGCGCCTCCATCTTCACGTCGCAGGAGCCGCTGCAGGACCCCTTGCACTCGCCGCTGGCCTTGGCCGTGCAGCTGGCGTTGCAGCTACCGCCACAGGTGCCACCGCACTTGCCTTCGCCACCGGCGCTGCACTTGCCCTCGCACTTGCCCTTGCACTCGGCCTTGCTGTCCTTGCCGTCGCAGGTGCCCTCGCAGGTACCTGAGCAGGTGCCGCTGAAGCTCGCGTCGCAGGAGCCGCTGCAGGTGCCGCTGCAGCTGCCGGTGCACTCGGCGCCGGCCTCGAGGGTGCACTCACCCTCACAGGAGCCGCCACAGGAGCCGCTGATCTCGCCGCCCTCGCACTGCACCTCGACCGAGCCGCCGGAGAGGCTCGCGTCGCAGGAGGCCGCGCACTCGGCCATGGCGTCCATGGAAGCGCTGCACTTCGGCGCCACCACGTCGACCTTGAGGCTGCCCGAGGCCTTGGCCTTCACCTCGCCGAGCGCCTTGACGGCGGCCTGGCAAGCGGCCTCGGCCTTCTTGCCGGGGCCATCTTCCGCCGGCTGGGTGTCCGCCTCGTCGGCGCCGAGGTCGATCGCCAGCGTCGCGCAGGCGAGCGCCACCTCACCCTCGACCTCTGCGGCCAGGTTCGTGAGGTTGGCAGCGGCCTGGAGGCCGCCCTTGACCTTGCCCTCGATCTCCGCGCTCAGGCCCCAGGAGGCCTCGGCGATCGCCGACGGGTCGGTGGGGCAGTCACCGGGGAGCGGGACGCCCGGGATGCCGGGGAGACCACCGCAGTTGATGAGCGCTGGCGTGAGCACCAGGGCGGACAGACCAAACAGACGACTTACGTTGCGCTTGCGCATTTCCTCAATCCTCCTCGGGCCACATTGGGCCGTACGAAATTCGTCACCACTTGATGGGCCGCTTGAGCCCGCCGCAGAGCGGCTTGGTGTGGTGTTCCCTCTGACTTATCCTGTCCGGGGCCGGCTGATCCGGTGCCCGGCTAAGTTTGCTTTGCCTACCCCACCACCACTGAACTCACCTGCCCCGCTGGGCTCGTGAGTTGGAGACCACCATGGGCGATCCCCGGGCGCTTCTCGCTCGGTTTTTGCTGGTTGTAAAGGGCCTCGATCGGGCGCTGGTGGATTTTTTCGGGAGCTAGGGACGCCCCCGAGCATGGCGGCGCGAACTATGACGCTCGAAGCGGCTGAATCAGCTCACACAGACGTGAGAAGAGGTGCCAAACCCCCAAAATCTGCGAAATCTACGGGGCGGGCTCGCCTCGACCTCCCCAGGCCGACCGCGGAGGACGAGCCGACTCGCTTGAGTGAGCGAGCCCCGCGAGCCGCTGCCAGCATAGAAACTGGCCGACGGGCCGGCTGAGGTGTGGTGCCGCCAGTCGGTGGGTGATGGGGCTGAGTCTCCCTGGTGCTGGGCGCGACCCTCGCGAGGCGCGCCGCTCAAGGTGCAGGCGACGCGGCGCTCACCTCTCAGTCTTCTGCGTCGGGCTCGAAGGAGAAGGTGGTTTGGCGCTGGGGGGTGACGCCGGGTGTCGGCCGCAAGCCGCTGCGCTTCAAGAGCACCTGCTCGCGGGCGATGTCGGCCGTCATCACCTCGGGGTTGTCCAGGGCGAAGGCCAGCGCGTCGAACACCTGCGCGGCGCCGAGCTTAGGGAACCGCCGGAGCAGCGTCTCGGCGCTGGCGCCGTTCTTGTAGAAGGCCCACAGCCTGCGGACCGGCACCTTCGAGCCCTCCACGAACGGGCTGCCTCCGAGCACCTTCGGATCGACGCGGACGTGCGGGTGCGGCACGAGGATGATTGGCAGGCTCATCGAAGTCCCTCACTAACATCAGGAGGCCAGCGCCGAACGCTAGCACGACCGGCGGGCTCGGCGCTCAACCAAGCAGCTCACGTACCACGTGCTCCGCCGTCAGCCCGAGCTGCTCGGCGAGCACCTTGTCCGGCGCTGAGGCGCCGAAGCGGTCGAGCCCGATGGTGCGCCCGGTGTCTCCCACCCAGCGGCGCCACGGCGGCGTGCGACCCGCCTCAAGGCTCACCCGCACCGCGCCGCGCAGCACCCGCTGCTGCACCGCCTCCGGCTGCTGCTCGAACAGCTCGAGGCAAGGCGCTGACACCACGCGCGCCACCTTGCCGCGCTCGGCGAGCAGCCGCGCGGCCTCGAGCGCCACCCCCACCTCGCTGCCGCTCGCGATCAGGCAGTAGTCCGCGGACTCCGCCTCCACCACGGCGTACGCGCCGCTCAAGATCTGCGTGGGGCTGAAGCCCGCCGGCTCAGGCAACGCCGGCAGCTTCTGCCGCGACAGCACGAGCGCGGTGGGCCCGTGGGTCCGCGCCGCCGCGTGGGCCCAAGCCGCCGCGCACTCGGCCGCGTTCGCGGGACGGAACACGTGAAGATTCGGGATCAGGCGCAGCGCCCACAGCTGCTCAATCGGCTGATGCGTGGGGCCGTCTTCTCCGAGCAGCACGCTGTCATGCGTGAACACGTAGACGGCCTGCTGCTCCATCAGCGCCGCGAGGCGGATTGAGGGGCGCATGTAGTCGCTGAAGATGAGGAAGGTGGAGCCGTAGGGGATGAAGCCAGACAGCGCTAGGCCGTTCATCACCGCGCCCATGCCGTGCTCCCGGATCCCGAAGTGCAAATTCCGCCCGGAAAATGCACCAGGGCCGACGTCGCCGGCGCCCTTCAACGTGGTCTTGCAGCTGCCCGCCAGATCCGCAGAGCCGCCGACCAGTGCCGGCAGCCGCACCGCGAGCGTGTTCTGTACCTTGGAGGCGATCGACCGCGTGGCGTCGGGCGCCGCTGAGAGATCTGTCAGGAGCTCTGTCAATAGCTGCTCGGCGCTCGGCGCGGGGCGCTCGAGCAGCGCTTGATACGCCGCGAGCGCGTCACCGGTCAGCGCAGCTCGGCGCTTTTGCCAGGTGTCGTAGCCGGCGCGCTCACGCTCCGTGTGCGCGCTGAACAGCTCATGCGCGCCGCTCGGGATGCGGAAGGTCTCGTCCTCAGGCCAGCCCGCGGCGCGCTTGGCCCCGCGGATTTCTTCCTCCCCGAGCGGGGCGCCGTGGGCGTCGGGGGTGTCCTGCTTGGTGGGGGCGCCGATGCCGATGTGCGTGCGCAGGATGATCAGGCTCGGGCGGCCCTGCTCCGCGACCGAGTCAGTGAGCGCCGCGCGCACCGACTCAGGATCGTGGCCGTCCGCCCGCTGCACGAACCACCCGTAGCTCTCGAAGCGCTTGCCCACGTCCTCCGTGAAGGTGATGTCCGTCGAGCCGTCGATGGTGATGCGATTGTCATCATAGATGACCACTAGGTTGTCTAGCTTGAGGTGCCCCGCGATGGACGCGGACTCCGCCGCCACGCCCTCCATCAGGTCGCCGTCCGAGGCCAGAGCAAACACGCGGTAGTCGAACAGCGGGCCCTCCGCGTCCTTCACGCGCTCCGCTGAGAGCTTGCTCGCGAGGGCGATCCCCACGGCGTTGCCCACGCCTTGCCCGAGCGGCCCCGTGGTGGTCTCGACGCCCGGCGTGTGACCGTACTCTGGGTGCCCCGGGGTCTTGCTGTTCCACTGTCGAAACGCCTTGATGTCGTCCAGGCTGAGGTCGTAGCCCGCGAGGTGCAGCACGGAGTAGAGCAGCATGGATGCGTGGCCGCAGCTCAGGATGAAGCGATCGCGGTTCGGCCAGGCGGGGTCATTCGGTTGGTAGCGGAGCCAGCGCGTGAACAGCTCCACGGTGACGCCCGCGAGCGCCATCGGCGTCCCCGGGTGACCGCTGTTTGCCTTCTGCACGGCGTCCGCCGAGAGGAATTGCACGGTGTGAACTGCCTGATCGAACGCTTCGGAGCCAGCCATGGGCGCCCCATAGCGAGCTTGTCAGCAAGAAGGAACCCACAAGCCGCCGCCCGGGCGATTCAGCGCCGCTCGGCGGTGAATCATGGGTCTCACGACGACACCGCAGCGCCCCTTGGCTCGCTCAGGCGCGCTGCAAGGCGCTTCTGGTCGCACGGAGCCGCGACCTCAGGCGCGCGGCTTCAAGGCGCTGCAAGACGCTTCTGGTCGCACCAAGCCGCGACCTCAGGCGCGCGGCTTCAAGGCGCTTCAAGGCGCTTCAAGGCGCTTCAAGGCGCTTCATGGCGCTTCATGGCGCTTCAGGCTCACCTTGGATGGCGCGTTGGTGCTCGGCGTAGGTGCGGGTGAAGCGGTGGCGCCCGCCGCCTTCGGCCACGAAGAACAAGTAGTCGCTCTTCGCGGGGAACAGCGCCGCACGCAGTGACGCCTCCCCGGGGCTCGCGATGGGACCCGGCGGCAGCCCCTCCACCACGTAGGTGCTGTAGCGGTTCTTGGGGTCGCGGTTGAGCGCCGGGGTGACGAGGCCCTTGAAGCCAGCGCAGGCGGGCACCTCGTGGGGCGCGAGGTAGCAGAGGTAGGCGCTGGTGGGGTCCGACTGAAGCAGCCGCCGCCGCGCGAACTCGGGTGAATCGAGCCGGTTGTGGAACACGCTGGAGATGAGCGGGCGCTCCTCAGCGACCTGCGCCTCTTTCTCAATCATGGAGGCCAAGGTGAGCACCTCGTGCTCCCCCCAGCCGCGCCGCCGCGCCACCTCCGACTCACCCAGCGCGGCGAGCCGCCGCCGCATCTCGCGCACCAGGCGGCGGATGACGTCGATGCACGGGCTGTCCACCAGGAGCGGGTACGTCGCGGGGAACAAGGTGCCCTCCACGCTCTGCCCGCGCGAGATCCCCAGCTCATGCAGCGTGGCTCGGCTCAGCGCCGCCGCCACGAAGTCCTCCCGCGGGCAGATCCCCCGCGCCTCGAGCCGCTCGGCGATTTGAAACAGGTTGTGCCCTTCGGGGAGCGTCACCTGCACGGACGCTCGGCGCGGGGCGCGCGCCAAGCGCGCGTGGACCTCCCTGGGCGACTCCCCGCGCGCCAAGAGGTGTGGCCCTGGCGCCACCTCACCGCTCAGCGTGAGGTACAGCATGAACAGCCGCGGGCTCTTGATCAGCCCTTCGGCGTGGAGGCGCGAGGCCAGCTCGGCGCGCCCCTCGTAGGGATCCACCACCAGCCGGAGCGTCCCCTCCCCTGGCGCCGCTTGGGTGAGCCAACGAACGCTCACCCCAAGCGCCAAGCACAGCACCAAACCCAACGCCGCCAGCGCTAAGCGCCTTAGCCGCCGCCTAGCGATCTGAGCCTGCGTTCGGCCCTTGGGCCGATTCGGCTCTGGCTGGGTGGCTGACGCTGCCTTAGGCTGCGCGCTAGGCCGCGAGCCTCCAGATCGCGCCCGCCGCGGCCCAGCTCCCCGCCGCGCTCGTGAGCGACCCTGACCAGCGCTCACGGCGCGGGATCCATCGGCTCCGCGCGCCGCGCGTCGAGCCAGCTCTGCAGCAGCAGCGCCGCCGCGGCGCTGTCCACTCTCCCGCGCTGCTCACGCACTGAGAGGCCCTGAGCGCGCAGGCGCCCGCTCGCCTCCACCGTGCTGAGCCACTCGTCCACCAGCTCCACCGGCACCCCCGTGGCCCCCTGCACCCGCCGCGCGAACTGGCGCGCGCGCCGCGCGCTCAGCCCTTCGCGACCATCCAGGTGGCGCGGGAGCCCGATCAAGAAGCGCGTGATCCCCTCAGCTTTCACCAGCGCGCCGAGCGCCTGCAAGGCGCGGTTCGGGTCACGGCCATCCAGATAAGGCCGTGGGTGCGCGAGCAACCCCAGCTCATCCGTGAGCGCCAGGCCGATCCGGACCCGGCCATAGTCCAAGGCCGCCACTCGCATCGCGCGCCCTGGGCTCTAGCAGGGGCGGCGCGAGGCGGAGGCGAAAATCGTCAGCCAGCGACTGTGGCGCCGCCACCGCGCCGCCCCACCGCTACCAACCCCCCAAAACAGCTCCCCGCCGAGGGAGCCTGGCCGCCTCGCCCCACGGCCCTCGCCCGCTGCACGAGGTCCGTGTCACGGCTAGCCCGCGCCTCGGACCTGAGCAGCAGCCCCCCAGGTGGATTTCCAGCCTCCCCAGCCCGCCACACCAGCCATCGTCCTTGACCGTCAACAGGTGAGCGAGCATAAGCCGGGCGCCCCCGCGCACCACAGGTCCGCGGAAGGGCTCGAAACCGATGAGCTTTCGCAGCGTTCAAGGGATGCTCGACATCCTGCCCGTCAAGACCAAGGGGGAGTACCCCGCGGCCATCGAGCACTGGCGAGCGCTGGAGCGAGCCTTCGTGTCGCACGTGGAGCGCTACGGCTTCGCCGAGATCCGCACGCCGCTGCTTGAGTACACCGAGCTGTTCCGCCGCTCGATTGGCGAGACGACGGACGTGGTGGAGAAGGAGATGTACGCCTTCGAGCGCCACCGCGATCACCTGTGCCTGCGGCCAGAGGGCACCGCCAGCGCCGCCCGGGCCTACGTGCAGCACTCCGCCTACGCCCAAGAGCCGGTGAGCCGCTGGTACTACCTGGGCCCCATGTTCCGCGCGGAGCGGCCCCAGCGCGGTCGCTATCGTCAGTTTTATCAAGCGGGCGGGGAGATCTTCGGGGACGCCGGGCCGGCGGTGGACGCCGAGCTGATCGAGATGCTGCTGTCGCTGTTTCAATCCCTGGGGATTGAAGGCGTCACGGTGCACCTGAACAGCCTGGGCGGCGAGGCCAGCCGCGCGCGCTACCGAGAGGCGCTGCTCGCCTACCTCACGCCGCTGAAGAGCCAGCTCTCAGAGGACTCGCAGCGGCGCCTGGAGAAGAACCCGCTCAGGGTGCTGGACTCCAAGGCGCCGGAAGATCAGGCGCTGCTTGAGGGCGCGCCGCTGCTCGGCGCCTGCCTGAGCGAGGAGGACGCGGAGCACTTCGCAGGCCTCCAGCGCTACCTGGAGGCGCTTGAGGTCCCGTTCGTGATCGACCCGACACTAGTCAGGGGTCTTGACTACTACAACCGCACCCTGTTCGAGCTGAAGGCGACGGGCGGGGAGCTCGGCGCGCAGAACACGCTGTGTGGCGGTGGGCGCTACGACTCGATGGTGAAGGGCCTGGGTGGGCCGGAGGTGCCCGCGATTGGCTTCGCGATCGGCCTTGAGCGGCTCTTGCTGACGCTCGGCGAGCGCCCGCTTGCGCCGCCGCCGCGGGTGTTCGTGGCGCCGCTCGGTGAGGCCGCCACGGCGCGCGCGCTTCGGCTGGGGCGCGAGCTGCGCCAGGCGGGGGTGCACACCGAGGTGGACGCGCGCGGCAACTCGCTGAAGAGCATGCTGCGGCGGGCGAGCGGCCTGGGGGCGCGCTTCGTGCTGGTGCTCGGGGAGTCGGAGCTTGAGCGCGGCGTGGTGCAGCTGAAGGACTTTGGGGCGCCCAAAGCGGAGGCGGAGCACGGCGCGGGCCAGGCTCAGGGTGCGCCGAGTGAGGGGGATCGGGGGGTTGGGTTGCCACCCGAGGTGCCGCTCGACGACGTGGTGCGCCTCGTGGCTCGTGTCATCGGGGCGGCGTCATGAGCCGCTCACTCGCGCTGGGCGCGCGCACCGGACAGTCAGAGGAGCTGACGCTCGCGGCGCGGACGGCGTGCGCTAGAAAGTCAGGCGCGCTGACGTCAGGCGCAGTGATCCGGGCCGGTCAAACGTCAGGGACACTGACGTCACGGGCCGAGACCCGTCGGTCGGGGCTCCTGACAGCGGGCTGCGTGGGGCTGGTGGCTTGGCTGTGGTCAGGCGCCGCGTTAGCTCAAGATCCTTACGGCCCGGGGGTGAGCCCCGGCGTCGGCGGCCCGCCGCCGACCAGCGGCTCGTCTTCGGGCAGCCGCACACCGCCGCCCGGCACCCCAGAGCCTCACGCGGCGAGCGGCGGTGAGAGCCTGCTGCCGCCCGGCACCGAGCCCTCGCTCCCAGAGAACCCACTCAAGCTGAGCCGGCGCCTGAAGCTGCGCATCGGCCCCGACACCTTCGCGGATGACGAAGAGACGGGCCGCGGTTCGGAGGAGGAGACGGAGCGCGACTTCTACGGGCTCTACTACCAGGAGCGCTCCGGGCGCTACCAGCTGCGCGCCGCGTTCCCGCTGTGGTTCGAGCGTCAGAAGCCGAGCCTCACCGATCCTACCGTCACCGACCGCGCGTCGCTGTTCGGTGGCCTCTATTACAACCGCCGCAGCGCCGAGCATGCCGACGACGTGCTGTTCCCGCTGTTCTGGAACCTACGCGACCAGGACAGCCGCACCACGGTGGTGGGGCCGCTGGTGAACCGGCGCGCGCCCGGCGAGACGGACGACTGGCTGGCGCCGCTCTACTTCACCGGCACGCGCCCTGACGGCGGCTACACCATCATCCCGCCGCTGCTCACCTACATGAACCGCGATCTGAGCGGCGGCTTCAACCTGATTGGGCCTGCGTTCTGCTCCTGGGAGGGCGGGCCGAGCTGCGACACCCGCACCGCCAAGGATCTCGATCTGGGCGTCGCGCCCTTCTACTTCTATGGGCAAAACGAGCTCTCGAAGTATGAGCTCATCCCGCCGCTCCTCCACTACTACAGCTATAACGACAAGGATCTCAGCTACACGAACATCTGGGGTCCTTACTACCGCCGCCACACGGAGGAGCGCGACTACTTCCACCTGCTGCCGCTCTACTGGCACATCTGGGGGGAAGACGAGAGCCACACCACCCTGTTCCCGTTTTACCACTACGGGCGCAAGGGCCCGCGGGAGCGGCTGTTCATCAACCCGCTGTGGCTGCAAGGCACCGGCGAAGAGGGCGAAAAGACGTTCGTGACGTGGGGCTACGCGCGCTACCGCGGGCGCACTGAGCTCGACATGATCACGCCGTTTTACTGGGGTTACCGCGACCCCGACATCGGCCTCGATCAGAAGCTCCTGTTCCCCTTCTATTACCGGCGCACCTCACCGCGCGAGGACAGCTTCGCGCTGTTCCCGTTCTATGGGCACTTCCACACCTATGGCGTGAGCCGCACCACGTGGATCACCCCGCTGTTTCAGCACACCACCAGCCTCACTGGCTGGGAGACGAACATCCACCCGCTGGTTTACTTGGGCCGCAGCGGCAACTCGAGCCACACGGTGGTCGCGCCGTTCTTCTGGGACTTCGCGTCACCCGGCGAGCGCGCGACGGTTGGTTTCCCGTTTTACTGGCGCTTCAGCAACCGCCAAGAGGTAAACCAGCTGGTCGGTAACGTGTACTACCGCGAGAAGCGCCTGAGCTCGGGCCTCGACTGGGAGATCCACCTGTTCCCGCTGTTCTCCTACGGCGAGACCCCAGACGGCCACTGGTGGAACGTGCTCTACGGCCTCGCCGGCTACACGCGCCGCGGCGAGACCACCAAGATGCGGACCTTGTGGATCCCCATCACCCTGAGCGAGGGCGCGCGCCCAAGCACCCGCTTCTGAGGGTCAACCCGCTGAGCCAATGGGGTGGCGCGCACCGTCAGCTTCGCTGTCGATGCGCCGTCAGCTTCGTTGTCGATGTACCAGGCACCGTCAGCTTCGCTGTCGATGCGCGAGGGCCATGCTCGGCGTCGTGAGCCTAGGCCTCACGACGCCGTGTGCGGCCGAGCGCCCACCCCCTCGGCTCAGAACGCCGCGAGCGTGTCCTCAGAGGCGATGCTGTCCGAGCTGGGCGCGGTGGCTAGCGCTGTGGACAAGGCGTCGCTCACCTTGACGCGCAGGATGAAGTTACGGTGCTCACGCTCCGCGTCGAACGTCGCGCGCTGCTCCCGGCTCTGGAACCAGCCGTGCCCAGCCGCGAGCTCGCGAGCGCGGTGCGCGAGGCTCCCCACGGGCGCGTTGTGGTCGAGCAGGGTGCCGTAGATGGACAGGTAGCCCCCGCCTTCGTCCACCAGCTCCCAGAAGCGAGTCTGGAGCGGGAAGTCGATGGTGGAGGGGGTCATCACCTCCCAGTAGCCGCGGAAGCCCTCGTCCTGCTCAGCCTGAGGCAAGATGTGGGTGACGCTATTAGAGTGACCGTGCCCCGTGAAGTGCAAGATCACGTGCTCCTGACGGGCGATAAGCGACGCTAAATCGGCTCCCTTGTACGCCCCGAGCTTGATGTCAGCCGACTTGTGATGGCTAGCTAGTAGCACCAGCTCACCCCGCGCCGCCGAAGCGTCGAGCTCCGCCACCAGCCAGGTCCACTGCGCCTCATCGATGGCGCCCTCCGCGTTCGCTGGGGTCTGTGAGAGCGTGTTCAGCGCGATGACGCGGATGGGAGAGCCCTCTACTGGGAGGAAGCTGTAGTAGCCCTTGCCAGCGGCGACGTCGGCCGCCGTCAGGCCATGCCCCTCAGGCAAGCCCGGCGTGCCATGGAAAATAGACAGCACCTCGTTCAAATCCGGGATGTAGCGGTTCGCGTCGGCGGGGGTGGGCCCCTCCGTGCGCACCTCCCCGTGCTCCGTCGTGCCGTCACGGAAGCCCCCCTGGACCCCCTCCCCTGGGGGGAGCTTCATGATGTGGTAGAGCCCCTGGAACACCTCCTCACCCACCGCGGCTGCCTGCACCTCGGCGGTGGGCTCTGCGATGCCTGAGTAGAGCACCTCGTGGTTGCCCACCAGGGCGTACCAGGGCACCTCCAAGCCGAGCGACCGGTAGGGGTCGTTGTGATCGTTGCCAGGCCCGGGCACCGGATCGTCCTTCTTCCCGGTGTCGGGGTCGATCACGCCACCCACCATGATGTTCATCACCCAGTCGAGTTCGTTCTTCTGCCCACCGTCAGCTAAGTCGCCGGTGAGGATCGCGAAGTCTAGCGGGCGGGTCAGCCGCTCCTGAATCGCCCGCACCGTGCGCACCTGGCTCTCGAAGGCCTGAGTCGTCAGGTGATCTTGAGGTCGGTAAGCGCTGCCGATCGGGGCCGCGGTGACACCCGAGAGCCGCAGCGGGCTCTCTTCGTCGACCACCTGGGGGTCGGTCGAGTGCCAGAAGAACATCAGGCTACGGCGGGCCCCTGGGGTGTGCGCATCCCAGCCTGGCGCCAGCTCGTCGCGCTCCGTCCACAGCTCCCCCGCGCCGAGCTCCACACCGAGCCCCATCTCGCCGTAGCGTGGGATCTCGGTGATCTTGAAGGCGCCCCCAGTGCGCGCGTCTCCGGTGCTCGCCGGTGGATCTTTCGGCAACTACAGCTGCTGGAGCGTCGTGTAGATCTCATCCGTGAGCGGGTAGTGCGGCGCCTCAGCACCTGTGGGGTCCTCATCCGGATCGTCCCCACCACAGCCCGAGGTGAAGGCGACAGAGGCCAGCACACACGGCGCAGCCCAGCGGAGGAGGTGACGACGGCGAGACTCGAAGCGCGGCATGGTGAGATCCTGCCACGGCGCGAGCGCGTTGTAACCAGATTGTCACCTGGCTCTGCTTGAGCTCGGCTCACGCGCCGAGCGGCGCTCAGGTTGCGACGCCCAGCACCAGCAGGCGCTACCCAACCCCCAAAAAACAAACCCCAGGAGGCGACCCCGGCACGGCAGCAACCCCACCCTGTCCGTTGGCCAAGCCAATCAGCGACGAACGTCGCACTAGTCAGCGGCACTGAGCGGTGGCTCTGCGCGGCTAACCGGCCCTGGGCGGCTCCCCCGAGCGGTGGCTCGGGGCGGCTCCCAATGACTCGCGGCTCTGGCCTAGGCTGAGGCTACTCGTCGGCCAAATCAGCGCAGCAGCGGAAACCCGTCTCGGTGCCGTTGTAGTAGCGGTCGTGGGCGGTCTGAGCGGCGCGGCAGAAGTTGCGGCTCGGCTGCCAGTAGGCCCCCTTCATGGCGGGGCGCGCTGGGGTGGAGCCGTCGATGGTGACGAACTCCTCCAGGTTGCCAGCCATGTCGCGGACGCCGAACGGGCTCTCACAGCGTGAGTAGCTGCCCGGGGGCGCGCGGCGATCTTTCAGGTTGCCCTCAGCGTCCACCAGATCCGTGTGGTCCGCGTTGCACGCGGTGGCGTCGCGCTTCTAGCCGTAGGGGTAGGGCCGCATCTCCTCGCCCTCGCAGGCGAAGTTCCCCTCGCTCTCCA
>CAYQAC010000126.1:0-14838 GCA_964415255.1 uncultured Polyangiaceae bacterium | reverse complement strand
GGGCTCCTCTTGGCTCGCCCCGCGTGAGGACGTGGGCGCCTCATGAGGGGTTGGGGGTTGGTAGCGCCAGGGTCCGCCGTGCGGCGCAGCAGTCGCTCGGTGGCTCAGGGCGCCGCCCCACCAAGGCCCCCTTCAACCCCTCGCCTGGCGCCGAGGCTCAAGCGAGAGCACCGAAAACTTTCCCGTGAGGCTCCTCCTCTGGCACCCCCAGTTATGTATGTCGATGCCTAGCGAACCTCGCCTGAGCCAGGACCTCACGACCCTCCCGTTGCGGACGCTGAGTGAAGCCGAGCGACCCTCCCGTGACTTCCCGGCGCTCAGCACCATCAGCCCCGATGAGCGCGACGCGTGGCGCCACGAGGCTGAGTCCGCCCAGCTGATCTGGGTCGAGGTACAGGGGCTGAATCCGGACCAGCGAGGTGGGTTGGCCCTAGTGATCGAGACCGCCATCGAGGCGGCGCTCCAGCAGCGCGGCGCCGGGGCGCCGGGCTTCAGCTCCGCGACGCACCTCGACGCCACCTTGAGCGACCAGCTGTACCGCGCGCGCACCCTCGGCGCGCGCGGCCTCGCCATCCGCCTGCGGACGCTGGCCAGCCTCACCAACCTGGCGGGCGCGCTCGACGCCGACGACAGCTCGTTGCTGCGTTGGTGGATGACCGCGACCCGCGAGCGCCCCGTCCACCTGATCTTCGACGCCCGCGACCGCTACCTCGGCGTCTACACGCGGCCCGTCGCGCTCGAGACGCTGCTCAGCGAGCCGCGCAGCAAGGCCGCGGAGCAGACTGAGAAGCAGTTCGGGATCCTGACCCTAGAGCCCTGGGCGGCGAGCTCTCACGAGGCTCCCCAGTCCACTGAGGCTGCCCGGCCCACTGAAGTGCTCCCACCGCACCTCACGCCGACCCGCCTGGAGGCGGATTCAGACAATTTACCTGACGAGTGCGCTCCCTCGTCACTTGAGGGCGCAAAACAACCCGACGGCGAGGTGAACGAAGCTCCCGAGCAGGCCCTCGCCGAGGCGCACGAGGACGCTCAGGCCCACCACGACGTGAGCGAAGCTCCCGAGCAGGCCCTCGCCGAGGCGCCGGAGGACGCTCATCAGCCTCACCACGAGGTGAGCGAAGCTCCCGAGCAGGCCTGCGCCGAGGCGCAGGCAGCGGCGCCCGCCGCTCGGCCCACGGTCGACGCGCGTAGCGCCTCTATCGAGGCCCAGGCGGCGCCGCGCGATGGCGTCGCTGAGGTGTTAGACCACTTAGCTGACGATCAAGCGCCTGAAGACCGCGACGCGTGCGAGGCGACCACCCACGATGCCCAGCCACCGGCTCATGGCGAAGCGCGCCAGCTGGCCTTTCGCTCGGTGCTCGCCGCGCTTGAGGCCATGGAACAAGACGACTCTGACGAGTCACCGCTCGCCGCGCTTGAGGTGGAACAAGACGACTCTGACGAGTCACCGCTCGCCCCGAGCGCCTTCGAGCAAGCCGATGAGCTCACCCCGATGAGCGCCACAGCTGAGGAAGACGAGCCGGAGCAGCTGACGCGAGGCGACACGCAAGCGACGGATCTGCTGGACGCCTTAGAGGTGGAGCCGTCGCCCGACGGCGACGGCTTCAGCGCGCTGCTCACCCACGACGACGGCACGCCACTGCCGGTGCGGCCGATCGCGCGGCTATCGTTGTTTGAAGCGCCCCCGGCACCTGAGCCAGTCAGCGACGCGGACGCCGCGGAGCAGCAGCCGAGCGAGCTTGTGCCCGCAGTGCGCGAGCGCGCTGCGGCTGAAGACGAGCACGGCCAGCACATCGCGCTGGGCAGCGCTGAGAGCGAGCTCATGCCCGCTGTGCGCGAACACGCTGCAAGTGAGGACGAGGAGCAGCGCACGTCTGAAGCAGGCGAGGCTCACGACTCACCGCTTGAGCCAAGCTATGATCTGGTGCCGGAGAGCACCTGGCGCGGCTGGGTGCGTGACCTGGTGGCGGCGCGCGGCCCGAAGCCGCTGGCGGTGGTGGAGCGACTCTTCGCGAGCGCCTACGTGCCTTTGCAGCAGGCGCGCCGACGGCAGCCGCTCGACGCGAGCGCAGACGAGGCGCTCAGCAGCTGGTCCACGGCGTTCTCCAAGAGCTACCAGGAGGCCTTCGAGGCGCTCAGGCTCCGCAGCAAGCGGCCTGCGATGGTGCTCGATGTGCCTGAGGTGGCGCTGCGGCATCACCGTTTGCACGGAGCGCGCCAGGTGCAGCTGATCTTGGTGGATGGCCTACGCTTCGACCTCGGCAGCGAGGTCCACGAGCACCTGCGGGAGCTCGCTGGGCGAGACGCGGCGTGCGTCGAGCGCCTGCTCCTCTGGTCGGCGCTCCCGGCGACCACCTCCGCCCAGATTGAGCTGATCGCGCGGGGACCTCAGGGGCTGCGTGAGCCTCCTTCGAGCGAAGCGCCGATGCCCGTCGCACGCGGGCGCGCCGCCTCCACGCTGCGACGCGTGAAGGCTGGCTACCGCGATCTGATGAAGCTCGATTTGGTGGAGTCGCGCGTGACCGAACCCCATGGGGCGACACCACACGCGCTCTCCAGCCTGAGCCGTGAGGTCGCCGGGGTCCTGTGGGATCACTTGGCGAGCCTCCCACCGCGCACGCTCGTCATGATCTTTGGCGACCACGGCTTCTACATTGAAGAAGAGACTCAGAGCGGCGTCTGCCCGACCCCTTCACGAGGCTCAGCCACCCCCGAGGAAATCTTGGTGCCGGCGTACGCCTGGCTGACCGGCAGCGTGCACTGACGGCCCTCGCCCCGCATCGGGTCGGTTCTCCTGGTCCGTCTGGCGGCAAACTGATCGGCGCTCTAGTCGCGGTCCCCGCTCGTGCCGCTCGGGATCGGGTTATTCTCCTTCTCCAGGTAGCGGAAGATGGTGCGCGGATCCACGCCGAGGTCACGCGCCGTCTGCGTGCGGTTGCCGTTGTTGCGCTCAAGCACGTCCAACACGTACTGGCGTTGGAAGTCTTCTTTGGCCTTCTCGAGCGGCACGATCGGCGCTTGCGCCTCCGGGCCGAGGTCCAAGTCCTCTGGGCTCAGCAGGCTCTGCTCGCAGAGCACGAGCGCCTTCTTGATGCGGTTCTCCAGCTGACGGATGTTACCGGGCCAGTGGTGCTTCTTGATCGCGGCGAGCGCCTGAGGAGAGAAGCCGCGCACTGAGCTGTTCATCTCGTCGGCGTATTTGCTGAGCAGCGCCTTAGCGATGATGAAGACATCATCGCCCCGCTCGCGCAGCGGCGGGAGCCACAGGTTCACCACGTTCAGGCGGTAGTACAAATCCTCGCGGAATTCCCCCGTCTTGATCATCTCGTCGAGGTTGCGGTTGGTGGCGGCCACGATGCGGATGTCGCACTTCTCAGGGCGGCTGTCGCCGACGCGAAACACCACGCGCTCTTGGATCGCGCGCAGCAGCTTCACCTGCAAGGCGGGCGTCAGCTCACCCACCTCGTCCAGGAACAGCGTCCCGCCGTCCGCCTGCTGAAAGCGCCCGGGCCGGCTCGCGACCGCGCCGGTGAAGGCGCCGCGCACGTGACCAAACATCTCGGTCTCGATCAGGTTCTCCGGGATGGCGCCGCAGTTCACGGTGATGAACGGCCCATTCACGCGCGTGCTGCGGCGGTGCACCTCACGGGCGATCAGCTCCTTACCCGTGCCCGTCTCCCCGGTGATCAAGACGCCGATGTCAGTCGCCGCCACCTTCTGCAGCTTGCGGAACACCTCCATCATCGACGGGCAGGCGCCGATGATCTGCCCGAAGCGCTTGTCGCTGAGCTCGGCCTCGAGCTTCTGCTTGTCGGCGCGCAGCGCGACCAGCAGCATCGCGTTCTGGAGGATGAGCGAGGCCTGCCCCGCAAACACAGTCAGTACGTCTAACTGACGACGGTCGAACAGGTGCTTCACCTCGTCGTTCGCCACGTACAAGGCGCCGATCACGTTGCCCTGGCTGAGCAGCGGCGCGCACATCACGCTCGAGAGCTTGAGCGCCATCACGCTCTCGCTCTGGCCGAAGGTGGTGTCGCTCAGGGCGTCGCTGACGATCACCGGGCGCCGCGACTCGATCACCCGCCTGACGATGCTGTCGCTGATTTGTCCGCTCGGATCTTGAATGGCGCTCTGCTCCACGTGGCGCGACGCGCGCACCGTGAAGACCTCCCCCGGCTGCTCTGGATCCACCAAGAGCACCATGCCGCGCTTGGCGGAGGTGAACTCGATCACGGAGCCGAGCAGCGTCTCCAGCAGCTCGTCGACCGACGCCGTCGTCATCAGCCGCTCGCTGAAGGCGTGCAGCTTACGTAGGCCGTCCATCTCCTGGTTCGCCTGCCCCTCGTCCTGCCGACCCGTGCTGGGCGCCGGCGCGGCGCTCGGCCCATCCAGGCTGAACATCGAGAACCCCAGCTGGGCGGTGCCCAGGGTGATCCGATCGCCGTCCACCAGCCGCGCGCGGCGCTTCTTCTTGCCGTTGATGAGGATTTCCGCGTGGCGATCTAGCTCCTCCAGCTGGAAATCTCGACCGTTGAACACGATCTGGACGTGATGCTCGGCGACGCTCCGATCGGGGACGTGGATGTCGTTGCCGAGCGCGCGCCCGATGGTGACGATCGGCTTGCCGATCGCCACTTGAGTGGGCTGGCCCTCAGGCGCAAAGTAGCGGATCGATGCCATGAGTCGGCGGTGACCTTAGCCCGGAACCACGCCGACCGGCGAGCGGACTTGGCAGCTCACGCGGGGCTGACGGAAGATCCCTCTTAGTTTTTGGGGGTTGGGGAGCGCTGGCTGGCGCTCGGCGTCGGAACCAAGTCGCTCGGCGGCGCCGTCCTCACCTCCGCGCTAAAATAGCCGGCCCATCAGCTCCACCCCGCCACCGCCTGGTACCACCATCGGTCCGATGTAGTCGAGCTCAAGCCGCTTGTTCTCTGCGTAGTGCGGCTTGTGAGGCCCCTCACCGAAATCTGAAGCATCGGTGGTGAACACGGCCGCCAGCGCCAACCCGAGGGTCGCGCCGCCGCCCATGTAGGCAAAACCGCGGCGCGTCGGCGGCGTGCTGTCGCCGAGGTAAAACAGGAACATCGGCAGCCCCGCGGCGGCGCCGATCCCAGCGCCAGCCCACATCCAAGCCAGGGAGTCCCAGCTCGGCTCGTACACCATGGACAGCGCCGCCGTCGCGGCGAGCCCCACGTTGAAGCCGATCAGCCCGCCGAGCGACGCTTGATCGTTGGCGGTGCCGTAGTCGTGCTCCCCTGAGCTCGCGCCGTAGCCAAACATCGAGCCGATCGTGCTGCCCCACACGACGCCGCTCGAGACAAAAGCGGCGGCGTTGGGCGACGGCTCCTCATAGTAGGCGAGCAGGTAGCCACCCACGGCGCCCAGGGTGGAGCCGAGCGACACCGAGCGCGCGAGGCCCCGGAAGCCCCACGCGTCCTCTTCATCCGCCGTGACGAACTGATAGCTCGCGATCCCAAGGCCCTCCCCCGCGCCGATCGCCATCCCAGCGGCGATCGTCGCGGGCATGCCTGGAGGCATCTCTGGATCATCCAGGAAGTAGACGCCGACGGGCGCGGCGACACCGAGCAAAATCGGGGCGATCATCGCGACGCCCGCGTCCTCCACCCCGACCTCTGCGTCGAACCACACCCCAAGCCCCACCCCATAGGCGATGCTGGTGCCGTACAAGACACCGAGCTCTAAGTCACTGGAGACCTTCTTTGCAGGTCGCTGACCTGGGTAGGGCTGCTGACCGTAAGGTTGCTGACCTGGGTAGGGCTGCTGACCGTAAGGTTGCTGACCCGGGTAGGGCTGCTGACCGTAAGGTTGCTGACCTGGGTAGGGCTGCTGACCGTACGGCGGCTGCTGAGGGTACGGTTGCTGACCTGGGTAGGGCTGCTGACCATATGGCGGCTGCTGGGCGCTCGCTTGGCTGGTCTGCGCGAGCGACGCGAGCAGCAGCCCACAGGAGGCCAAGCGCGCGCCGAGCGCACACGGAGAGGAGCCTAGCCAAGACCGCATCCACCGACGCTTAGCCCGAGCGCTCACGCGAGGCCAGTTCCTGCGCCTCGTGCAGCGTGGCGCTCTAGTCGAGCTCGCGCTTCAGCGGCCGCGTGAGCACGTCCTCCACCGCCTGCTCGGGTGGCTTCCCCTCATAGAGCACCCGGTACACCTCAAAGCAGATCGGCAGCTCCACGCCGAGGCGCAGCGCCAATTCGTAGGCGCTCTGCGCCGTCTTCACCCCCTCCGCCACGTGACCCAGGCTCGAGAGCACCTCCGGGAGCGACCGCCCACGGCCGAGCTCGAACCCCACGGTGCGGTTGCGACTCAGCTCACCCGTGCACGTGAGCACCAGATCGCCCATGCCAGCGAGCCCCGCCAGCGTGCGTGGATCGCCCCCCAAGGCCTGCGCCAACCGGCTGAGCTCCGCCAGGCCGCGGGTGATGAGCGCGGCGCGGGTGTTGTACCCGAAGCCGAGGCCATCGCAGGCGCCGGCCGCGATCGCCACCACGTTCTTCAGCGCCCCGCCCACCTCGACCCCCACCGGGTCGTCGCTGGTGTAGACGCGAAACCGCGGCCCGGCGAACAGCTGCTGGAGCTCGCGGGCGAGCGCCTCATCCTGCGACGCGATCACGATGTTGGTCGGCGCCTCGCGCGCCACCTCCGCAGCGAAGCTCGGCCCGCTCAGCGCCGCGCGCCGTGAGCTGGCGCCGAGCACGTCGGCCACCACCTCGTCCATCAACATCAAGCTGCCTTGCTCGATCCCCTTCGACGCCACCACCACCGGGCGCTCGCCGATCCGCCCCGCCAGCGGGGTGAGGGTCTGCCGGACGGCGTCTGACGGGACCACCACCAGCACCACGTCCGAAGCCTCCACGGCGCCCTCCAAATCGCTGGTGGGTGACACCCTGCTCGGCAGCTGGAAGCCAGGCAAAAACGAGCTCTCACGCCGCTGTGTTAGCTCCTCGGCGTGCTCCGGCAGCCAGGTCCACAGGCGCACCTCCGCGCCGCCGCGCGCCAGCACGAGTGAGAGCGCTGTGCCCCAAGCGCCGGCGCCCAGCACCGCCACACGCGTCCGGGCGCCCTGAGTTGGCTCTGGCATGGCCTCAATCTCCGGCGCCCAGGGTACGGCTGTCAATCGGCGTGAGGTGAGGCGCAGGGCATCGCGGCGTGCCCAACCCCCCAAAACCGATCCACCACGACCCGGGCCGCTCGCTCGAGCCGGCCTCACCCCGGCTGCCTGGATCGGGACCTGGCCTGAGACGTTACCAGGGCCCTGGCGTCCGCCAGCGCTTTGCCTATGCTGGCGGCGATGCGGCTCGCTGCCTTCCTCACCCCCTCACGCCTCCTCGGCGGCGCCGTGCTCGCCCTCGCCTGCACTGGGCTCACCGGCTGCCCCAACCAAGAGGCGCTCGGCTATGACGCCGTGACGGTGCTCGGCCCAGGGGTGATCAACGACCCAGCCAACCGCTCCTTGCGCTTCGACGTGCTGAAGTTCGGCCTTGAGCGCTTCTGCTTCGAGATGATGACGCGCGGCGTGCCGCTGAAGCTGGCGGATGACCAGCCCATCGCAGGGCGCTTCTTCGCGGACAGCTGCACCTCTCAGCTGATTGACGAGGAGCAGCGCAAGAGCCTCATCGTGCAGTACACCGGCCGCGGCTACGGCTACACCGCCGCGACGGGCCGCGTCGGCTTCACCAGCGCGGGCATCGCCGAGTACACGCCCGACTTTCGCGTGAAGGACGACGCGATGTACATCTTCTTTCGCCCGCGCAGCGTGCAAGCCTCAAGCTTCGAGGTGACGCTGGTGGAGTCGCAGCTCGCGAGCGTGGGGATTGGCGTGCTCGGGGTGGACGCCAACGCCATCGGGCAGAAGCTGGTGGACTCCCAGCTGAAGCGCGGCTTCACCGTGATCCGCCATAGCAAGAAGGGGGAGACGGAGCTTGGTATGGGCATCATCGCCCTCGGCAGCAAGCCCTTCAAGCCGTTCCAAATCGGCGCGAGCGACAAGATGACGCTTGAGAACAGCCGCACCGAGGTGCACCAGAACCAGCAGGACTACGTCGGCGGCTTCGAGGTGACAGAGAAAGGTCAGGCGCTCTACCTGACGGTCACCCTTGATGGCACCCCCCAGGCTGACCTGTTCGTGATCCCCAAGGGCACTGGGGCTGAGCTTGTGCGTCAGTACGTGAGCACGCCAGGGCCCGCCGCGCTCACCCAGACCCCGCTCTTGGACGAGGTGCTGACCCAAGGTCAAACCCACTCGTTTTACCTACCGCTGCCAAAGGGCACCTACTACCTCCTGGTGGACAACTCGAGCTTTGGGCGCGCGCAGCCACCAGGCCACGCGGGCGACGACCGAGCGGCCAAGGTGGACTACCTAGTTCAGCTCGGCGACAAGCGCTGAGCTGCGGCTCAAGCGGCCCGGCTTGGGCCCTGTCACCTGCAGCGGCTCACGGGGACCCTCGGAGCAGCGCCTGGAGGTCGCGGAGGACGCCTGGCATGCCTGAGCAGGGGGGGGTTGGACGATCTCCCGATGCACGGCGGTGCGTGTGGTTGCCCTAGCTCCCCACCCCGAGTAAATGCCGAGCGCTTTGTCTGAGTCCCCCAAGGAGCCCCCCAAGGGCACCAGCGCGACCTTGCGGTACGCCTTCTTGCTGGTCTGGTTCTTCCTGGTGCCGTTCGGCGTCGCCTGGTTGCTCGTCAAGCTGCTGTCTGCGTCGAACGACACCGACACGCTCAGCCTGTGGGGCAACATCGCCTGGCTGATCCGTGAGCAGCCGGTCCCGGCGGGGATCGCCTTCTTCACCTTGGCGGAGATGCTGCTCTACCGCTACCGCTACCAGCTGCCGCTGGCGGAGCACCTGGGGGGCCGCGGTGACATCCCCAAGGAGCTGCGCCGCGACTGTGAGCAAGCCGCGCGGCTGGTGGACGAGACCACGCGGATCCTTGAGCGCCGCGCGGAGGCGGTCAAGCGCAGCCTCAAGGCGAGCGCCCGTGAAGAGCTGGAGGCAGCTATCGAGGCGCTCCGCGCTGCGCTTGAGCGCACCCCGTTCGACGCCGAGGCGTTCCACAAAGCGCATGAGCGCGCGGGGGTGCTCGTGGAGCGGCACCTGTCGCCGTGGCGCAAGAGCGAGGGGCGCGAGTACCTTGAGTCGATCGGCGTCGCGATCTTGGTGGCCTTGCTGCTGCGTGAGTTCGTGGTGGAGGCCTTCAAGATCCCGAGCGGCTCCATGCTGCCCACGCTGCAGCTGCAAGATCACATCTTCGTCAACAAGTTCGCCTACGGCCCCAAGCTCCGGTTCACGAACACGCGGATCCTCGCCAGCATGCCGCCCAAGTACGGCGATGTGATGGTGTTCATCTACCCCGATCCGAACCCAAGCGCGCCCAAGCAGGACTACATCAAGCGCGTGATCGCGCTGCCCGGCGACACCCTCATGGTCTACGACGGGCACCCTGAGATCAACGGCTGGAAGATCCCCAATTGTAAGGTGGGCGCCTACCAGTACCACGAGGGGGAGGCGCAGAAGTCAGGTGTCCTGTACGTCGAGTACCTGCGCGACATGAGCTACCTCACGCTGTTTCAAGATGGGGACGACGCCGGCTACGAGCAGGGCCCTTACACGGTGGCCGAGGGTGAGGTGTGGGTGCTCGGGGACAACCGCAACAACTCTCAGGACTCCCGCGCGTGGAACGGCCATCGCGGCGGGGGCGTGCCGTTCGACAACATCCGGGGGCGCGCCATGTTCGTCTGGCTCAGCAGCGGCGGGCAGCGGCTCGACCGCATGGGCCTCGGGGTGATGGGCAAGCCCACCTTGCCCAGCCACGATCCGCCCGAGCTCCACCAGGCGGTGGAGCGTTGCCTGGCCAACCGGCCACCCATCGCCGAGACCACCCCGCCCCCGCCAAAGCGCTAAAATTGCGGCTACTCACGGCGCGAGCCGCAGCGTCAAGGCGACCACAGAGCACCCGGGACGCGGCAAGGCGCGGCCGCTAGAGCGGCGCCGCTCGGCCGCCGATCGCACGCGCCTGCTGCGTGCTGACGTGGCGAGACGCCATTTTTCGTGTAGGGTCCCGCCCCGAGGAGGAACCTTCCAATGCGTATTAGCTCAGCACGTGCTTCAACCGCTATCGCCGCCGCCGGGCTCCTGGTGGCTCTGCTCGCCTGCAAGAAAGAGGAGGAGGCGCCACCTCCCGAGCCGGCGCCCGTCGCCACCCCTGAGCCTGAGGCCAAGGTGGACGCCGCACCTCCCGCACCCAAGAAGGACGAGGTGACGCGCTACGGAGACAAGGAGAGCGCCGAGAGCGGCACCGTGCGTGTGCTGGCGCACAACCTGCGCGTTTACACCGAGGCTGACACCAGCGGCGATTTCATCGCGACGCTCAACCGCGGCACCCTGGTGAACCTCAAGGCGCGGTACGGCAACTTCCTGCTCATCGAGTACCCCTCCGGCGTGAAGCAGCTGAGCCCCGGGTGGATCCAGGCCACCATCAACAGCCCTCAGCTGAAGAAGGAAGACGTCAAGCCTGAGGAGGTCACCGAGCAGGACGCAGGCGTCACGCCCCCCACCGCGACCGCAGAGCCGACCGCCACCGCAGAGCCGACCGCCACCGCGGAGCCGACCGCCACCGCGACCGCGACGAGCGACGCCGGGCGCCCGCCGCTCCGGCGCCTGCCAGGCCTGAAGCTGCCGACCAAGACCGAGTGAGCTAGCTCACGAGACCGAGCGACGCGCAGGTGCTCTGGCCTTCGCGTCGCTCGGCGTTTTTGCGGTGAGCGACACCTCGCAAGTTGTCGCCGGTGCCGCACGGACCGGACGCAGGGCTCGTTTGGGGGTTGGGTAGCGCTATACGACGCACCGCGTAAGCGTCGCTGACGTCAGGCTCGCTCCACATCACCCTCGCGCTGGCGGATTCAGGGGCGGTAGAAGGCGCTCATGGCTGAGACCATGCGCGCGCTGGTGTACGATCGGATTAAGGATCCTTGGGATGAGAGCCGTGGGCTCCGCCTCGCGGAGGTGCCCAAGGTGGTGCTCGATGAGCGCGCCGATCCGAACGATCGCGGACGCGTGTTGATCAAGCCGCGCTTCGCTGGCTTCTGCGGCTCCGATCGGGGGATCTGGTTCCGCCGCGCGTTCAAGGACATGATCCTCGGCTCGCTGGACGCCGAGGCAAAGAGCCTCGGCGCTCCGCGGGACCAGCGCGTGATCGGCCATGAGCTGTTCGGTGAGGTGATCGCGCTGGGGAGCGAGGCCGCGCGCAGCTCAGGGCTCGCGGTGGGCGACTGGGTGAGCGCCGAGAGCCATATTTTCTGCGGCGACTGCCACCAGTGCCGGGTGGGTGATCACTACGTGTGCGCGGACGATCTCATCATCGGGATCAGCGCGGAGGGTGTGTTCGCGGAGTACGTCAAGTTGCCTGCCAAAGTGGTCTGGCGAAATGACATGAGCCGCATCCGCCCAGAGGTCGCCGCCATCCAGGAGCCGTTCGGCAACGCGGTGCACGCCTGCACCAAGGTGAACCTACGGGGCAAGCGCGTGGCCATCGTCGGCTGCGGCACCATCGGCCTGTTCGCGGTCGCCATCGCGCGCGCGCTCGGGGCAAGCTCCGTCATCGGTGTGGAGCCGGTGGCGCGCAACGCGGAGATGGCGCGGCGCCTGGGGGCTGAGGTGGTGCTGGCCCCCGGCGTGGGCGCCGAAGACTACGCGCACGACCCGAACCTGGTGGCGGAGGTGCGGCGCCTGACGGGCGGCGTGGGCGTGGACGTGGTGCTCGAGATGAGCGGCGTCAACGCCTCGGTGAACAACGCCATCCACCTGGTGCGCCGCGGCGGCGACGTGATCCTGTTCGGGCTGAAGAGCGGCGACGCCATCATCGAGAGCTTCGACCGCGTCATCGTCAACGGCATCAACCTGCACAGCGTGGTCGGGCGCCGCCTGTGGGAGACCTGGCACATCACCCGTCGCCTGCTCGAGTCACGCGATCCGAATATCCACGACCTGGTGTGGGAGGTGATCCTGAACGGCGGCGACGGCACCATCATGAGGCTCGCTGACTTCTCCTTCGATCGCTTCGAAGAGGCGATCAACACCCACCCAAAGGTGGTGCTCGAGCTGTAATCGTCAGCGCGCCAAAGCGCGCGCTGAGCCAGGGCGGTCACCTGACCACCCACTGAGCCAGGGCGGTCACCTGACCACCCACTGAGCCCACAGCACGCTCCTCAGAGCGCGCCCCTCGCTTCCACTGAAGAGCAATTCGTTCGTCACCCTAACCGCTCAGCCGGAGGTACCCCGTGTTCGATCAAGCGCGCAGCATTTTTCAGGCAGAGCTAGGCAGCATAGAGAGCGCTGGGCTGCTCAAGTCCGAGCGCATCATCACGACGCCGCAAGGCGCCCTCGTCACCTCGGGCGGCAAGGAGGTCATCAACCTCTGCGCCAACAACTACCTCGGCCTCGCCTCCCACCCGCAGGTGATCGCCGCCGCCAAGGCGGCGCTCGACAGCCACGGCTTCGGCCTCTCCAGCGTCCGCTTCATCTGCGGCACTCAAGATCTACACCGCGAGCTGGAGCAGGCGCTGTCCGCCTTCTTCGGGACCGAGGACACCATCCTCTACTCCTCTTGCTTCGACGCCAACGGCGGGCTGTTCGAGACCCTGCTCGGCGAGGGCGACGTCATCATCAGCGACGCCCTGAACCACGCCTCCATCATCGATGGCGTCCGCCTCTCCAAGGCCGCGCGGCTGCGCTACCCAAACGGCGATCTTGAGGCGCTGGAGGCGCACCTTCAGGCGAGCCAAGACAAGCGCCTGCGCCTGATCGCGACCGACGGCGTGTTCAGCATGGACGGCTACCTGGCTAGCCTCGACAAAATCTGCGACTTGGCGGAGCGCTACGGCGCGATGGTCATGGTGGATGACTCCCACGCCACGGGCTTCGTGGGGCCAACAGGGCGCGGCACCCCAGAGCACTTCGGGGTGCAGCGCCGCGTCGACATCATGACCAGCACCTTGGGCAAGGCGCTCGGCGGCGCGAGCGGCGGCTTCACCACCGGGCGCCGCGAGCTGATCGCGCTCTTGCGTCAGCGCTCGCGCCCTTACCTGTTCTCCAACACCCTGGCCCCAGCGATCTGCGGCGCGAGCCTCACCGTCTTGAAGCTGCTCGAACAAGGCGGGGAGCTGCGTGAGGCGCTGGTGCGGAACGCTGCCTCGTTCCGCGGCCAGATGAGCGCCCTCGGCTTCACCCTGAAGCCGGGTTCGCACGCCATCGTGCCGGTGATGATGCAGGCCACCCCGACCAGCGATGGAGAAGACGCGCGGCTCGCCTCGCGGCTGTCCGAGCTGTTGCTCGCGCGAGGGATCTACGTGGTCGGCTTCTCATACCCAGTGGTGCCGCGCGGCGCCGCGCGGATCCGAGTGCAGCTCTCGGCGGTGCACACGCCCGAGCAGATCGACGCCGCCGTGGCCGCCTTCGCGGACGCTGGGCGCGAGCTCGGCCTCATCCCGTGAGGGGCCCTGACGCCACGCTAGCGCCCGCTCGCCGAGCGCCGCTCAAGGCGACCTCGCCGAGCGTCTTTCATGGCGACCTCCGAGCGTCTCTCATGGCGGCCTCCGAACGTCTCTCATGGCGACGGAGGCGGCTTCGGGCGCGGCTATGTGTTGACACTGCCCCCTGAGTTCTACAGGTTTGCTGGGTCACCCATGACCGCCTCCCCCCCGCTGGACCCTGCTGCTGCTCTGCTGGTCCAACAGATCCCGCTCCGCGAGCGCAAATTCGCGCGCACCAAGCTGGCGCTGATGCGAGAGGCGATGGGCCGCCTGCAGCGCCGCTCGTTCTGTGGCGTCACGGTGAAAGATCTGTGCGAAGCCGCGCAGGTCTCAGAGGCCACCTTCTTCAACTATTTCCCGAAGAAGGAGGATGTCCTCCGCTACTTCATCCGGATTTGGGGGGTGGAGGTGACCTGGCGCGCGCTGAACTCCACCCGCGGTGAGGTCGGGCTGCGCTTCATTGAGGAGCTGTTCGACGTGATGGCCCTGCAGTTCGCTGATTGCCCGCGCATCACCATGGAGATCATCGGCTTCATGACGGCGGAGCGCGGCGCGGACGAGTGCCCGTTCAGCGCGGATCTCTCGCTCGCCGAGCGGATGCAGGCGTTCCCCGAGTTCGGCGGCGCGTTGGGGGTGCCCTGTCGCAAGCTGGATCACACGTTCGAGCAGTCCATCAGCGCCGCCATCCTGCAGGGAGACTTGCCAAAGGGCGCCTCGGTGAGCGCCGCCGTCACGGGCCTCTTGGGGCTCTTCTTTGGGCTCCCCTTGGTGTTCAAGGACACCCCAGAGCAGCTGCGCGAGGCCTACCGCGCTCAGCTCCAGCTCCTCTGGGCTGGCCTGCGCGGCGGGCCGGTGGCCCCGAGCAACGGCTAGAGCCTACGGGCTGGGTCCGCGGCAGGAAAAAAGACAGCTCAGCTGAACTCCCAACTCGCCTGCAGCAAGCCGAGCAGGGCGTGCTGCTCACTCGCCGTCTCTTCCTCAGACACCCCCGGCCACCCAAGCGGGGGCTCCAAGGCCGTGAGCACTCGGCGCTCCGCCTCCAAGCCAATCAAGCCAGCCACGAGGATGCCTAAAGTACTGGTGGGGTCGCCGCGCATCGGTTGCTCCGTAGCTGGTGGTTACGCCCTCGCCCCGGCATTCTTCCTCACGAAGCACCCGGCGTTGAATACGGGGCGCATCACTCCGTCTACGAGCGCCCCCCGAGCCTCGCGCTGCGCCGCAGCAAACCCAGACCCCATCGTGCAGTGATCGCCCTCCCGGGGGAGCTTAGCGGTAGCGGTCGCTTTTTGGGG
>CAYQAC010000125.1:1945-15063 GCA_964415255.1 uncultured Polyangiaceae bacterium | reverse complement strand
CTTAAGTGATCGAAATCGTTGAACAAACACCCCGCCGCAGAAGAGCCACACCCAAGGCAGTCTAGCTTCGGCGCAAGCGACGAGCCAGCAGCCGAGCGCTGCCTGCGCTACCCTCGCTCGATGCTTGGCTCTGCCTTGGAAGCCGCGCGCGCTGTAGAGCGCTGGACTGAACTCGTGGGGACGCGCGGTGTCGCTCGTGGGCGCTGAGCCGGCCGTGGCCCGCGGGGAGGGCGTCTCGGCGCGGTTTCGGCGCTGGAAGGAGCGGCTCCTGGATTTATCCATGAGGAATAGGCTGCTCAACTTCCGGGTGAGCGCGAAGGGCGCGCTGCCGCTCGAGGTGCCGGATCTGGTGCGCTTCGGGGAGCTGTTCGCGAGCGACGCGCGCCTGCACCTATCTCCAACGGACGCCCCGCTGGGTGAGGCGCCTGACGCGGCGTTCGTGCGCCGCATGGACGCGACGACGCGTACGCGGCTCTCGCTGGACCTCGATCGCAAGCTGCTCCACGTGTCGCTGCCCAGCGGTGAGTTTGAGCAGCGCGCGCGGCACGTGGTCCGCGCTGCGCGCATCGATCTTGAGGAGGGCGGCGCGAACACGCTCTACCTCGCGCTGGGGATGCTGCGCTGGTTTGAGGAGGAGGGCGGGCCTGCGCGGTACGCGCCGCTCCTACTTTACCCAGCCATGCTTGAGATCGATCGCGTACGGAAGCAGGCACGGCTCGCGCGTCTGGCGGAAGATCCGCTCGTCAACGTGACGTTGATAGAGAAGCTCCGGCAAGACTTCGGGGTCGATCTCTCTGCGCTCGCGGCGGTGGACGCCGACGACGGCGAGCTGGACATCGCGTCGCTGCTTCAGAGCGTGCGGCTGGCGATCGCAGCGAAGCCTCATTGGGAGGTGCTGGAGGTGGGCGCGGTGGGCCTGTTCACCTTCACCAAGTTCCTGATGTGGAACGACCTCGCTGAGAACGAGGCGCGGTTCCTCCAGAACCCGATCATCCGCCACATCGCTGAGCGCGAGCCGATCTTAGTCAATCAGCCTGAGCAAGTGGAGCCAGCGGCGCTCGACCGGGAGCTCGCGCCCGCGGCGCTCCCCACCGTGATGGACGCCGACTCCACCCAGCTCTCGGCGGTGGTGTCGGCGCTCAGGGGGCGCAGCTTCGTGCTGCAGGGGCCGCCTGGCACCGGCAAGTCACAGACCATCACCAACCTCATCGCGGCGGCGCTCGGCGAGGGGAAGAGCGTGCTCTTCGTCTCTGAGAAGATGGCGGCGCTGGAGGTGGTGAAGCGGCGGCTGGAGGCGGCGGGGCTCGGTGACTTCTGCCTTGAGCTGCACAGCCATAAGTCTCAGAAGAAGGACGTGATCGCCTCGCTGTGCCGCTCCTTAGATCGGGCGCCGCGCACCGAGCCTGGGCCGTGGGAGGAGCGCGGTCAGGAGCTGGCGTCGCTGCGGCGGGGCCTCTCGGCGCACGTGGAGGCGCTCCACGCGCCGCGGCCCAATGGTCAGGCATTTTACCTAATGAGCGCGCGCCTGCTCGAATTAGAACGGGTCACTGACCTGCGGGTGCCGGCGCCTGGCGTGGAGGCGATGAGCGCGTCTCAGCTGCGCGCGCGCAGCGAGGCCATCGCCGCCCTCGCGGTGGCGGGCGCGGAGGTCGCGCCGGTGGTGAGTCACCCGTTTCGCCACGCCACCGTGGTGGCGTGGAGCGGCGCGCTGGAGGAGGCGGTGCTCGAGGCCGCGGCGGCGGGCGAGCGCGCCGTCTTGAGCGTGCTCGCGGCGGACGCGAGGCTCTTTGGGCTCTTGGGCCTGCCAGCCTCCGCGCGGAGGCCAAGCGAAGCGCGCGCCGTCTGTGAGTACGTGCTCGCGGCGATGGAGGGGCCCGTGCCGCCCGCCGCGCTGGGCGCGGGGTGGAGTGGGGTGGCGGAGTCGGCGCGGGCCTACGCGGCGCTCTCGAGGGCGCGGGACGCCGAGTGGGCGGCGCTCTCCGTGCGCTGGACAGGCGCGCTGTTCAATCTGGATCTTGAGGCGCTCCACCGGCGCTACGTGGCTTGGGCCACGGCGTTCATCTTGTTTCGTTGGATGTTCCTGTTCACGGCGCGCCGCGCGCTCGCGAAGGTGGCGAGCGGCGGCCTCCCTGTGGCAACGTCAGTTCAAGCGGATCTAGCTCGCGCGGTCGAGCTGCGGCGTCAGGGGGCAGCGCTGAGTCAAGGGGGGCAGCGCTTGGAGCCGGAGCTGGGGGGCGCCTGGCGGCCGCAAGAGGGCGCCGCGGCGCTGGAGGTCTTGGTCGCGCGGGGCGATCGCGCTGCCGCGTCGGTCGTCAGGGTCACGATCGGCCAGGATCTTCCTGGCCGCCTCTTGGGAGTGGACAGGGCGCCGCTGCTGCAGGCTGCCCAGCAGGTTGATGAGGCGCGCGGCGCCTGGGAGGGCCTGCGGGCGAGGCTGAGTGAGCTGCTCGCGCTCCAGGGGGCGCCCGGTGAGGGAGAGGCCGGCGCCGATGAGGCGTGGGGGCAGCTCGCTCTCGGCTGGCGCCAGGAGATCCGGCGCCTGCGGCCGTATTGTCATTACCGTGCGGCAATGGTTCAAGCGGAGTCGGCTGGGCTCGCGGCTTGGGCGGCGCTGCACCACGTGGGGCAATGCAGCGCGGCCGAGCTGCCGGTGCTCTTCGAGAAGAGCGAGCTCGCGCGCTGGGTCGCGGCGACGCGCGACGCGGACGCGGCGCTCCGTGGCTTTGATGGCGCGGCGCACCATCACCTCGTGGAGCGCTTCGCCGCGCTCGATCGGGAGCACATCGAGCGCTCACGGGCTTGGGTCGTCTCGCAGCTGGAGGCGAGGCTGCCTGGCCCGCGCGCAGGCGCGGTGGCGACCTCAGAGCCGGGCATCTTGCGGCGCGAGCAGCAGAAGAAGACGCGCCACCTCTCCGTGCGCCGGCTGCTGCAAGCCACCTCCAGCTTGCTCCCACGCCTCAAGCCGTGTCTGCTCATGAGCCCGCTGTCGGTGGCGCAGTACCTGAGCGCTGCGGGCCCGCTGTTCGATCTGGTGGTGTTCGACGAGGCCTCACAGATTGGCACTCACGATGCCATTGGGGCGCTCGCGCGCGGGAAGCAGATGGTGGTGGTGGGCGACTCCAAGCAGCTCCCGCCCACCCTGTTCTTCCAACGCGCGGCGCAAGAGGATGAGGAGCTCGATGAAGACGAGGTGGTGGAGCTCGAGAGCGTGCTGGATGAGGCGCTCGCCAAGAACCTGCCGGAGCAGACGCTCGGCTGGCACTACCGGAGTCGCCACGACGCGCTGATAGACTTCAGCAATCGCCACTATTATGAGGGGCGCCTCAACGTCTTCCCCGCGGCGAGTCAGCGCGCTGAGGGGCTCGGCGTGGCGTGGCACCCGGTGCCTGACGGCGTGTACCTCTCAGGGGAGGCGCGCACCAACCCGCGAGAAGGTCAGGCATTAGTACAGTATCTGGTGGGCGCGCTCAGGCGCCACCCGCCAGGCTCACGCACGTTCGGCGTGGTCACCTTCAGCATGGCGCAGCGCGGGCTGATTGAAGATCTGCTGGAGGAGGCGCGCGCCCTCTACCCGGAGATTGAGCCGCACTTCTCGGGTGACGAGGGCACCTTCGTGAAGAACCTGGAGAACGTGCAGGGCGACGAGCGCGACGAGATCCTCTTCAGCATTGGCTACGCCAAAGATGAAGCGGGCAAGCTCAGGATGCACTTTGGGCCGCTCAGCAACGTCGGCGGGGAGCGGCGCTTGAACGTCGCCGTCACGCGGGCGAGGCAGCAGCTCCGCGTGTTCTCGACGCTCACTCACGATCAGATCGATCTTGGGCGCACTCAGGCGCTGGGCGCCCAGCACCTGCGTCAGTTCTTGGAGTACGCCTGGCGCCGCGGGGGTGAGGCGGCGCAGGCAGCGCCTGAGAGTGAGCTGCCATCGGCGTTCGAGCGCGACGTGCGGCGCGCGCTCTTGGAGCGCGGCCACCAGGTGCACGCGGCGATCGGCTGCGGGGCTTACCGCGTGGATTTGGCGGTGGAGCACCCGGCGCGCTCCGGTGAGTACCTGCTCGGGGTGGAGCTCGACGGCCCCGCCTACGCCTCCGGGCAGACGGCGCGTGATCGCGATCGCCTGCGCGCGCAGGTGCTCGGCTCGCTCGGCTGGCGCATGCACCGGATCTGGTCAGCAGACTGGTGGTTCGATCGCGAGCGGGAGCTAGGGCGCCTCCACGCCGCGCTCCAAGCGGCGCTCGAAGCCTACGCGCAGCGCAGCGCCTCCGCGGTCCCCAGCGTGATCCCGGCACCCAGCGCGGCCAGCGTATCTCCAACGGCACCGAGCACCCCCGAGCCTGCTCCTCACACCGCGAGCGATGAATTACCTCAAGGAAACGAGCCGGGCGCCGCTGCGCAAGCTCGGGCGGCGGAGCCACCTTCAGCGGATCCCCCCGGGGCCACAGTCCCGCTCAGCGATCCGCGGATCACCCCTTACCGCCCGGTCCCCCTCGAGCCGCTCAGCGCGGATCTTTACTCCACGCGCGCAGCCGCTCCGCTCCGTGAGCGCGTCCTCGCCGTCGTGCGCGGCGAGGGCCCCATCCACCAAGATGAGCTGATGCGCCGCGTGCTGCGCTGCTTTGGGGTGGAGCGCCTCACCGCCCGTCCCCGGCGCCACCTGGACCAGGTGCTGGCTGAGCTCGCGCGCCGGGCGGAGCTGAAGCCCCGCGGTGAGTTCATTTGGCGCGCAGACGTCGACCCTGAGCTCACTACGGCAGTGCGCGTCACGGACGCTTCAGCCCCTGCGCGACCCATCGATCAGATCGCCCCAGAGGAACTCGCGGCGGGCGCCGCCTTGATCTTGAGCGACAACCTCGCGCTCCCGCGCGCAGCCCTCGTCCGCGAGACAGCGCGCCTCTTCGGCTCTGGTGTGGGCAGCGCCGTCACCGCGTCCATCGAGGTCGCTGTCGAGCTGCTCGAAGCGCGCGGCCTATGCATCAGTGAAGATGACCGTGTGCGCTGGCGCGGATAGCCACTCACGGATGCCTGGCGCGCTCAGTCACTCACCGGTGCCGCGCGGCGCAGCTAACCACCCACCGACTGCGTCGCCGCCCGCTGTCTGCAGGCTGTACCAACCCCCCGATCGAGCGGCTCGCCTGAGGCGAGGACCGGTGTGACCGTGAAAGTCAAGCAGACGTGAGCCCTCGAGCAGTGCCGCTCGAACCGGCGTCTTGGCGGCTGCGCGCCTCATGCTTCACTCTCATTGACCGCCTTGCGCACGGCGTCGCCGAAGCGTGAGGAGTACTCGGTTAGACCACCCCAGCCTGAGATGCGCTCGTCATCCGAGTCAGGATCCAGGGTGGATATGTCAGTATAGCTGACGAGACCATCCTGCCTGAAGCCGAGCAGGTGCGCGCGGTACTCCTTGGTGAGCGCAGCCTCTGCGACCTGCCGCATCTGCGCTTGCTGGGTGACGCCGAACGCCTCGCAAACGAGCTGCCAGCGCGCGCGGTGCTCCTTGAGGAGTCGCATCATCCAGAGCATCGTCAGGACATGGGGTGAGTGTGTGGAGAGCACCACCCGATAGCCACGCCAGAGTAGATCCAGGATGAGGAGCATCACCGCGGTGACCGCCTGTGGGTGGAGCCCCATCTCGGGCTCTTCAATCACCACCCAGTCCGTCCCCGCGCGCTTGCGCAGCTTGGTAGATGGCAGCAGGTGGTAGAGGCCGAGGAGGAGCGGCGTGAATTCACGCTGGCCAGCCGTCATGTCATGAAGGGCAAGTGCATGTCGCCGTGCACCAGCCGCAGACGGCGCGCGTGCTGGGCGTCCTCCTCAATGCCGACCGTGCCACCATGAAAGACAGCCTGATCAATCTGGGCGCGAAGCTCATGCTTCAGTCTTTTTTCTACGGGGAAAAGAGCGCCAGCGTCCTTGTGGCTGAAGCGGTCAAAGAGGTTCTGGCTGAAGAGGCGCGCGACCGCGGGTGTGTCTGAGCCAATCTTCTGAAAGGGAGCGGCCCAGCCGTCGCTGATGAGCATGGAGCGGTGCGCGGGCACGAAGAACAGGCGCTCCGTCCCATCCCCGCGCCGTGCGAGACCCTTCGCGCTGATCTTGGTGCGGCCCAGCGTGACCTGGGTTTTCCCCTCACGCCAAGCGGGCGCCATGCCTGACCCGAAGATCAGATCGATCATGACCTCTGCGCGGCTCGTGGGGTGACCTGCCGCCTTGAGAGCCTCCAACAGAGGGCGCTCCTTGAGGATCAGGATGGGGGGGTTGGTAGCGCCTCAGCGCCCTGCGCGGCGCTGCAGTCACCGGGTGGCTTCAGCGCCCTTGAGCCATCGTCTGGCTCCCTGAATATCTAACAGGTAGCTCCCCACCACCTCGCTCTGGACCCAGCTCGGCATCAGCGGTTGGAACTTAGTCAGGCGGTAGCTGGGGAGGCCCTCAAGCACGTCACTCCAGAACGCCTCGTTCTCCCAGAAGGCGTCGCTCCGCAGCCGCTCGAGCACCTCATTAAACTCAGTCAAGTTCAGGTGCTCACCTTGGACTTTGAGGTGGAGGTTGTCTGTGACAATGGTCCAGTCTTTACCGAGCGCGTCAATCGCGTGGCGCAGGGTGCCGTTGATGCGGCCTCCAGCGAACGTCCACCAGAAGATCCCGTCGGGCTCCACCTCGATGCCGCCAGGGGCCTCCAGGCCGGGGCGGAGCAGCTCGCGACGCGCCGAGAGCGCACGCCCGGCGTCGTCGTCTAGGTAGGCGTAGCCTTCGTCACTCAAGATGACATCACGCATCTTCTGGCACAGCGCGTGGCCTAAAAACTGCGGGAGGATGCCGCCCCAGTGGGGCTCCTTGCCGCGCGGCGCGGGGAGCACAATCACGCGCCTGTCTTCGTGCTGCACGCGCATCACCGCCCAGGCGCGCCCGCCGAGCAAGAAGGAGGTGACGCCGTCCACCAGGCGATCCACGAAGTCTTGTTGCAGGGTGCCGAGCGGGGCGCCGCTCTCAGTTTGCACGCTGTAGCTCTGCGGGCTGGAGAACACCGAGAACAGCTCCATGAAGTTCTTGCGGCCGAAGCGCCGCTCCGCCTTGGGCCCGAACACGAGCCGTCCGCTGGCGAGCCGGAGCGAGTCGTCGTGCAGCATGAAGGCGAGCAGGCGATCGTACTCCGCGCGCGCGATGCCTTGAAAGTCAGGTACACGCTCTAAATGCCGCCAGGCCTCCTCCGCGGTGATGCCGCCCTTCGCCAGCGCCATGGCGAGCAGCTGGTGGATGAGCACCGGCCAGCAGCGGCGCTGCACCGGCACCGACTCCACCCAGCCCTGCTTGGCGAGCTCAATCAGGGCCACGGCTTGCAGCACCGTCTCCCCGGCGGAGCAGAAGAAGGTGGTGTTCGCCTCCTGGCCCTCGCGCCGCCCGGTGCGCCCCATGCGCTGCAGGAAGGAGCTGACGGTGCCGGGGGCCTCAGACTGCATCACCCGATCCAGATCCCCCACGTCGATGCCGAGCTCCAACGTGGAGGTGCACACGATGCAGGCGTCGTCACCATGATGAAACCGCTCCTCCGCCAGCTCGCGCTCCTCTTGAGAGATGGCGCTGTGGTGCACGAAGACGGCAGTGCCCGCGCGCCGCAGGTGCTCCGCCACGGCCTCGGCCACCGCGCGCGATTGGCAGAAAAAAAGGCTCTTTTGGCCTTGCGCGACGCGCACTGCGAGCCGCGCGTGCTCCGGTAGGGCCAGGCGGTGCACCACCATCAGGCGCCGCACGCTCGGCTGATGCGGTGGGTCCACCACGCGCGCGCCGCGCTCAGAGCTGCCCTGCAGCCAACTCAAGATAGCCTCTGGGTTGCCGACGGTGGCGGACAACCCCACCCGCTGCACGTCGTGGCGTGACGCGCTGGCCAGGCGCTCGAGCACGCTCATCAGGTGGGCGCCCCGATCAGTCCCTGCCACGGCGTGCACCTCATCGATGATGATGGCGCGCAGATCACCGAACAGCTGGTGCTCATCCATACGGGGCGACACCAGCATCACCTCGAGGGACTCTGGGGTGGTCATCAAGAGCTCAGTGGGCTCACGCCGGAACTGGCGCCGCTCATGATCCGTGGTGTCGCCGTGCCACACGCAGCGGCGGAGCCCCACCATCTCCGTGTAGAGCCCGAGCCGCTCCGCCTGGTTGTTCAGCAGCGCCTTGATGGGCGCCACGTAGAGCAGCCCCACGCCGTGCGGTGCGCGCTCCACCAGCCCTGACAAGAGCGGGAACACGGAGGCCTCCGTCTTACCGCCGGCGGTGGGCGCGAGGATGATGGCGTTGTCCCCCGCGAGCAGCGCCTCCCCCGCCAGCTCTTGCACCGGGCGCAGGCTCGTCCACCCGAGGCGCGCGACGATGGCCTGCTGCAGCCGCGGCGCGAAGCGCGCGAAGACGCTCACCACACCGCCATTTCAGGGATGAGCTCCTCCGCGTCGTCGGGCGCCGGCGGGGGCGCGCCGCGCTGCGCCTGCTGCTCCTCAGCGCTCAGCTCCTTGGCCTCGAAGCCATACTCCTTCATGGGAACATAGTCAGCCTCTTGGTCTACAAGGTCCATCTGGCTCACGAACTCCCGCAAGAACTGGCGCGGCACCACCCCCACGTCCCCCTTGAAGCCCTTGGTGACCTCTTGCACCAGGTGGGAGATGAAGGCCTCGCTCACCCGCTCCTCCAGCCGCGCGCCGCTCTCCGTCGGGAACAGCTCGCGCAGGCAGAGCGCGACCTTGCGCAGGCGCTCGGCGTCGAACGGGGTGAGCTCCAGCTGCGGCTGACGCAGGCTCGCGAAGCGCCCCTGCTTGAGGAAGCGCAGCCGCTCATGGAGCGGCGCCAGCCCGGCGACGCCGTGGCGTGTGTCGAAGAACTCCGGCGTGCCCGTGAAGAGCCACAGCAGGCCCGGGTAGGCGCCCGCGGCGTCCACGATCTGCCGGATGCCGTTCAGGGACTTGTGGCGCGAGTCGGCGCGCATGCGGAGGATTGTCTCCGCCTCATCGATCACGATCAGGAGGCCCTTATAGCCAGCCGCCTTGACTATCTCCAGCGCGCCGCGCAGGTAGTCGAGCGCGTCGCGGCTCTCGATGTCCCCCTTGATGCCGGCCACCTTCTTGGAGCTCGCCGCCACGTTGCCGCTGCCGGAGAGCCACGAGGTGAGCGCGCCCGCCTCGACGAGCTCCCCGCGCTGCTTGAGCTCGAAGATGGTCTGGATGACGCGGATGAAGTCCTGCGGCGCGCGGCCGCCGGTCATGGCCGCGAGGTCGTCGTTCAGGCGCTGCAGCACCTTCGCGTCAAAGTCAGGTGCGCTGTCGTCCTCCCCGGCGGCGACCAGCGCCTCCTCCACGCTGGCTATCCAGCGGTCTAAAATGTCGCCCAGCGCGCCGCGCGGGCAAGAGGCGGTGCCGAGCTCGGTCATCACCTTGCGGTACACCTCGTCGAAGCGGTGAAACTTCAGATCGTTATCGGAGACGACCACAAAACTCGTGGCGAACCCCAGCGCTTGAGCGTCTAGTAGCGCCAGGCGCGCCATGAAGGTCTTCCCGCAGCCGTAGCCGCCGCGTAAGAACTTGACGGTGCCCTCGCCGCTCTCGGCGAGCATGAGCTGCCGGCGGATCTCGGCGCGCTGCTTCTCCACGCCGACGGCGAACGCGCTGATGCCGCGCTCGGGCACCACGCCCTTACGTAGCTGCTCAAAAACGTGGTTGGTGTCCCGGGGCTCCAGTGTGCTCATCCGCTTCCCTCTTTGATGTAGCGCTTCTCGTTGCCGACCACCGTGATGCGCATGCGGTACGGCGCCTGCCTCGCGTAGCCGTCGAACTGGAGCGCGAAGCGCCGCGCGGCGCGCGCGCTGCCGAGGAGCTTCAAGGCGTCCCCCTCGGTGACGGCGCCGTGCTGCTCCAGGTGCTCGAACATGCGGCGCGCGCCCTCATCAGTCAGCGTGTGGTACCAAGGCGCCTGGCCCTCCGTGGCGGGCGCGGCCTGGGTTGGCGCCGCGGAGGCCCCGCGCCTAGCCGCCACCGCGAAGCGCTCGCTCACCGCGCCCGGGGTGACCTCAGCCACGCCGCCGGGGTGATAGAGCTCCACCAGCACTCGCGCATCCGCGCGGCCGGAGAGCCGGAAGAACAGCTCGAACCACTCGCCCACCCTCGCCACCACCAGCCCTGAGCGCAGCCCCGCCTGGCCGCGCTCCTTGCCGCGCGCTTGGCACAGCTCCACCTCCACGCCCTCCGCGTCGGCCACGCGCAGGCTGAGCTCAATCTCCCGCGGCCCGCCGAAGTCGAGCGCGCCCTGCGCCGCCACCTCCACCCGGGCCTCCAGGCAGTGCATGTCCGCGACGTCCTCACGGGCCTGCGTTTCTATGAGGTAACTCACGCTGCTGCCGCCCACCGCCGCGCGGTGAATAACGGTCAGCACCGGGATGGCGCGCTCTTGCAGGCTGTTGCCGCCGTGCACGAAGCGCTCGCGCCTCCCGGTGTCGAAGGTGGCCATGCCCCGCGGGAAGATCAGGTGGCCCTCCACGCCGTCGTAGCCAAGCTCCAACAGCGGCACCCGCACCTCCTCCGGGTGGTCGGCGGCCAGCTTCGAGAGGGCGTAGCGCCGCTTCACCTCCGGGCCGCGCCCATGCGGCTGCACGGGGGCGCCGTCGCGCAAGAGCAAGAAGCCGTGGTCGCTCGTGAACACGAAGCGCCGCACCCCCGCCTCGCGCAGGCGCTGCCACGCGGCGCGCAGCTGCTGGAGCTGGGTGTCGAACATGGCCAGGCCAAAGCCATGCTCGCCCGCTTGGTCAATCTCCTGGCTGTGCACCATGATGAGCCGCGCCTTCGCGACGCTGCGCTTGAGCGATTGGGCATCGCGGCTGACGACCTCCTCCAGGCTTAGCCGTGGGCAGGTGGCGCCGCCCACCCGGTCGTGCATCGCGCGCCGCCGCGTCTCTGGGTCGTGGACGCGGTACTCCCCCGCCTGGAAGCCGCGCAGCTGGCTGTGATCGCTCGAGAGCACGGGGGAGAGCCGCCCGCGGTACACCACCGGCGCGAGCGCGTTCATGCCCACCTCCGTCACCGTGGGCAGCTCCGCCAGGCGCGCCGTGAGCTGCGCCAGGGTGGAGGGCGTGCCCTCAATCAAGCGGAACAGCTCCTCCCCCATCTCGTAGCGCAGGGCGTCCACCACGAAGTAGGCGGTGGTGCCCTCTTGGGTCATGGGCCTGACCACCTCGTCGAAGAGCGTGCGCTGCTGCGTGGCTGGCGCGGGCAAGAACCGCTGGGCTTGGCAGCAGGCGTTGAAGTCGCGCGCCCACGCCTCAGCGAAGGCGTCGTAGCGGCCGCGCGCGTCGTCGAGGCGCGCGCGCAAGGCCTCAAACTCAGGGATGTGCGCGGTGAGCGGCGAGAGGCGCCGCTGCTCCAGGTGACGATGTGCTTGGTCCACCGCGGCGCCGCGCGTTATGTAGGCGGCCAGCGCCACTTCCATGGGGAGCTCGCTGTCCTTCGCGTCACCGAGCGAGCCCGCCGCGTCGATGGCGCCCAGGAGCTGGCTGGTGGCGCGCACCAGCTGCCAGGTCTGTTCCCGCGCGGGATCTTGTCGTAGCCAGAACGAGGCGGCGGCGGGCTTGGCGCTCAGGCGCAGCCTCGCCCACTCCTCGGGCAGCGCCACCTCCCCGCGACCGAGCGCCGCGAGCGCCGCCTCGAGCACCTTGTCTTCCTCGAAGCGGAAGGTGTCAATCTTGCCGAGGTCTTCCGCCTTCGCGGCCTCCACCTCCTCAATCAGCAGCGCCTCTGTCTCGTTGGCGGTGCGCAGGTAGAAGTCAGGGTGGCGCTCCCGCAGGTGCACGGCGACGCCGCGGCAGATGTCCACCAGCGGGCCTGGCAACGCGCGCGCGTCCGCGAGGTGCGGGCTCACCGGCGGGCGCTTGAGGTCGTACACGTACTCCACGGCGAGCGCCCAGCTGGCAGCGGCGAAGGCGATGTCGTCATCAGTGTGGGCCGCGGGCTCGCCGTGTTCCTCACCCTTGACGGGGCTGCTCTCCGGCTCCTCTGCCTTCAAAGGCAGGGTGAGGCGCAGCCACGCGTCAGGCAGGCCCGTCCACGCGACCAGCTGACGCCAGGCGGCGCGCTCGTCAGCTAAGCTGTTGATGTAGGTGCGCGGCGCGGCGCGCTCCGGCTCAAGCTCGGCGCCCGTGCCCAAGGGCTGGGCTGCCTTCAAGCCGGTGCGCGTCTGGCCGAACGGTCGTCGCCGCGCGGGGTCGAGCAGCTCGTCGAAGAAGGCGACCGGCCTCAGGGCGCGCAGCTGGGCGCTGAAGCCGCCGCCGGTGCCTTGGAGCTGCTCCTCGAGCCAGGTGTCTGCCTCCTCCAGCGTCCGGGCGGAGGCGGCGTAGTCGGTGATGTGCTGCGGCAGCACGTGGCCGGCGGCCGCCTCGGTGATCAGGCTCTCCAGGCCTTTGCGGTAGCGCGCGCCGGCTGCGTAGAGCTCATAGAGCGGCGTCAGCCGCACCGACTCCTCGGTGAAGCCGGGGAGGTGCACCACGAGCGGCGCCTTCTCAGTGCCACCGGCCACGCCCTCCAGCGCGAGCATCAGCGCCAGGTGGCTGTCGCGGTAGCCGCGCACTTCGTAAGGTAAGCTGCTAGATTCGCGCAGGCGCCCCAGGCGCTCCACGAATTTTGTGTAGTGACCGGCCGCGTCGAGCCACACCACGACGCCGTGGCGTCGGATATCCCCGCGCAAATCCGCCTCCAGCGCGGCGGAGACGTGGCCACCCAGCTCACGCGCCAGCAAGGAGGCGGAGGGCTCATCGTGGGCGCGTGGGGGGCTCACCAGATCGGTGCTCATGAGGGGCTCAACGGCTGCGCGCGCGGCGAAGGCGCGGGTGAGGGCAGGTGGGTGAGGGTGAGGAGGGCGCGAGCATACCGCGGGCGCGCGCGGGCCGCTCAAGTTCTCGCCTAGGCTTCATCTTCATCAGCTTCGCTGTCTTGAGCCAGATTTCCCTCCGGGCTTTGAGCGGGATCCTCCGTGGCCTCAAACAGCGTCTCCGGGGGGACGAGGGCGGCTATGAGGGCCTGGCGGGCGCGCAGGCGCTCGGGGTGCTTTGCCTCGAAGGCGGCGCGGGCGGCGGGTTCGTCAGGGGCGGTGACTCG
>CAYQAC010000125.1:0-1845 GCA_964415255.1 uncultured Polyangiaceae bacterium | reverse complement strand
TTCTATGCGGAAAGTTGGGCTGAGCTCGTCTTGGAGGCGGAGCTCCCAGGCGTAGGCGCGGGCGGGGTGGTAACGCCAGAAGCAGCCGTGGGCTACGGCTAGGCTCGGGTCTTGTTGGCACTTCTGGTCCACGCGAGTGGGGAAGTAGCGCATCGCGAGGTGCGCCCAGTCGTAGTCCTTGCGGCCGCTGGCGGTGCACAGCTCCTTCCACCACCTCGTGGGGTCCTTCCACTGCGGGTCGAGCAGCGGCCACAAGGCAGCTGAGTTGACCATCACGCCGTCGTCCAGGTCGGGGGCGTGGCGCGCGTCCACCTCGCGCGGGGGGCATTTTGCGTCGGTGGGGGGCGCGCCGTGGTCGGCGCACTGCTCCACGGCGGCGATGAAGGCCGCAAGCTCGGCCTCGGCCTTGGTCAGGCGGGTGATGGCGCGCTCAGCCTGGCGCGCCGCCTTGGCGTCGCCGCGCTGCTTGGCCTCCTGCTGGTCGGCTAGCTCGCCCTTGAGGCGCTTCAGGCAGGGGAGCAGGTGGTCAGCCAAGACGACCATCAAGGTCTGCGGGCTCAGGCGGTGGATGTTCACCCAGCAGACGAAGGTGCGGCTGGCGGAGGAGAGCGGCCAGTGGATGGGGCGGTTCTCGTATTCGCTGCGGTGCAGCGGGAACAGCTCCTGCGCCAGCCAGCCGCGCAGCCCGCGCGAGCTGCCGAGGCTCGTGCCGTGCTCGCGCCAGGCTGCGTGGAGCGGCGCGGCCGCGGGGTGCCCCAGGCTGTCTTGGTGATCCTCGTCAGCCAACGTGGTGTCCAGGAACAGCACGCCATCCGGCAGGGTGGCTGACAAATCGGCGGTGCGCGGATCCAGGACGGCGGTGCGTGGTTGAGGCGACCGGCCGGTCGCCCCTGCGTCCAGGTTGCGCGGATCCAGGATGGCGGTGGGTGGTTCCACCACGGGGGTGGGTGGATCCGGGACGGTGGTGTCCGGTAGGGGCGCAGCATGCTGCGCCCCAACATCCAGGTGATGCGGCGGTTGGAAACGTCCCAGGGCAATGCCTAGGGCGAAGGACAGGTGGGCTGACGGGGGCTCGGGGTCCAGCTGCTCTTCGTAGGTTGGCAGGGGGGCGCCTGGTTCGCGATCCACGGCGCGCTGGGCCCAGGCTTGGGCGGCGCGCCAGGGGGAGGGGCCGGGGCGCTGGAACTCCACGGAGGGCTCGCGGTGCGCTTCGTGGACGGCGAAGGCCGCTTCTACCTGGGCGAAGATTTCATCTGCGTTCTCGATGGGGAACAGCGGGAGGCGGTTCACGTCGCCTGCGGTAAAGTGAACACTAGGATTCAGGGAGTTCAAGATCTCGCGAGCAGCGGTGCTATTCATGGTGCAGACCGCGCTCGCCAAATCTTCAGGGAAAATCGATGAGCCCATATCCCCAAAAATGCCTGGGTACCGGTGCACGCGGGCGCTGAAGTTCGCGCCGATCATTGAGAAGGCGACACCGTAGCGAAAGTACAGCTGCTCGTTCTTGATTGTGCGCGTGTAGCTACCGTAGAGGTTCTCGGCGAACGCCTTTACTCGTAGTCCGTGATTAGACCAATCTAGGACATCAATCAGAGGATCACACCAAATTCGTCCAGCTGCTCCCTTTACGTAGGGCTGATATTGGCCCTTTAGGACTTCCCACCAACGGCGCAAGAACGATGAATTGTCCGACGTCTGCAATCCAGCCCGCGCTGGCGCCACCTCGCCGATCAGCGGGGCGCTCTGGTAGCGCCGCAGCATCTCCTCACGCCACCAGTACACGAGCGGCCACTCCGGCACGATCTTCAGCGCCGCCGGGTCAAACTCGTGGCGCCCCTCGTGGCA
>CAYQAC010000124.1:6632-15183 GCA_964415255.1 uncultured Polyangiaceae bacterium | reverse complement strand
CCTCAGGCCCGCGCCGTTGATCTTTTTTGTCCGTGGGCGTGAGGCGACAGGCGTCGTCCACTGGCGACGACACGGCTCAAAGCCTCAAGTCCCTCACGCCGCTAGGTTCCGCCGATGAGCGCCGCGCGCCGCTCCCCAACCCCCAAAACCCGAATCGTTCGCTAAGCTGACTGGAGCGAGTCACGCGCTCACGCGCGCAGCCGCTTAGCCGCTCCGCAGCGCCTCGGCGAGCAAGCTCAACGCAGCTGCTTAGCTGCCCACTGGGCGAGCTTGGGGCGCTCAATCTTGGCGTTGTGGCGCGGATCCACCGGCAGCCCGTCGGAGAACAGCACGCGCGTGATGTGCTGGCTGTGCTCGGCGGTCTTCAGCAGCGCGAGCAGCTCCCGCAAAATGCGCGGCCGCTCCGCGCGCGCCACCTTCCCCCGCAGCTCAACGCAAGCCACGGGCTGCTGGTGCGCGCCTGAGGCCACCCCCACCAGGCCGCTCCGGCGCACGTCCGGGTGGCCATCGAGCAAGGTCTCCGCGCGCATCGGGAACAGGAGCCCACGCTCCGTCCGCACCACGTGCCCCGCGCGCCCGAGCACCCAGAGTCGCCCCGCGCCGTCGCGGTAGCCCACGTCGCCCAGGCGGTGCCACACCTGTCCGCCCTCGTCGTAGGCCTTGTTCTTAGCGGTGCTCGCCGCGTCATCAAAGTAACGTGGGCTGACGTTCTCCCCGCTGACGAGCAGCTCGCCCACCTCCCCCACGGGCAGCTCCGCGTCGGCGCGGGTCGTCGCCAGCACACCGTCAGTTAACGGAACTACACGCACGGTGACGCCCGGCAGCGCCCGCCCCACGCAGATCCCCTGGCCGCGCGCGCGCAGCGCCTTGTCCGCCAGCACCTCGCGCGAGCTGATCTCGGTGGAGGGCAGCGCCTCCGTCGCGCCGTAGTTCGAGCACACCTCGGCGCCCTCCCCCATCACCGCCGTCAGCTGCCGCATCAGCTCCGGGAAGAGCGGCGCGCCGCCCCCGATCACGCGCCGGAGCGACGGCATCTTCAGCCCCGCGTCGCGCGCGTGGGTCGCCAGGCGCTCAAGCAGCGCTGGCGAGGCGAACAGGCTCTGCACCTCACAGTCATTGATCACGGTGAGGATCTCCGGGGCGGGCGCCGTGGCCGGCTTCTGGCGCACAAAGTCCATCGGAGGCACTACGCAGGTGCCGCCGAAGCTCAGCGCCACCGTCATGAAGGCAGGGAACGCGACTAAATCCACCGGGATTTTGTCGGGTGAGAACGCCCAGCTGTGGTGCGCCACGCGGTGCACGGCGGCGAAGGTGCTGTGCAGGTACTCCGCGGGCTTCGCTGGGCCGGTGCTGCCCGTGGTGTAGAGCACCGCAGCCGCGTCACGCGGCGTCACCCGCGCGCGCTCAGGCTCGAGCGGCGCGGCGCGGCGCAGCGAGGCCAAGGTGTGCGCGCCCGGGAAGCGGCCATTGACGACGATGGCGTGCTTCATGAGCCGCGGCCCCCAGCCGAACGCGACGCGCCCAGCGTGCGCGATGGGGATCCCGACCATGGCCTCCGGCGACACCCGGCGCAGGCGCTCCGCGACGTTGAGGTAGCCGACGGAGGGGTCAATCATGAGCGAGGTGGCGCCCACTCGGCTGAGCGCCACGCTGATCACCGCCGCCTCAAAGGAGGGCGGCGCCATGTACACGACACGCGTGCCCTCGCGGATCCCGATCTCCCGCAGCCCCGCCGCCACCGACTCCGCCTCACGAGACAGCCGCTGGTAGCTCATGCGCTCATAGCTGAGACGGCCGCCGCGCTGCTTGGGCTCGATCACCGCGACGCGCGTCGGGTGACGAAGCGCCACGTCCCGTACGATCCCCGCGAGGTCGAACACGCCCTCATCGAGCGCGCTCACGAGGCCACCTCCTCCGCCGCGAGCGAGCCGACGAAGCGGTGGATGCTGGCCGCCACCGCGGACGGCTCCTCCAGCATCACCAGGTGCCCAGCGCTGGGGATCCCCACCTTCGCCTCGGGCCTCAGCGAGCGCGCCAAGCGCTCAATCGCGGACGGCGGCAGCACTTGGTTCTCCTCGCCCCAGAGCAGCAGCGTGGGCGGGTGCCCCTCGGGTCGCTGGAAGTCGTCGAGCGCGCCGTACGCGTCGAGATCGTCCAGCACGGACAATAGTGAACCTAGCTGACCATTGGCGGCGTGGCAAGCGACCAGCGGCGCGTGCGCTTGGAGTCCCTGCCGCCGCCCGCTCCGACCGAGCTGGGTGGCCAGCACCGGGCGCGCGCTCCAGCTGGGCAGGCGGAGCTTGCTGGCCGCGCCGTAGATCCGCGCCGCGGCGCCTGGCAGCGCCGCGCGGAACCTGACGAAGGGCGCCAGGCGCCCAGCGCTCAGCGTGCGCCGCGTGAGCGGGTTCACGAGCACCAAGGCGCGCGCCGCGCCTGGGTGGCGCGTGGTGAAGGTGAGCGAGATGGCGCTCCCCATGCAGTTGCCGACCAGCACCGGATCGCGCAGCCCGAGCTGGCTCAGCAGCGCGGCGAGCGTATCCACGTGGAGATCCATGGTGGCGCCGCCCTCCGGATGCGAAGACGCTCCGTAGCCGAGCAGGTCGATCGCCACGCAGGTGTACGAGGCGCTGAGCTGCTCGATCACCGGCAGCCAGATGCTGTGCGAGGTGCCGCCGTTGTGCAGGAACACCAGCGGCGGCCCCTCCCCTGTGCGCACGAAGGAGACCTTCTCACCCAAGATGTCGATGTCTTCCATGTTCACCACTCGCTCCGAGCCCTCAGCGCCGTGCCGCGCGTTCAACCCGCGCCTGTGCTTGGGCCGAGCCTGGTGCTCCCAAGCCAACCTCGCAGGTCCGCTCCGGACAGGCGAGGGTCATTTCAGGCCAACCTCGCGCGAGGCACGAGCGGTTGGCCCCCAAGGACTCGATCGAGTCCGAAGCGGACAGGCCGACTGGAGGCGCATGCGCGAAGCTCCCCCTCATGACGCGCCTCCTCGACCTCACGCGTACCCTCATCCTCGCGAGCCTCGCCCTCGCGTCTTTCGGCTGCTCCGGTGACTCCACCGCCCACTCTGGCGCCGACTCTGGCGCATCCAGCCGCGACGCTGGCGCCGACAGCTCGCCTGCCGACGCGAGCACCGACAGCGCGCCGACGGACTCTGGCGGGACGCGTGACACGGGCGCGCCCGACTCCGGGCTCCCTGACTCCAGCGCTCCCGACGCTGAGGTCCCCGACTCCAGCCTGCCAGACTCCGGCGCGCCTGACGCTGGGCCGGCGCCCCCTGATTGGTACGACCCGCAGCCACCGCTGACCGCTGGCCCCCACGACGAGTGGCGCTTCGTGGAGGTGCCTGGCGCCGTCTGCGCCAACGGAAAGCCAAGCGGCTTCTTCATCAACTTCTCTGACCGTAGCGAGGATCTGCTGATCTTCATGCTCGGCGGGGGGATCTGCTACGACAACGCCAGCTGCGCCCTCCACCTCAACTTGGTGCAAGGTGGCATGGGAAGCGATCCGCTCGCCTGGTGGATGGGCCTGGGTGAGCGCACGAACGGCGTGTTCCGCCGCGACAACCCAGAGAACCCCTGGCGTGACGCGAGCTACGTCGTGCTCCCCCACTGCACGGTAGATTTCCACACGGCTAACAAGGAGTCCAGCTACGCCTCCACCGGCGTCATTCAACAGCGCGGCTACCGCAACGTGCAGCTCGCGATGAACTACGTAGTCCCCACCTTCGCCGATCCTCACCGGGCGGTGACCCTAGCTGGCTTCAGCGCTGGCGGCGTGGGCTCGGTCGCCAACTACCATCAGATCGCCTCGGCGTTCGAGCACCATGGGCACCGGCCGCCATTCCTAGTGAACGACGGCGGCCCGATCCAGCCGCGCCCCTTCTTCTCCGTCAACAGCCACCAGGCGATCCGCAATGGCTGGAGGCTGAGCGAGACCATCGAGACCTGGTGCGAGACCTGCGCCGAGCGTGGCTATCACGAGGCGCTCTACTGGAACCATCGCCTGCACCCGGGCCTCCGCAGCTCGCAGATCTGTGCGTACGCCGACTCAGTGGTGATGGGCCTCTACACCCTGTTCGACGCCATCGGCAACGGCCCCCACTTCGTCGAGGTCATCCCCACGCCGCCATTCACCTACACCAGCATGCGGCAAGGGCTGAAGGCGCTGAATAGCTGGGCGGAGGGGTTCGATGGCCCCGGCATGCACCGGAGCCTCTTCTACTACGGTGATCGTCACGGCGCCCTGTCCGTGGTCCCCATTCAATCGGGCGCTGGCGCCGCCACGCCTTGGCTCGCCGAGTTCCTGCGTGCTCAGCTCGACCGCGACGATCACAATTGGCACAGCGTCATCCCCTGACCCTGACGCTCGGCTTGCCCGCCGTGCACCGCGTGGTTGGTGATTGGGCCTATCCAGCGCACAATCGGGGCGCGTCATGCCGCCCCGCCCCACCCTGGCGTTCATCCCCACCCGCTACTACGCGGTGCTGGTCGACGTCTTGACTGAGCTCGGACACGACCCGGCGCCGCTCCTGGCGCTGGTAGGTCAGGGCCCCGCCCTGCTCGCCAGTGAGGAGCGGCTCCTCACGCTGGCCGAGGTGGAGGCGCTCGTGGGGCACGCCGTCACGCTGGAGGACACTGATGACCTTGGCCTGCGCGTGGGGCAGCGCCTGCAGGTGATGAGCCACGGCTCGCTCAGCGTCGCCGCGCTCACCGCGCCCTCCACCGGCGCAGCGCTCGACACCGTGGTCGAGTTCTTCTCGCTGCTGATGCCGCTCTTCACCATCACGGTGCACCACTACGGCGCCACCACCGGGGTGCGTCTGTCCGTGCGCTGGCCGCTCGCGCCTGAGGTGGAGCGCTTCCACACCGCGACCATGAGCGGGAGCATCTACGCTCAGCTCCACTTCCTGCTGGGCGGCGCGCTCCCCGCCGGGGTGGAGCTGTTCGCTCGGCACCCGCGGCCACCCGGGCTCCCCAACTGGGTCGACCAGGTCGGCGTCGCGCTGCACTTCGACGCGCCAAACTATGAGATCCGCGTGCCGAGCGCCGTGCTCAACCTGCCCATGCCGCTCGCCGACGCCCGCTCCCATGAGCTAGCCCGGCAGCGCTGTCAGGAGCTGCTTGAGGCCCGGCAAGATCCATCGCGCGTGAGCGACGCGGTGGCGCGCATCCTCAATGACCGCGGCCCGCCGTTCTTGAGCCTGGAGGAGGTCGCTCGTGCGCTCTCGCTCTCAAGCCGCTCGCTCAGGCGCCGCTTGGAGGCGGAGGGCAGCTCCTTCCGCGCGGTGCTCGAGGAGGTGCGGCTCACGCTAGCTGACCAGTGGCTCAGCGACCCACAGCGCACCATCACCGAGATCAGCATCTCCCTCGGCTTCACCGACGCCTCCAACTTCTCCCGCGCCTACCGCCGCGCGCGCGGCGAGAGCCCAGCCAAGGCGCGCTCCGGCTTGAGCACATGGAGCGCGCCCCAAAGCCTAAGCAAGTCAGTTAAACTACCTAATACCTCATGAGAGCCTACTCTGAAGCCGCTCAGCGCAACTCGGGCCCCATCGGGGAGGTCCTGCTCACCCTGCTCCCGCGCGGCGCTCACGTGCTCGAGCTCGCGAGCGGCAGCGGCCAGCACGCGCGCTACCTGAGCCAGCTGCTCCCGGAGGTGGTCTGGCAGCCGAGCGACCCTGCTCCTGAGGCGCTGGCCAGCATCGAATGTTACCGCGCGGAAGCAGATCCAGCGCGGCTCCTCAGCCCGCTTCAGCTAGACGCCGCGGCGCCCCCCTGGGGCCTTGAGGCGCAAGACGCCGTGGTCTGCATCAACATGGTGCACATCTCACCTTGGGAGGCGAGCCGCGGCTTGTTCCAGGGCGCCGCGAGCGCGCTCACGGAGGCCGGCGTGCTCATCACCTATGGCCCGTACCGCTTCGATGGGGTGTTCCTGGCGGAGAGCAACCGCGAGTTTCATCACAGCCTGCGCCGGCGCAACCCGCTGTGGGGCGTGCGCGACGTCACCGCCCTGAAGCAGCTCGCCGCTGAGGTGGGCATGAGCCTCAGCGAGCAGCACGCGCTCCCAGCCAACAACCACCTCCTGGTGTGGCGCCGCGCCACGAAGTAGCTCCACCGCGCCCCATCACACGCGCGCGAGTGGGCGGTGACTCACACGATGAAACCGGTACGCGAGCCCCACGGCCACGCACACGAGCCCCGCCGAGAGCCCCCACCACAGCCCCTGAGCGCCCCAGCCGCGCTGGAAGGCGAGCCACAAGCCGATGGGCGCGCCGATCAAATAGTAGCCACCCAGGTTCCAAGCGAGCGTCACTCGAGTGTCCCCCGCGCCGCGCAGCGCGCCGGCGAGCACCGTCTGCGCGCCATCGAACACCTGGAACACCGCCGCCACGAACAGGAGCGGCACCGCGACGCCTAACACCTCTGGCTGGTCGGTGATGAGCCGCGCGATGGGCTCTGGCACCAGCAGGAACGCCAGCGCGGCGAGGCTCATGAAGCACACCCCCGCCGCCACCGCCGCGCCCCCCGCGCGGCGCACGCCGAGCGCGTCGCCGCGCCCGATGGCCGCGCCCACCCGCACACTAGCGGCGGCCCCGATCCCGAGCGGCACCATGAAGGTGCCGCTCGCCAAGATCATCGCCACCTGATGCGCGGCGATCGCCGTCTGCCCCAGGTTGCCCATGGCCACGTTGGTCAACGCGAAGATCCCCACCTCCGCCAGCAGCGTGAACCCCACCGGCAGCCCCAGCCTCACCGCGCGCCGCATCAGCGCGGGCTCCGGGCGGCGCAGCGAGCGCTCCCCTCCCGGCACCGGCACCCGCCGCACGAACCACGTGAGCACCGCTACCTGCACCGCCGCGCAGAATACGCTGGTGGCGCCGGCGCCCGCCACCCCGAGCGCTGGGATCCCCAGCGCCACATCATTGAAGCCTAGGCGCGCGAAGCCCGCGTCGCCGAACACCAAGAACCAGGTGAGCGGCAGGTTCAAGAGGTTGACGAGCAGCGACGCGAACAGCATCGGACTAGGACGCCCAACTGACTGTAAATAGCTCCGGAGCGCCGCGAACATCAAGAACGGCACCACGCCCAGGCAGCGCGCGTAGATGTAGGTCTGCGCCTGAGCCGCCACCTCCCTGGGCACGCCCGCGTGAGGCAGCAGCGAGGCGATCAGCAAGATGAGCGAGATGAGCGGCACCGCGAACAGCCCCGCGAGCCACAGCCCCTGCCACAACGTGCGTCGCGCGCGCCGCGCCTCCCCGGCGCCGTGCGCCTGCGCGATCAAGGCGTCGAGCCCCATCATCACCCCGAGCCCGAGGGTGGTGATCGCGAAGTACAAACTGTTGCCGAGCCCAGCGCCCCCGAGCTCACTGGCGCCGAGCCGACCGAGCACCGCGGTGTCCACCACCCCGAGCAGCACCTGCCCCAGGTTCGCCAGCGCGAGCGGCGCCGCCAGCCGCACCAGCGCCTTGGCCTCACCGAGCGCCGACGCGCTCTTGGGCTCCTCCTCGGGCTGCTCCGCGCTGTGAGGGCTCGACGCGGCTTCACGCACGGCGCGCCTCTACCACAAGCCAGCGCCGCGCCCAGCACCGCAGCGCACCGGCAGCTGAATGAGCTAGGCTCGCGCCATGTCACCACCCACTAACCGCTGGGCAGGCCGCGTGGCGCTCGTCACCGGCGCCTCTTCAGGGATCGGCGCGGCCGTCGCCGCGGAGCTGGTTGAGCTCGGGATGCAGGTCGTGCTCGCGGCGCGTCGGCTTGAGCGCCTCACGGAGCTCGCCGCGCGCTGCGGCGACAACGCCGCGGCCATGGCCGTCGACCTACGTGATCCGCAGGCCATCGAGCGCCTGTTCCAACAGATCCGCGCCGCTTACGGCGGCGTGGATGTGCTGGTCAACAGCGCCGGGCTGGGGCGCGAGACGCCGCTCGTCGGGGGCAGCGTCGACGCGTGGCGCGAGATGCTGGACCTCAACGTGCTCGCGCTGTGCGTGTGCACCTCTGAGGCCGTGAGCGACATGCGCCGGCGCGGCGACGATGGACACGTGATTCACCTGAGCTCGATGGCAGCGCACCGCGTGCCCCAGGGCAGCGGCATGTACTCCGCCACCAAGTACGCCGTGCGCTCACTCACGGAGGGCCTACGTCAGGAGCTGCGTGAGCTGGGCAGCGACATCCGCGTCAGCTCGGTCAGCCCCGGCTACGTCGCCACGGAGTTTCACCAAGGCTACTTCGGCAGCGCCCAGCGCGCGCAGGCGACGTATAGTCAGTTTCCAGTACTACAGCCAGCGGACGTCGCGAAGAGCGTCCGCTACATCTTGGAGGCGCCACCCCACATGCAGGTGCACGACCTCCTGCTGCGCCCCACCAGGCAGCCAAGCTGACAGCTGCTACCCGGGCGCAGCATGCTGCGCCCCTACATCACGCGCTGGGGCGTGATGGCGGGGGGACGCTTGAGCGCCCTGGGGGGACGCTTGAGCGCCCTGGGGGGACGCTGCGGCGCGCGTACGGCGGGGGGAGGCTCGGCGTCTCTTTGTCAGGATCCCCGCCGAGCA
>CAYQAC010000124.1:0-6622 GCA_964415255.1 uncultured Polyangiaceae bacterium | reverse complement strand
CACTGGCTATTTTCCAGGAGGATTTTTACGATCATGGTGAGCGGCACGCTGAGCAGCATCCCCACGGGGCCCCACAGCCAGCCCCAGAAGAGCAAGCTGAGGAACACCACCAGCGGTGAGAGCCCCAGCCGGCGCCCCATCAGCGCGGGCTCCACGAAGTTACCGATCACCAGGTTCACCACCAAGTACCCCGCGAGCGTCACCAGGCAGCGCCCGAGCCCGTACTGCACCAGCGCCAAGAGCACCGCCGGCACCGCCGCGATCACCGAGCCGATGTTGGGCACGTAGTTCAGCAGGAACGCGAGCAGCCCCCACAGGAGCGCGAAGTCTACCCCCACCACCCACAAAAATAGGCCAACGGTGAGCCCGGTGCCGAGGGAGACATAGGTCTTGATCGCGACGTACTGGTTTATCTCCGTGGCAATCTTCGTGAACCGTGAGAGGTCCGCCGTGGGGTCGTCGAGCGCCGCGCGCATCTTCTTGGAGAGCGTCGTGATCTCAAACAGGATGAAGGCCATGGTGAGCACCACCAGCACCACGTTGGAGAGCATGCCCGCGAGGCTCGTCAGGGTACTCGCCACGAGGCTCACCGCCGCGCTGGCGTTCAGCACCTCGCGCAGCTCGCGATCGATCTGGATCCCCATGTCCGCCAGCCGCTCCCCCAGCCCCGAGAGCAGCTGGTTGACGCCCTCTTGATAGCGGGGCGCCGCCGCCACGAACTGATTCAGGCTGCCGCCCACCACGGCGCCCACGCCCACGAGCGCTAGGAGCACCAGCAGCACCACGATCGACACCGCGAGCAGCGCCGGCATCCGCCGCTCGAGCCACAGCATCAGCGGCGCGCTGATGGCCGCCAAGAAGGCCGAGAACACGAGCGGCACCATCAGCGCCTCGGCCTGCTTCAGGCCAGCCACGACGACCACGATGCAAGCGCCGATCAGCAGGATGCGCGCGGGCCCTCGGACAGCGTTGATCATGGTCCCCTAAGCTAGCATCAGCGTGCCCCTGACCGGCCCTGACATCAGCACCGGAGCACGCTATCGTACCCAATATGGCTGAGCGCGGAGCTCAGCCGGGATTAACAGCGCCTTCGCTGGCGGCGATCCACCCCTCGTGCAAGAACGAAGCGCCCTGAGCATCGCCCCCGCCCACCCGACGTCGCGCCACGCAGCGCTGGCGTCGACGGGCCCGCGAAGCCTAAAACGGGGGAATATGGCAGAAGCAGAGGTCGTGTCGCTTGAAGCCCAGCTCGTGGCTCGGGCCCTGGACGGCGATGGTGAGGCCTTCGCGCGGCTAGTCAGGCCGCACCTGGGCCTGATGTTTCGCCTCGCGATGCGCTCGTGCCGCAACCCCTCCATCGCCGAGGACGCGGTGCAGGAGGGCCTGGCCATCGCCTACCGTGAGCTCGGGCGCTACCAGCCAGACACCTCACTCAAGGCGTTCCTCGCCTCCATCGCCGCGCGCCGCGCCCACACGCTGTTTCGTGGGGAGCGCCGGCGCAAGACGCGTGAGGACGCCGCGGCTGAGCCCGAGCGGCCCGCGTCGCCGCTCGACCTCTTGAGCGCCCACCGCACCCGCGCGGTGATCCAGGAGGTGCTCGCCAGCATGCCAGAGAAGCGCCGCGAGGTGGCCATGCTCCGTTTAGACGCCAACCTGACTTACGCGGAGATCGCGGAATGCGTCGGCTCAACGGAGGGCTCAGCCCGCGTGCTGGTGCACCTGGCACTGAAGGAGCTGAAGCAGAAGCTGACGGAGGCCGGCCTGGCTGAGTTCGACGCAGCCGATGAGGGCGCCTCAAGGGCGGAGGGTGGCGGTAAGCCACAGGGAAATAGCAGAGCAGACGACGACGCGAAGCCGCAGGGCAACGTGCGGGGGCTGAGTGAAGCGCGCAGCCAACGGGCGAAGTCAGCGGGCGCGGAGGAGGAGCAGCCATGACCCAGATCAACGATCTTACGGAGCGAGAGCTGCAAGAGCTTGAGGCGGACGAGGCCGCGCTCGGCGAACTGTTCGCGAGCGCGTCCGAGGAGCCGCCACGGGAGTCGCTCCACGCGCTGGAACAATTGGCAGGGGAGCTGCCCAACCTGGATGGGGAGCTCGAAGCGACGCAGGCGGCGCTCGCGGCGCTGCCCGCGGAGGAGGCGCCGAGCGAGGCCGCCATCCTGCGGATGATGGCGTTCGCCGAGGCGACGCCGGAGCGTGAAGCGGCGGCGTTCGCGGCGCGTCAGGAGCCCGGTCTGCGCGAGCTGTTCGACGCACACCAAGAGCCGCTCAGTGTGGAGGCGGAGGCGCGGCTGATGGCGCACGCGCGTGGCCTGGGGAGCGCCACCCCCAAGGCCACCAAGTCAGGCGCGCGGCGCTGGCTGGCCCCCTTCGCGGCCACCGCGGCCGCGGCGGCGCTGGCGCTGTTCATGGGCCTGGGTCAGTCGCCCACCGCGGGTGAGCCCGTCGCCGCAGCTGGCGCCTACCCCACGCCAGCCACCGCGGTCGCGGAGCTGTCGCCCAGCGCGGAGGAGAGCCTGGGCGCGGAGGATGAGCTCTTGCTTGGCTCTTCCCAGGGCTACGAAGAGGACGACAGCTACGCGCTGCTCAGCCTCGCAGGGCTGAGTACCCAAGAAGAAGACGCTGAGCTCGAGGCGCTGCTCGGCGCGCTCTCGACCGTGCTGGAGGAGTCGAGCCGCGATCGGTGAGCGTCAGTCGCAGCTGACGCGGGCGGGGATTGGGTCCGGCTCGCCTGACGGCAAGATGCGCTGAAGGTAAGCGTAGCTGTCGGTGCAGAACATCACCGGGGCGGCGCCGGCGAGGCGCGCGCGCTCACGGAAGGGGCGATGGTCGCCGCTGTCCATCAGCCTGCCGGGGGCGTCCGTGGCATGGTGGAACGCGGCGCCCTCCGGCTGAGCCAGGCCGAGCGCGTGGCCCAGCTCGTGCGCTAGGGTGTCGCCGATTAGGCTCCCCAGCGCGTGCACCGCGCAAGCCACCTGGAGCTCCCGCGGCGCGCGACCCTCGCACGCCGCGAGCTCCGTCACCGGGCTCGGAGCACCCTCTGTGGCGAGCACCGGGGCGCCGCCGCGATCGGGGCGGAATGGATCGAACAGGTGATCGAAGGCTGGGTCCGCGGCGGCGAGGCGCTGCGCGAAGCCGCCAGGGTGCTCACTGAAGCCGAACAGGCTCTCGACGAACACACCCCCGTAGCCCGGAGCGCCGTTCTCCTGAGTGAGGGCGTTGAGGCCGCCGATGCGATCGTCCAGGCGCAGGTTGTCCACGTCTTTCCCTGGGGAATTATCGTAGCCGAGCAGGCCGAGCCCGTTCGGATCGGGCCCCGCCACCTCCACCAGGGTGTAGAGCGCGAAGTCCTCTGGCGGCTCCTCGCGCAGCGAGAGCTTCACCCCCAAGAACAGCTCCTGCACCACGCTCAGCGCGCGCTGGCGCACCGCTCGATCCACCGCAAAGAGCCCAAAGTGCCGCAAGCTCTCCACGTAGGAGGGCAGGAACTTCACGTACACCACCTGGGACACCGGCGTGAGGCTCAGGCTCACCACGCTGCCCTCCCCCACCCACTCATCACCCCGGTAGCTGACGATGGGCGTGAGGCTGCCCTCGAAGCTCCCCTGCCCGGCGCGCAAGTCGGCGAGCGCCCCGAGCTCGTCCTCCTCGTTCACGACGTACACGAGGCTCCCCCCCGACATGAACTCTGGGATGAGCTCAAAGCTCACCGGAGCGCGGCCTCCTTGTGTCACGAAGTCGCCCACCAGCGACACGCGCGTCAACGCGGCGGTGGGGTCGTCATCGCTCAGCCCCACGAAGCCGCCGCCGCTCAGCGTGACCCGCTGACCCAAGCTGGCGCTCGCTGGCCCCACCCCGAGCACCCGCGCGCCGATCACGTCCAACACCAGGCTCACGGGCCCGTGCGCGGTGGTCTCCCCCGGGCCGCGATTCTGTACGCTTAGCTGACCTGTGAAGCGCCCTGGGTGGATCCCCACCACCCGCGGCGCCAGGAGGAACGCCGCCTGGTCGCGCTGAAAGGCCACGACCGGCGCGGCGCGCAGCGCCTGCTCGGCGATCGGCTCACACGCGCCGCCCTCGCGCGCGAAGCAGCCCGTGAGCAGCGCGAAGCTCTCGCCCTCGGCGCCGCCCAGCAAGAAGCCATCCCCTGTGATCACCAGCGCGTCGTTCACGTAGGCCACGCCCGAGGGCGCCTCCTGGAGCTCTGGGGACAGCTGGTCAGCTGACGTGACCGTCACCGCGAGCGGCGACGAGCGGTGCACCCGGGCGTCCACCGCGTCCACCCCGAACACCTGCGCCGTGAGCGTCCCCGCGCCGAGCGGCGCGCCCGCTGGCCACTCCCCGTGGAGCCCCCCGTCGCCCCGCGTGAGCGCGATGTCGAGCGACACCGGGGCGCCCTGAAGCTCACCCCGGAGCTCGAGGCGGAGCGCCTCCGCCACCTCCGGGAAGCTCCCGCGCACCAAGAGCGGGCTGCCGGGCACCACCACGCGCGGCAAGAACTCCGTCATCACCAGATCGGTGAGCGCCGCGCGCTCGCGCACCGGAGGCGCGGCCTCCTCACCGCAGGCGAGCTGAAGCGCGAGCGGTGAGAGCACCGCCAGCGCCGCGAGCCACGCGCCGCTTCGTGAGGCGCCACGCCGCCCCCGAGCGCCACCCGCGAGCGACGCCGAGCGACGCCGAGCGTGAGCCAACCCCCAAAAACCCATGCTCCAAGCTCGCTCAGGGGCAGTCACTGGCGTTCAGGCCAATGCACAGATCGTAGAGGTTGCTCGCGCCAGCGAAGCCGCGCACCACCAGGTAATAGGTACCTGAGCTGACGATGGGCCACACCAGGCGCTCGTTCGAGGTGCTGCTCTGGCCGTTGCTGGAGCAGCCGGAGACGTCCGTCTCGGTGCAGCGCGTGAGCAGGGTGCTGCCCTGATAAAGCAGCAGATCCAGATCTTCAGCGGGGCTGGTTTGGATGAAGCTGAGCGTGCTCGTGAGCTGTTCGCCGGCGAACATGGAGAGCTCGAACCAGTCTTCATCCCCAGGGCAAATCGCGTTCGTGTCGCTCAGGTAGGCGCCAAAGTCGAGGTCCACCGGGCGCGCCGTGGCCGCGCTGCTGTCCGGCTCTGAGGCGTCGTCGTCGCAGGAGCCAGCGCAGGTCATCGGCGCGTGCGACCAATCAAGCAGGTAGTCGTTCTTCGCCAAGCCATAGGAGGTGACGCGCAGGTAGTAGCGCCCCGCCGGCTGGCAGCTGACGATGGACTCCTCCGAGGTGTAGCCGCTCGAGCGCGCCAAGAGCCGACCTGTGGCGTCGTAGAGCGCCAGGTCGAGATCGGTGGCGTCCTCACCCAACATATCCACGCGGATTTGCCCAGACTCAGTCACCGCGAGCTCGAACCAGTCCTCGTCGTCCGTGTCACCGTTCGGGCAGCTGACGAGTAGGGTGTCCCCGCGCGGGAGCGGCTTGGCCGTCTCGCGGGTGTCATTCTCCTCGAAGGCGTCGTCCTCACACGCGGGCGCTGCCGCGCAGCTGCCGCTCACGGGCAGGCACTGGCGCGCGCGCGCGCCGCTCTGGCTCAAGACCTCCCCGCTTGAGCACGCGGTGCCCGCTGGGCAAGCGCCACAAGCCGTGGCGCAGTGGGGCGCGCCGCCCGTCATCACGCACAGGTCGCCCTCCCCACCGCACTGGACGTCCGCGCTGCACGGCTCACACGCCGCGAGCCCACCGCCGCCGCCCACGTGCGTCACCTGCACGCTGTGGACGGCGCCTGGAGGGCTCTCCGTGTAGTGGTCGCAGTCCCCCTGGGCGTCGTCATCGTCGCGCGCCACCAGCTGATAATACAGGGTCCGCTGACTACCTGAGGGGAGCGCCGCCACGGGGCTCGGCACGACCGCGCGGTAACGGCCCGAGCGCGCGTCCCCGCTCACCCGCGTCATCCCGATCTGCACCATGCGGCTCAGCGCCGGCGGCGAGCCAGGATCTTCCGTTGAGTACAGCACCAGCGGCTCAAACTTGATCCCCAGATCGTCGCTGACGTCAGCCTCAATGACTATATCTGAGAGGCCCTCGTGGTCCCTCGGGGTGTGCTGGATGATCGGCGCTTGCCCCGGGCAGTCCGCCTTCTGGGGCTTCTTTGGCAACACCACGAAGCTCTTGGTCACCGTTGGGTTGTCGCCGTCGTCCGCCACGAAACGCAGCGTGAACAGCTCCTCCGCCTGGAGCGCCTCTTTACTCGGGCAAAACCGCAGGCTCGCGGTGAGGCCCGTCTCCTGCCGCAGCTCCGCGCCGGGCACCAGCGGCGCGCCCAGGGTCAGTTCGACACCCTGACTATCAGGATCCTCCACCTCCACCACAAGCTCCACGCAGGAGGTCACGGCGAGGTCCAAGGTGGTGCCGGTGCCCACCGGACGCCGAAACACCGGGCTGCCCCCGCCGCCGCTTGAGCGCACCTCAATGGTGACAGTACGTGTCGCTGACTTGTTGCCGTCGCTCACCGTGAAATCCACCACGTGAACGCCGATGTCCGGCACCTGCGGCGTCCAGCTGAACACCGCCGCGTCGCGCCCCGCCGCCTCGAGCGTCGCGTGGCTTGTCAGGCCAGATGACTGAGTGCTGAAGCTGAACACGAGCGCCGCC
>CAYQAC010000123.1:0-15260 GCA_964415255.1 uncultured Polyangiaceae bacterium | reverse complement strand
GCGCGCTCACGTCCGAGCATCCTCAGCTCGCCGTTCGTCCGCCTGAGCGGCGCCGTGCTCGCCGCGCTCGCGCTTGGAGCCGGCTGCAGCGGAAGCGCGGGTGAAGGCGGCGAGGGTGGCCTGGGTGGCAGCGGCGGCACCGGCGCGAGCGGCCCCACCGCGGTCGACTTCCTCCCTGCCCACACGCTCGAGCTTGCCCCGCTTGAGGCGGTCGATCTGCAAATTCGGGTGCGGCCTCCGGCCCGCTACCCGGTGCGCTTCAGCCTGAACGGCAACTCACGCGACGCCTCGCTCGCCGTCACCACCCTGAACACCGATGAAGCTGGCCTGGCCACCACCACGCTGTTCGCTCCTAGCCAGGTGGCGAGCTTCACTGTGCGAGCCACCGTGGAGGGGGAGGTCAGCGCCGCGCTCGCCGTCGCGGTGTCAGAGCTCGGCTTCGGCACCCTGCGCATCACCCCGAGCTACGCCGGCCAGCGGGAGGTGAGCACCTGGACCGCGAGCGTCCACACCGAGCGGCGCTGCGCCGACTTGAGTGGCACCCCACCCCCCGATGGCGTGCTGTGGGCCCACGCGAGCCCCGGTGAGGCGCTGCGCCTCGGTTCGGTCCCCGCGGGGAGCTTCTACGCGGTCACCCTGCGCGCGAGCCAGTTCGCCGGCGGCTGCACCGATCTGCCGAGCATCGTCCCCGGGGAGGAGAAGGCGGTGAGCGTGCAGGTGTTTAATCGGCCACTCCAGCTCGATCAAGTGGAGCTCGTGGTGACGCTCGGGATAGCCAAGGAGGGCTCAGATTGGGAGCAGGCACACGGCGCCGCCAAGAGCGCCGCGCTGGACGCGCTCATCGGAGACGCCACAGACGACGTGGACGCGCTGCTCAGCGCCATGGCAGCGCGCGCGGGCGCAGACGCTGAGCTCCTGCTTGAGGCGCGCGCTGCGCACAACTGGGACGCGCAGGTTCGAGCGCTGCTCGGTGACTCCGCGGAGCGCGCGCTGCGTGAGCCGCTCGGCGAGTGGGTGGAGCGCGGCGCCGAGCGGCTGGTCGCTCCCGACGCGTTCTCAGCGGCGCTCAGCGCCGGCCCAGCGGGGCCCACGCTGCGCCTGCTCCGGGTGGCGGGGCTGACGCCTACGGTCGCTGGCTTCTCGGAGCAGGTCACGAGCTTCGGCTTCAGCGCGGACCCTGACGACTCGCTCTTGTTCGGGGGCGCCGTCAGCTACCTGCCCGCGCGCCTCGCGCTGGCGGTGGCCGCGCAGTACGGCTTAGACACCCCAGGGGACCTCAGCCAGGCGCTGAGCGCCGTGGTGGACTGCGCCGCGCTCAGTCAAGCGCTGGCCAGCACGGAGGCACCCTATGAGCTGTTCGTCGGCTGCGATCCTGACTGCGCAGAGCAGCTCTGCGTGGAGGCCATCAGCGAGCTCGTCAGCCGCGCGCACGCCGCTTCAGACGCCGCGCCAGCCAAGCTGATGTTCGCCGCCACCGCGCACGCGACGGTGGACTCTGAGGCGCGCCCGAGCGGCTTCAGCGGCACCTGGGTCGGTGAGCTGACGGGTTCCCCGCGCACGCTGAGGCTCAGCGGCACCACGAGCGGCCAGCGCCCCACAGGGCCTTGAGCCGGGAGGCGCCTCAGGGCGGTCCCACGCGGAGCCACGCCAGGCGCACCTCCAGTGCGAACACGTAGGCGCGCAGGGCGTCCGCTTGGAGCGGCGGGGCGCCGCCGCTCGCGGCGCGCGCGATGGCGCGAAATTCGAGGTAGCGCGCGCCCGGTAGCCCCAGCATCAAGGCCACCAGCGACGGATCTTTAGGCGCATCGCGCTGGCTCAGCAGGTGCCCCGCCGCCGCCAAGCTGCGTGCCACCAGCAAGTCCGCGCGCTCCACCGCCAGCTGCGTGTCACCCTCCCCTAGCGCCGCCTCCAGCTCCACGGCCACCTGGCGCTGCGCGCCTGAGAACAGCGCCGCGAAGCTGAAGCCATGCCCTAAGGGCACCCCGGGCTCCATCACCTGCCGCGCCGCCACCTCACCCCAGGTAGCCGAGGAGGGTGGCTCGCTGGCGGGCAGCTCCAGCGTGTCATCGTCAGCTATACTGTCAATCTCGCGGACACCGCCGCCCGCTGCGACGCCACCCGGCCCGGCCCCCAACGCCTCCACACCAAGCGCCCCCGAGCCGCTCACCGCCCCGCTCAGCGCGCTCCCCCCTGAGTCATCGAGCGCACCGGACGCCCCCAGCTCGGGCACCCGCGGCGCAGCGACGAGCGGCGAAGGCTCCGCGCGTCGCAGCGCGTCCAGCAGGCCCCCCTCAGGCAGCGACAGCCCAGCGCCCGGCTCCGAAGGCTCCGGCATGCGGCGCTGAAAATCCAACAGCACCAGCTCCGCGATGCGCTCAAGCGACTCAAAGATCCCCTCGCCCCGGGTCGCCACCGTGGGGAAGCTCGGCACCCCCCGTGGGTTCAGCTCGGCCTGCAGCTCACCGAGCCCCATCACGTCCGGCAGGTCGCGCTTGTTGTACTGGATCACGAACGGCAGCTCGCTCAGCAGGCGCCCGTGCTCTTGCAGGTTCTGCTCCAGGTTCAGCAGGCTCTCCAGGTTGGCGTCGCGGCGCGCGGCCTGCGAGTCCACCACCAGCACCACCCCGTCAGCGCCCGTCAGCACTAATTTCCGCGTGGCATTATAATAGACCTGCCCCGGCACCGTGAAGAGCTGCAGCCGCACCCCCATGCCGCGCACCGACGGCACCCGCACCGGGAGGAAGTCAAAGTAGAGCGTGCGATCGACCGGCGTCGCCAGGCTCACCAGCTTGCCGCGGTGCTCGGCGCGGGTGGCGCCATGGATGTACTGGAGGCTGGTGGTCTTCCCGCCGAGGCCTGGCCCGTAGTAGACGACCTTGAACACCAGCTCCCGCGCCAGCGGGTTCACGACGGGCATCGGGGCGACACCCTAGAGCGGCGCCCCGCTCACCGCAAGACGGACCAGGGAAACCGCCCCGATCGGTGGGCACAGCGCCGTCGCGAGGGCGACGCCTCGGACGACGCATGATGCGTCGCTACCAAATCCCCTCGGGGGACTCGATGTGCTCTCGGTAAAACTGCCAGCTCGGCGACAGCTGGGTGGCCACCAGCGACGCCACCACCAAAATGACGCCAAGCACCCCAAAATAGCCGAACCAGCGGTGTGAAGCGGGGCGGCGCCGCTCAATCGCGAACAGAAACCCAACCCCCACCCCGGCCACCGCTCCCCCGATGTGCGCGGCGTTGTTCACGCCTCCCCCGCTCATCCCCGCGCCGATCAGCGCCGAGAGCACCACGAAGATCACCAGGCGCGACAGGTGCTCACGCCAGAGCGAGCTCTTGCGCCCGAGCGAGTAGCCCACCAGCGCCCCAAACAGCCCAAAGACGGCGCCGCTCGCGCCCCCCGTGAGCGGCATCGGCCCGAGCAGCGCGTTGGCGCCGAACCCAGCCACCCCTGTGACCAAGTAGAGCAGCGCGAAGCGCCCCGCGCCCAGCTCCGGCTCCAAGGTGCGCCCCAAGGACCACAGCCACACCGAGTTGAAGCCGATGTGCAGCAGGTTGAAGTGGAAGAACACGGCCGTGATGTAGCGCCACCACTCCTGCACCACCGGCTCCACCAGCACCCCGGCGCGCAGCATCGCCGAGGGAGCGATGCGCCCGCCAGAGCCCATCCCAAGCGGTAGCCCCGCGAAGCTCGAGCGCGCGTTGTCGAGCAGCATCAGCGCGAAGCTGAGCCAGCACAGCCCCAAGAAGAGCTTCGTCACCCACAGCTCACGCCCCAGAGCCGCCGTCAGCAGCCGCCGCAGCTCACGCCCCACCGGACCGGGTAGCGGCTCACGGCACTGAAAGCAGCGCGGCTCACCGACGGAGTTCAGCGTGCCGCAGTAAGGGCATTTGGGGGCAGCCACGGGCCGTGTGTGCAGTCTTTTTGGGCATGGCGCAACCCTGCGCCGTAAGCTCACGCCTGGGGGGCCCGTTACCCCCCTCATGCACGCCGCCGCCCTCTCAGCGCCGCTCGACGCGCCGGCTGCAAGCAAGGCACTGGGGGCACGAATGGCGCTCACAGGCGCGGGGGCACCCAAGGCGCTGGATGGCGCACGCATGGCGCTGGTAGGGGCGGGTTTCAAACCCACCCGCCGCTCAGCGCTTGCAGGGGGCTGCAGGGCACCGTCAGGACCCCGCAGCGCCCTTTCAGGGTTGCGGGGGGTTGGGGGTTGGACGGCACCGCACCTCCCGGCGCTGGTACCCAGCGTCATCACGCAGCTGCCAGGCGCAGGTTCACGCAAGGCGCGGGTGAACGAGGCGCTGGTAGGGGCGGGTTTCAAACTCGCCCGTCATTCAGCGCGGGTAGGCGCTAGCCCTCGCCGCGTAGCGACGCTTGGCGCCCTGGGCGACAAAGCTCCCCTACCGTGCCGCCATGAGCCGTGTAGAGTGCGCGCCGTGGAGTGGGACGCGGACGCGCTGGAGGCCGAGCGGCTCCTGTGTGAGCGAGCGCACGCGGGGGACCGCCAAGCGCTAGGCGAAATCTTGGGGCAATATGGCCCTCGCTTGTTCCGCAGCGTCCTCCTGCCCCGCCTCGGCAGCCGCGCGGCGGCCGAAGAGGCCCTGAGCACCACCTACATCAAGGTGGTGGAGCGCTTCGACCGCTTCACCTGGCAGGCAGTGGGGGTGTACCCCTGGCTGCGCGTGGTGGCGCTCCGAGTGGCGCTCGATCAGCTCCGCAAGCGCAAGCGCGAGCGCCTGTTCGAGCCGGACGATCTCCAGCGCGAGCTCGATCGTAGCGAGCGCCATGAAGATCGCACCCCTGACGTCATCGAGCAGTACGATTTACAGGCGGCGCACCGCCGCGTCGAAGAGGCGCTCGGCCGCATCAACCCGCGCTACGCCCAGGTGATCCAGCTGCGCGTCTTGGAGGAGCGCTCCCGCGAGGAGGCAGCCGAGATCTTGGGCGTCACCATCGCTACCCTGGACGTGGTGCTGCACCGCGCCCTAGCCGCCTTGAAGAAGGCCACGCAAGCCTCCCTGGAGACGCCATGATCCGCAAGCCTGGCAGCCCCCCGCGCTCCCCCGATGAGCCGCGCGCCGATGGGCCGGCTGATGAGCGCGCGGAGCGTGCGGAGCCACAGCCCATGGATGAGCAGGCGCTCAGCCTGAACGACCGTGAGTGGCTCGCCTTGGGCGATGACGAGGAGGAGACCCTCAGCCCTGAAGAGGCACAGGAGCTGATGAGCGCCCTGTCCGCCGCGTGGCGCCCCACTGCTGAGGGCCGCGCCACCGCTGAGAGCTCAGCCGCGAGCCCCCACCCCGCGCTGCTCGCGCTGGCGCTCGAAGATCCACACGCGCCGGCCTCCTCGGAGGAGCAAGTCGCCGCTGAGGCGCTGGCGCAGGCCTGGGAGCGCGGCGCCGAACACCCGCTGGCCGAGTTGGGTCGCGCTGCCCTCGCCGCGCACAGCCCGGGGCGCATCAATCCTGCGCAGAACCAGGCGCTGATCCAGGCAGCGCTCGCGCACGCTGAGCGGCGCTCAGCGCCAGAGAGCCAGCGCGGAGCGCAGCTGGTGTCGCTCGACGCCGTGCGCCGCCGCCGCGCCTGGCTCGGCTCGCTCAGCGTGCTCGCCGCGGCCGCCGCCATGTGGCTGTGGCTCGGGCCAGCGCTGACGAGCCACAGCCCAGACGGGCCACCCGGCGTCGCCGCGCTCCCCACCCTGCCGCGCTCTGAGCTCGCGGTCTCGCGCTCCACCGGGCCGCTGTTCGCGGAGAAGTTCGACACCGAGAGCACCTCCGACCGCATGGACCGCATCGCCTCGGCCCGCGCCCGCGATCTGCGCCACAACCGCTACGCGCGCTGGGGGGCCCGATGACTCGCGCCTTCGGCCGGCTCGTGCTCCTGCTCGCGTTGGGCGCCAACCTGACCGTCAGTGGCTGTTCCCAAACGGACGCGCCGGCGGTGTGCGTCAGTGAAGACGGCGGTGAGCCGATCAGCCCCGCGCTGCTCGCCTTCCTGTCGCGCGCTCGGAGCGGGCACCACATCGCCGATCAGCTGGAGACGGCGGAGCCCCAGCGCGCGATCCAGACGCTCGAAGCGATCGTCCAGGGCTCCAAGCCGAGCGGCGACTTCGTGGAGGCGCGCGAGGTGCTTGCAGACACCCGCGCACGCCTGGCCGATCTCAAGAGCCAGGCTGGGCGCTTCGACGAGGCGCTGAAGGACATCGAGGCTGGCCTCACGGAGGCGCGCGAGGTGAGCTACTTCCAAGGTCACCTGTTCGAGGTGCGCGGCTTGGTGGAGGAGCGCCGCGCGGTGAAGCTCAAGGCGGACGGCGACACCGACGGCGCGGCCCAAGCCAAGGCAAGGGCCCTGACGGCGTTCGAAGCCTCCATGAACATCCAGGAGCAGGTCATTGAGCGAGCGCTGCCCGAAGGGGGCGCACCATGAAGCCTCACGCGCCACAACGCGTGGCTGCGATCGTAGGGGGGCGACCGGCCGGTCGCCCGTACATCGAGGCGCTGAGGCGACGCCGATTGCGGTGCCGTCCAACCCCCCGAAAATCCATGCACGCCTTCAACGCGCTCAGGAGCTGGTGCGGTGCGGCGTTGCTGAGCGCCCTGCTCGTCAGCTGCGCGAGCGCGCCGCCGCGCCCCAGCGGTACCCAAAGCGCACCTCAAGCCGAATCCGCTGATGCGGAGGCCGAGAGCCCCGCCGCCGCCGGCTACCCAGCCGATCTGAGCCAACGCCAGCCAGCGCCGGGCTACTCCGAGAAGGGCGGCGCGGCTCGCAACACGCTGGACGGCCCACGCTACTCGTCCCCACCGCCCAGGCGGCAGGTGGATCCAGTCACCCTGCTCGAGTGGGAAGAGTGGCTCGAGGACGAGCTCACGGCGCTGAGCGAATCGGAGGGCCGCCAGGGGCCGCTCGACTGCACCAACGCCTGCCGCGCCCTCGAGGGCCTCACCCGCGCCAAGCAGCGGATCTGCGAGCTGTCGGGCGAGCGCGATCTCGAGGGGCGCTGCGCGCGCGCCGCGGAGCGGGTGAAGCGCGCCGAAGAGCGGGTCCGCGCCGCCTGCCAATGCAGCAAGCCGTGAGCGCGAAGACATCAGGGAGACTGACTGAGACCCCAGCGCCGCGCGCGGCCCGCCAGTTAGTTCGTTTAACTGACAGTCAGTTAGGCCGTCGTGATCTCCGGGAGGGGGGCCGCTGGGGCCGCCGTCAGGCGCTGAAGAACGCCGCGCTGCGCGCGCTGATCGTCAGCCTGCTGTGGCTGGCGGACCGCACCCCGCCGCTCGCGCTGCTCGCGCTGCTCGGCGCCGCGGGGGCGCTGGCCCACCGCCTCGCCGGCGGGCTGCGCCGCCGCGCCTTGGCCCAGCTCGAGCTGGCTTTGCCTGATGCCGATCCAGGGCGGCGCGCTGAGCTTGGCCGCGCCTGCTTCCGCCACGCGGGTGAGAACCTCGCGCGGGGCCTGCTCCTGCGGCGGGCTGGGGACACCGGGGTGGTGGTCGACGCTGAGAGCGAGCGCTGCCTGGTCGATGCGCTGGCCGAGGGGCGCGGGGTGGTGTTCGTGTGTCCCCACCTGGGGCCGTTCGAGTGCCTCGCGGCGCGAGTCGCTGAGCTGTGCCGCGCACGAGGCGCCCAGGCGCCAGCGATCGTGGTGCGGGAGAGCTACGACCCAGCGCTCGATCGCCACGTGGACACCCACCGCGAGCGGCGCGGCCTCGAGGTGATCCACCGGGGCAAGCCAGGCGCCACCACGCGCATCGTGCGGGCGCTGAAGCGGGGCTGCGCCGTCGGGTTCTTGCCTGATTTACCTGGGCGCGCCCGGCGCGGCGCGGTGCGCTGGTTCGGCGGCGAGGGCTCCATCGCGGTGGGGCCACAACGGATCGCGGCGCGCGCTAACGCGCCCTTGGTGCTCGGTTACCTGACGCCGCACGAAGGGGGCTTTCGACTGGTGATGCAGCGCATCGAGCTGACTGAAGCGCCTGACCCACGCGCAGAGGCGCTCAGCCAGCGCGTCGCTGAGGGCCTGGAGGCTGCTATTTGCCTGGCCCCGGAGCACTGGCCGTGGATGGCCGCCGATCTGCGGGCGCCTCCAGGGTGAGTTGATGCCCATCGGGCCACGGGGCGTGACAGCTTGGCCGCGGATGACACGCGCATTTCAACCAAAGTTGGGTAGACTGCGCCGGCGACAGGTGGCAACACACGGCCCCCCAGCTTCGTGAGGCAGCTTTGGCAGACGGCGTGTACAAGCCCAACACGGTCCCCCAGCTGACGCCTGGAGTGAACCTGCGCCAGCTCCCCATCGGGCCTGAGGAGGCATTTTTGCTCTCGCGCGTCGACGGGCGCAGCGCTGCGAGTGATCTCTCCATCGCGACTGGGATCCCGCAAGAGCGGGTGGATGAGCTGCTACGGCGCCTGGTCACATTGGGCGCCATCCAATACGGCGCTGAGACGCCGCCGGCGCACAGCAGCCACCCGCCGCGCGGCGCAGCACGCGACGCGGCGCACAGCCGCGACAGCCAAGAGGGCCTCGGGAGCCAACCCAGGGCGAGCCGTCCAGAGGGGAGCCAGCCCCCCCAGAGCCGGCCTAGCTTGGGCTTCGCCGTGGTGGAGCAGGTGGAGCTCTCGGGGATCAGCCTGCACCCCGCCGCCGCGCTATACGATCCAAGCGAGCTCGATGTGGACGTCGAGCTCGAACTGCCCCGCAAGCGCCGGATCCTCGACACCTACTACCAATTAGACATTCTCTCTTACTATCAGCTGCTCGGGGTCGAGCGCGACGCTGAGAAGAAGCAGATCAAGGACGCCTACTTCAACACCGTGGGCGTCTTTCACCCCGACAAGTACTTCGGGCGCAGGCTCGGCCACTTCAAGCCCAAGCTTGAGCGCATCTTCCAGGTGCTGACGGAGGCGCACGACACGCTCACGCGCCGGACGCGCCGCGCCGAGTACGACGCCTACCTCCACAGCCAGCGCCAGACGCGCGCCCTCGATCGGATGTTGACTGACGAGCGAGCGCGCACCCAGCAGGAGACCCGCGCGCGGCGGCAGATCGAGGAGCACGCGCGGGTCCTTGAGCGAGCGAGCGCGAGGCCGCCCACACGCGCCTCGCAGCCGCCACAGCGCCGCGCGTCCGATCCTGGGTTCATCGCCCCCCGGCCCTTGAGCAACCCACCTCCAGAGCCGCCCGGTCGCGGCGCGGTGCAGGAGATCGTCGGGGACAGCGTGCGGCGCCGCTATGAAGATCGCGTCGCCCAGGCGCGGGAGGCCCACATCAGTGAGTACCGCCAGGCGGCGAAGCAGGCCCTCGCCGCGGGCGATCCGGTCGCCGCCGCGAGCTCACTGCGGCTGGCCGCGAGCTTGATGCCTGAGGACGCTGAGCTCAAGCTAGAGTACGAGCGAGTTCAGGCCCAGGCCGGCGCCTCCTTGGCGGCGAGCTACCAGACCCAGGGCGAGTACGAGGAGCGCGCGGGTCGCTTCGCTGAAGCGGCGCGGAGCTACGAGAAGGCCGCGCGCGGACGGCCCGGTGACGCTTCGTTGCTTGATCGCACCGCGCGGTGCTGGATCGAGGCCGGGGCGGAGCCGCTCAGGGCGATCGATTTCGCTCGGCGCGCGGTCGTGCTCGGGCCCACTCGAAGCGACTTCCGGACCACCTTCGCGCGCGCTTTGCTCGCCAACCGGCAGCCGGCGGAGGCGCTCGCCGAGATCCAGCAGGCGGCGCTGCTCGACCCCCAGAGCGAGCCGGTCCAGCTGTGGTTGCGGCGGATCCGCAGTGAAACTTGAGGACGGCCCAATTTGACGGCGACTTGCGCTAACCTCGTTTGTCGCCCTAGGACGACAAACGGGTTACCGTTTGTCGTCCTCAAATCCAGCAACTAGAGCGGCACGAAGGAAAGCAGCGCTGAGCAGAGGACCAGGAAAACCGGACCCTCGCCCCGCATGGGGCGGTTTTCCTGGTCCGTTTGGCGGCAAACTGATCGGCGCTCTAGTGGCCTTGGTTGACATACGCTAGGAAGCTCAGGTGACCGGCTGACACCTCAGCCGCTGAGGAAGGGAACTATGGAGCGCGTCATTGGCATCGACCTGGGGACCACCAACTCCTGCGTGGCCATCATGGAAGGCGATGCGCCGGTCGTGATCTCGAACCGCGGTGGCTACAAGACCACCCCCAGCATGGTGGCGGTGACGGAGGCAGGTAAGCGCCTGGTCGGCCACATCGCCAAGCGGCAGGCCATCACCAACTCCGAGAACACCGTCTACGCCGCCAAGCGGCTGATCGGGCGCAAGTGGAGCTCGCCGCAGGTCAAGAACTCGGTGATGACGTCCTCGTACAGCATCGTCGAGGGCCCCCACAGCGACGTCCGGATCCACCTGCGCGACAAGGTCTACTCGGTGCCTGAGATCAGCTCGATGGTGCTGCAGGAGATGAAGGTCATCGCGGAGGACTACCTCGGCGAAGAGGTCAGCAAGGCTGTCGTTACCGTGCCGGCCTACTTCAACGACAGCCAGCGTCAGGCGACCAAGGACGCCGGCGCCATCGCGGGCCTCGAGGTGATCCGCATCATCAACGAGCCGACCGCCGCCTCCCTGGCCTATGGCTTCGGCAAGAGCATGGACAAGACGGTCGCCGTGTACGACCTCGGCGGCGGCACCTTCGACGTGAGCGTGCTTGAGATCGGCGCCCACGGGGTGTTCAAGGTGATCGCCACCACCGGTGACACCTTCCTCGGGGGAGAGGACTTCGACGCGCGCATCATCGACTGGCTGGTGCAGGGCTTCCAAGACGAGCACGACCTCGACCTGCGCCAAGATCGCATGGCGCTCCAGCGCCTGCGCGACGCCGCGGAGAAGGCGAAGTGTGAGCTCTCGCAGGTGAAGAGCGCCGAGATCAACCTGCCGTTCATCATCTCAACCGGGAGGAACGAGGCGCTCCACCTCCAGCGCAGCCTCACCCGTGAGGTGCTTGAGCAGCTCACTGAAGACTTGGTCGAGCGCACCATCGACATCTGCCGCCAGGCGCTGGCCGACGCTCGGCTCGACGTCGACGAGGTGGAGGACGTGGTGCTGGTCGGCGGCATGACGCGCATGCCGGCGGTGCACCGCGCGGTGTCGGACTACTTCCAGCGCGAGCCGAACAAGGGCGTGCACCCTGACGAGGTGGTGGCGCTCGGCGCGGCGATTCAAGGGGCGGCCTTGGTGGAGGATCGCCACGAGATGATCCTGCTCGACGTGACCCCGCACGCGCTCGGCATCATGACCTTCGGGAGCTACTTCGAGGAGCTGATCCCCCAAAACACCACGGTGCCCACCAGCCGCACGAAGGTGTTCACCACCAGCCGCGACGACCAAACGGCGGTGAAGATCCTGGTGATGCAGGGGGAGAGCAAGCAGGCTGACGAGAACGAGCTGCTCGGCGAGTTCATCCTCACTGGGCTCCGGCGCGCCCCGAAGGGCCACGTGGAGATCGAGGTGACCTTCGAGATCAACACGGACGGCATCGTCAGCGTCCAGGCCAAGGACCTAGACACCCTGCAGGAGCAATCCATCCAGGTGACCGCGACGAGCGGCCTCACTCAAGATGAGCTGCGCGACATGATCGAGAACGCCAAAGACTTCATGGTCGAGCGGCGCGTAGACGAGGCCTTCGAGGAGGCCAAGCAAGAGGCGGAGACGCTGGTGGCCGAGATTGAGCGGCTGTTCCCTCAAGTCGAAAAGATCGTGGCCACCAGCGACTTTGGCCGCGACGCCATCGACAAGGCCAAGGGCGTTTTGAAGGACACCGAGGCCGCCATGCGCGCCAAGAACGCCACCGAGCTCAAGGCTCAAATCGAGGTGCTCGCGCGCACCGTGCGCATGTTCAAGGGAGTCGTCTCCCGGACCCAGTGAGCCAAAGCAGTCAGCTAACCGCCTAAGATCCCCTCATGGCCTCCTCAGATCCTCCCGATTTGGCCTCGCGCCCGCCCGAGACGGCTGACATCGACGCCAGCTGGGATGACGACGCTTCGGGTGGTTTCGCGCGCCCTGATGAGGACACCTTCGACCGCGTCACGGTGGTACCTGACGAGCAGCATCGAGGCGCTCCGCCGATGGGTGCACTCCCCTCGGAGTTCCCGCTCGAGCCGGCGCCTGACTTCGACCTCCAGGGCTTCCCCCCGCTACCGCCAGAGCCCTCGGTGCACGCGCGCCGGACGGTGACCCCGCTGCCCCACTACAGCGCGCGCGACACCCGCACCAACCCAGAGCCCCTGCGGCCGCGCATGGATCTGTCCTCGTCGCCGGACTCACTGCCGCCCCCTGATGAAGACCGCGCCACCCCGTGGATCCCAGCCGCCCAGATCCCGAGCGTGCCTCAAGGGAGCCGCACGCCGACTGGGCTCCAGGTGCTGACCCTAGAGGAAGAGGCAGGCTCAGCCCTGGATCTGGTGAGCCGCCCCAGGCCACCTCAGCTAGACCGCCCCGATCCGTTCGAGGCGCCCACGCCACCGACCGAGCCCCCACCGCGCGCCTCCGGCTCCCCAATCATGGAGATGAAAGATCGCTACGCGGTGGGCGACTACACCGGCGCCCTGGTGATCGCCGAGAGCGTGCTCGAGACGGACCCAAACCACGTGGACGCGAAGCGCCACGCGGAGAGCTGCCGCGAGATCTTGACGCAGATGTATGCCGCGCGGCTCGGCTCGCTCGATCAGGTCCTCAGCGTGGCGGTGCCACCCGACCAAATCCGCTGGCTCAGCCTGGACCACCGCGCCGGCTTCTTGCTGTCGCTGGTCGACGGTGTGACAAGCGTCGAGGAGATCCTCGACGTCAGCGGCATGACGCGCCTCGACGCGCTCCGCATCCTCTTCACGCTGGTGCAGCAGCGCGTGGTGGGGCTTGAGAGCCCCTGAGGGGCTCTTCATTGGGCTTAAGAGGCGCGCTGAGCGACGCGAGGCTCACGTGAGCTGTACCAGGGGCAGGAGCCGCGTGAGGCTCCCATGATCCGCGGACATCGCCAGCGGCGCGGCTCAGCGCCTGACTCCGGCGACCCGCGGCGCGGCGCCAGCCAGCCCCCCATGCCGAGCGCGCGCGGCCTGCGCTTCGCGCGGGAGCTGCTGGTGGGCTTCATCGGGCTCGGGCTCGGCCTCGCGTCGCTCGGCGCGGCCGCAGACAGCGCAGCTGACGGAGCGCTCAGGGGCGTCACGGGGCGCGCCTCTCAGGCGCTGGACAGCGCAGCTGACGAAGCGCTCAGGGGCGCCACGGACCGCGCCGCCCAGGCGCCGGACAGTGTGGCTGACGACACACCGGGCGAGGCTGGGGCGCCAGTCAGCCCACCTGACGCTGAGCGCCGCGCGGTGAGCCCCTTCATCGGGCACACGCCCCGGGAGGACGCGCCGCGGGCGCTGGGCGAGCGCTGGGAGCACGACCAGGCCATGCCCCCGCCGCCTGACCCCGTGAGCCACTACACCATCGACGCGCGGCTGGATGAGGCCACCCAGAAGATCACGGCGACCGCCAGCTTGCGCTGGAAGAACACGAGCCAGGCAAGCGTGCCGGCGCTCTTTTTCCACCTCTACCTCAACGCCTTCAAGCACGAGCGCAGCTTGTTCCTGCGCTCGCCTTACGGCGCGGGTCGGAGCGGCGGCGGCGCGGCAGACTACGGCCACATCCAGCTCACGCGGCTCACCGCGCGCGAGCACCCCGGCGTCGATCTATGGCAGCGCGCGGCGCCCCACAGCCCGGACGATCCTGACGACGAGACCGATATTGAGGTGCCGCTGCCCGCGCCGCTGCCGCCGGGAGCTGAGCTGCACCTGGAGCTCGCGTGGGAGGCCAAGCTGCCGCGCGTCATCGAGCGCACGGGCTACAGCGGCGACTACTTCCTGGTGGCGCAGTGGTTCCCCAAGCTCGCGCGGCTCGAGCCTGACGGGCGGTTTCGGCACTTCGCCTTCCACCCGCACGCCGAGTTCTACGCCGACTTCAGCCACTACGACGTGACGCTCGACGTCCCCGCGCGGGCGCAGGTGGGCGCCAGCGGAAAACAACTCCACGAGGAAATTATTGGAGACCGGCGCCGGCTGCGGTTCCAACTCGAGCACGCGATCGACTTCGCGTGGACCGCCTGGCCAGGCTTCTTGAGGCGTGAGGAGCAGCTCTCAGGGGTCCAGGTGCACCTGCTCTACCCGCCTGGCCATGAGCAGAACGCGGCCTCTACCCTGGAGGCCGTCCGCTTCGGGCTCGCCCACTTCGGGCGCCGCTACGGCGCCTACCCCTACCCCACGCTCACCGTGGTGCACCCGCCGCGCCACGCCGCGCGCTCAGGCGGCATGGAGTACCCGAGCTTCATCACCACCGGCGGCCGCTGGAGCGCGGGCTACGTCGGCCGCCAGGTGGAGGCCGTCACCCTGCATGAGCTCGCGCACCAGTGGTTCTACGGTCTTGTCGCGACCGACGAGGCCAGGTGGCCGTTTTTGGACGAAGGACTGACGAGCTACGCGGAGCTCTTAGCGATGACCGAGCGCTACGGCGACGCCTCCCAACTGAGCCTGTTGGGGCTCAGCCTGTCGCAGCGCGCGGTGGGCCGGGTCATCGCGGCGGAGTACGGGCGAGATGGCGCCATCGCGCGGCCGGCCGCCGACTTCACTAGCTTCATGAGCCTGGGCGCGCTGGTGTACGCGCGCACCCAGACGGCGCTCGACACCTTAGCGGCGGTGTATGGGCGCGAGAAAATGGACGCCGCGCTGGCGCGCTACGCGCGCTACTACCGCTACCGCCACCCGGGGCCGCCCCAGCTCATCGCCGCCGTCCAGGAGACGATGGGCGAGGACGCCGCGCGGAACCTCTCGCTGATGCTGTTCGAGCGCGGCGGCGTCGACTACCGGGTGCGTGAGATTGAGCCCAGCGCGGACGGGCGCGAGGCGCGCGTGGTGGTGTACCGCGACGGGCAGCTTGAGCTCCCAGTGGAGATCTTGCTGATCGCGGAGGACGGCAGCGAACAGCTCGAGCGCTGGAGCGGCAGGGGGGCCTCACGCGAGCTTCACTTCCGTGGCGACTCACCGCTAGCGCAGGTCGTGGTCGACCCTCGCCGCCTGATTGGGCTCGACGAGCGGCCGCTGAACAACGCGGTGCGGCTCAAGCCTCACGGCACCCCGCGCGCGCGCGAGCGCCTCGTCTACGCCGCTCAGCTGGCCCTGGAGCTGCTCTCGCCATGAGCACGCGCACGGCGCACGAGGGCGCTCTTCAGGGCGAGCAGGCGCACCAGGGTGCTCTTCAGGGCGCACAGGAGCACCAGGGCGCT
>CAYQAC010000122.1:13347-15536 GCA_964415255.1 uncultured Polyangiaceae bacterium | reverse complement strand
GGTGCTGAACGTCGGCTTGCCCGGGTTACCGGACTTCATGTCGCCGACGGTGCGTTCCATCGTGGCGCGTAGCACTTCAGTGTTGACGTTGTAGTGCGCGAGCGCCGACACGACGTCGCTCTGAGGATCGTCCAAGAACGCCATCAGGACGTGCTCGACCGTCACCTCATAGTGGCGGTGCGACACGCAGCTCGAAGCCGCGGCCTCGAACGCCTTGGTGCAAGTGGAGTTCAGCTTCCGTAGCAGCGTACGCGGGTCGGCAATCAGCATCTGTTTTCCCTGCTCGTTGAGGCCTGCCCACGGAGGTCAGCTCCGAGGGCGGCCGACGATAGCCGAAGCGGCCAGGGAGCCACACCCCTTGCTGTCTCGAACTGCATCATCGGCCCCCTGGCTCGGGCGCCGAGCTCGCCAGGTCCGCCCAGTCGCTCTGCTTTTTGGGCGCGCGCCGTGGAGCGGGCGGCGGCGCGGCGGGGACCTCAGGCGCGCGAGCTGCGGGAGCTGCAGGTGCCGGAGCGGGCGCCGCCACGGCGGGTGGCGCGACGAGCGAGGGGAGCAGCCACGGATCACCGCCCACCACGGGGCTGGGATCCGGCGCGGCGATGCGCGGGAGCTCATCGCGCCCCCAGTCGAAGCTCGAGGGCACCCGGCGGTGCATGGCGTCGGCGCCGTAGCCGCTCATCACCTGCGCCATCAACAGCCGCGCGCGCCCGGCGCTGCCCGAGGGCACGTAGACGCTGAGATCACGGGTGATGCTCGGCACGAACTCGCTCAAGATCGCGGGGTTGAGCGCGCGGATCTGGTCTGCGCTGGTCCCCGCGGCGCGCGCGAGCAAGGACAGGTCGGTGCCGGCTGGGACTTGCAGCCGAGTGGGATAGACTGGATCGTCCAGACGCACGTGGCCGAACTGAAACGCCTGCTGGTTCTTCAGGACGACGGCCGTCGCGATCACGAGCGGCACGAACTCACGGGTCGTGCGCGGCAGCGCGCTCGCCGCGAGCTCCCAGAACGTGGTCTCACCAACATCAGCCACCCGCGACACGGTCGCGTCCCCCGCGTGGTGCGCCGCGAGCGCCAGCTCCCAGGTGCCATACTTCTGGTGCAAGTCCGCCAAGCGCCGCGCGACAGCGCGCGTCGCGAGCTCCACGTCGCGCCGCTCGTCGTAGTTCGGCTTCACCGTGAGCCCATGCAAGACCGCTTCGGTGGGTGAGAGCTGCCACAGCCCCGCGTCGCCACGGCTCGACACCGCGCTCGGCTGGAACCCGCTGGAGGCGAAGGCCACGTACATCAAATCCTCAGGCAGCGCGTGCTCTCGGAGGATCTGCAGCACCAAGTGGGCGTAGCGACCGCTCACCTTGAGCGCCTCCTCCACGCGCCTCCGCCGCCCCGCGTCCTTGAGCAAGCCCTGGATGTGCTGCTCCACCTCAGCGCGGTACTCCACGTGGAGCGCCGGGAGGCTCAGGCCCTCGGTCCACTCCGGGAAGCCTCGCTCCAAGGTGACGCGCTCCTCGGGCGTCGCCCCGGCGTACTCCGGCCCCCGGTCCAAGGTCGGCTCCGGCTCCTCGGCCTGGGGTGTCACCTCGGGCAGCCCATGCGACGCGACCACCGCAGGCCGCTCCTCAAGCGTCGCGGTGGGAGGTGGCGGCGCGCTGGCGGGCCTGGCCACCGCGAGCCCACCCCCAACGACCAGGCCAGCCACCACGGCGCAGGCCTTGGCTACCGCTTGTCGCTGCATGGCCAGTAACCTCGCACACCCGCCGAGGCCGGTAGAAATAACCAACGAAAACTCTCGCGTCGGCTCCAGCGCTGACCGCCAAGTGACCTGCCAAACCCCCCAAAACAAGCGGCAACCTAGGGGCACCTGACCGCCGCGCTCTGGGTGCGATGGGTGCGATGGGCGGCATCTGGCCGGTCGCCGCACCCGCTGATAGAGTCCAAGCTGTGTCGGCGGGTTACGGCGTACGTGTCACCAACACGAAGAATCAGTCAAGCTTGGAGCGGCGCTTCCCCAAGCTGCCGATCCGGATTGGCCGTAACGCGCTGAACGATCTCCGGCTCGACCTGCCCTTCATCTCCGATTTCCACGCGGTGATTGAGCTGCAAGACGGGCAGATCATGCTGCGCGACCTGGGCAGCACCAACGGCACGGTGCTGCGCTCCGCGGGTCGCCTGCAGCCGAACCAGGTGATCGG
>CAYQAC010000122.1:0-13337 GCA_964415255.1 uncultured Polyangiaceae bacterium | reverse complement strand
TCACCATCTTCCGAACGGAGGTGGAGGTCGCCCCCACCAGCGGGCACCCCCCGCTCGGCGTCGCCAGCTACGCCTCACCCGGCTTAGGTGGCCCGCCAGCGCCGGCCGCCCAGGGTCAGCTCACGCCCTACGCGAACTACCGGCGCGCGTTCACCGAGCTGATGACCAGCATCAATGACCAAATCGGTCGTTACCCTCCCGAGCAGCGGGTACCAGCGCTCCAGGCGATGGCGCGCGAGATGCCCGCGCTGCTGACGGAGCCTGATTTTCAGCGGTTAGCGGCCTCGCTCGGCTCGCCCATCCCGCACGCGCCGCAGAGCACCACGCGCGAGGAGGCGGTGGCGCTGCAGGGCCTCAAGGAGCTCGCGAGCCGCTTGGTGCCGAGCCGCGGCGCCCCGGAGTCGGTCGACGATCTGGTGCTATTCCTGACCAAGCTGCAGGAGGTGCTCAGCGTCTTCCTGCAGACGTTCGTGCCGCTCCGCGACGGCTACCGCCAGTTCCGTTCCGACATGGAAATCAGCGGCTCAATCGACGTCAAGCGCAGCTCCCAGGTGGTGAGCCACGCCAAGTCGGCGGAGGAGCTCGCCACGGGGCTGCTCGACTGGCGCACGCCGCTCTCGGACGCCCCGCGCGAGATCGAGGGCACCCTGGCGGACCTCATGACGCACCACATCGCGATGATCAACGGCGTGATGCAGGGGGTTAAATCGCTCCTCAAGGAGCTCAGCCCAGCGGCCATCGAGCGCATGCTAGACGACCCCAACGCGCGCAAGCCGGAGGGCATCACCGTGGGCCCGTTCCGCTTCAAGTCGCTGTGGAAATTGTACGAACAACGGTACGGTGACCTGACTAGCGAAGAGAAGCACGTCTTCTCGCTGCTGTTCGGCGACGCCTTCGCCCAAGCTTATGGCCGCTACCAAGGCGGCACCCGCATGGCCACGCGCCACCTCGGCGCCGTGGGCCCCGGCGGCGTGTTCACCCCAGGCACCACGCGCTGAGCATCGCGCGATGCGCCTCACCCTGACCTGGACTCGTGCGCTCGTGCTCCCGCCCAGGCGCCGTCCTGATTTTCATGGGGATCGGGGGGTTGGCGTCCAGCGCGCGTCACCTGCTCCCGCCTCGCAACAATCTTGGCCCAACGCCAGCCGGGCTCCAATCATACCCGTGATGCGAAAGAGCCTGGCATTCAGCTTTGCAGGTCTGGTGGCGCTGTTCGCCACGTCCGCCTCCGCGCAGACGGCGCCCCCGCAGCGCAACGAGACCTGGGGCACCGTCTCCACCATCACGGCCGTGGGCTCCTTGGGCTTCGAGGCGGTGATGCCGCGGCTGTTCTACTCCGACCCTGAGGCGACCGTCGGCTGGAAGGCGCGCTGGCACGTCTCCGTGATCGCCCCGCTGCTCACCTTAGGTGCCCTGACGCTCTTCAACGAAGAGGTGATGAAGGACGCCTTCGAGGGTGACCGCCCGGGCTGCGATGACTCGAACCGGGGTGGCCCTGGCTGTGAGTCCTTGGGAATGCCCTCTTCTCACAGCTTCGCGGCGTTCTCCGGCCTAGGCCACGGCGGCGCGGTGTTCCTGTTCGACACCACTAAGTGGAGCCGGGGGCGCTTCAATGGCGGCAGCCTGGCGGGGCACATCGGGGTGCCCCTGGTGCTCAGCGTGATCACCGCCGTCGGGCGCGGCGCGGGGGACTATGAGTCCGCCGACCAAATCTTGGTGGGCGGCGGCATGGGCCTTGGCTTCGGCTTCCTCACGGGGATGACCTACGCGCTGATGGCGCGCCCGGAGTGCGGTTACACCGGCTCGATGATCTGCTGGTGAACGAGGCGCCCCCTAGCTAGTGAGCCCAGCTGACGTTATTTGAGCCGCGCCTCACGAGCGAGCACCTTAGCTGACGCATTGGCCGCAATACACAGTTAAACTGACGTTCTACACTGAAGGTCGAAGTCGAGCGGAGCATGGCTAAGGCGAAGTTTCTGATGGCGGTGACGCTACTCTCCTTGGCGGGGGCGGCGCTTTGCGCGTGTGATTCGGAGTGCCCGGAGTCCGCCTCCACCTGCCCCGCCAACTGCCCGCCCATCCACGCGATGGAGCACCCGGGCGCCGGCACCTGCCTCTCCTCCGCGGTGGTGGTCAGCTGCCAGGGCCGGCGGGACGCAAAGAAGAGCACGGAGCCTGGCTGCATCCGCCTGAAAGATCCGAAGAAGCTCACGGTGTACCGTGTCGCCTCGCTCACGGAGGAGGCCTGGCTCACCGGTGAAGACAGCCTCTTTGAGGCGTGCCCTGACAACGTGCGCGCTCGCGCGCTGGCGGCGGACACTTGTGACGAGTGGGCCATCGCCGACGCCAGCGCCGACCCGCCCGAGGCCGGCCCTGACGGCTCCGCCGACGCAGCAGGTCAAGGCGGCTCAAGCGCCGCCGGCCAAGGTGGCTCGGGTGGCTCAGGCGCGGCGGGCGGATCGGGCGCAACCGGAGGCGCAGGCGCCGCAGGAAGTGCCGGCGCGAGCGGCGCAGGCGCAGGCGACACAGGCACCCCCAGCGACGCGGGGTAGCGGCGCGCCGACGGCACCTGGGCGCTACTTCGCTGCTGCGCGGCAGCGATCGGCGCCGAGCACCACGTGCACGCCGCGCCCGGTGGGGATCTGACGCTCGAGCGCGAGGCGCATGGACTGTGTCCCGGCGAATACGTCCACGTGACGCCCCTTCACCCACAGCCCGCGATCTTCGGCGACGAAGCAGCCATCGTGCATTGCGCCACCGGGTAAGGTCAGACCATCGAACTCAGGCAGATACACCAGCGAGCCGAGCGGCACCACAGACGGGTCCACCGCGAGGCTGCGCAGCGCGTTGATCGGCGTGCCCTGCGCGCCGCGGCCCCATGGGAAGCGCACCGCGTCGAGCTTGTCGAAGCACAGCTGCTGCCCTGTCTTCTCACAGCGCGTCGCGCAGGCGCAGCCGCGCTTCGCAAAACTCACCGTCTCACCGCTTGAGAGCAGCCCGCTGCCCTGCACGCACAGCCGTTGATAGAACTCACCCGGCACCTCCGCGACCTCGCGGCACGAGGCGTCGTGAATTGGCACCGCGCCGCCCCCCGGCAGCGCCGCCTGATGCGGGAAGTCGTAGTAGGTGTTCTTGAAGCGCCCGAGCGCGCGGCCCCCCGCGGCACCGCTCGGCAGCGGCGCAGCGTCCCGTGAGACCTCAGGAGCGCGCTCCGCAGCCTCGGTGACCTCACCTGACCGCATCGACTCATGAGGCTCGGCGGCGCTCGAGCTCAACTCCGGCGCCGCGTCATCACCCTGAGCACTCGGCGCCTCAACGAGAACCTTCACATCGTCAGGTTCCCTGCCCTGTGCTGCGAGGAAGCCAGGTGTGTTCCGCCACTCGTCCTCAGGCGCGATCAGCGGCTCCGCCCACCCCGAAGCGCCCGGTCCGCAAGCGCCGAGCGCTGATAGACCAACTAACCACCCAAGCTGCACCGCTCGCATCCACACAAGCCATGCCAGTCATCGTGGCAATGGGGCAAACTTGCGCGACCGTGGGGCGCCTGCCTCGCGCCGCCGCCCTGGTGCGACCCGTCCAACCCCCCCCAAACCCCTTGTTCGGCCAGCTGGCCTGACTGCCACCTTCAGCGGTCATTGAGCTTCGAACTGCTACGGCTAGGTGATGCGTGGGCACTCTCGGCTGTTCACGGACCTCCACGGCGGCATAATCGGCACATGGCTCGCACCGCTCCCGCGCCGAACATCCCGGCCCCGCCCGGCATGAACCCTGGCGCCTTCGTGATGGGAGGCGGCGGCGACGGGGGTGGGTCAGGAGGCAAGGGTGGCAGCGGGACGGGTGGCCAGGAGGGGGCCAACGGTGAGAACGGGGGCGACGGGGCCGATGGAGACGGCAACTGCGCGGCGTCGGCCGGCTCGGAATGCAATATCCACACGAATAATCCCTCGGCGGGTGATCCGGTCGAGTTGTCGACCGGACGCGTTTTCACGTTGCCAGTGTGCGACGTGGTGCTGGGCGGGCCGATGCCCTTCCTGTTCAAGCGCCAGTACAGCTCGAAGGCGGCCAAGCAGGACGTGGGGATCGGTCACGGTTGGAGCCACTCGTTCGCGTACCGTCTGCGCCTCACGCGTCGAGCAGTGATCCTAACGACACCAGAAGGTAAGAACGTCAGGTTCCCGGTCCTCAAGGCAGGCGAGGACACCTCCGTGAGCGCCGACGGGTGGATGCTGTGGTCCGAGGCCGGTGGCCTGACGCTCGATGCAGCCGACGGTAAGCTCCGCCACTTCCGATCGCTACCCGAGCTCCCAGGGGACGCCCTCATCCTGTGGTCGGTGCGTGACCGCAACCACAACACCATCGAGCTCCACTACGACCGCGGGCTCTTGGTCAAAGCCACCGACTCCGCCAAGCGGGCTGTCGTGTTCCGCCGTGGAAACGATGGACGCATCAGCAGCATCGAGGTCAAGAACGCCAGGCACCAGGGGCGCTGGGTGCGGTTCGTGACGTACACCTACGATGATCGCGGCGACCTCACGCGTGTGACCGACGCCGACGGCTACCAGAATCACTTCGCCTATGACGCCAACCACCGCATGGAGCGTCACGCGCGGCCCTCCGGTCTGGTGGTGCACTATCGCTATGGCGCTGATGGCCGCTGCTACGAGACCTGGGCGGATTACCCCGGCCAAACGGACCCTAGCCTGGCATCCAGCGTGCCAGCCCTCCTGGCTGACGGCGCCACCCAGGCGAAGGGCGTCCACCACGTGAAGATCGAGTTCTTCGACGATGGCTACATCGAGGTCGCGGATTCGCTCCAGGTGACGCGCTACTTCATGAACGAAGCAGGGCGGGCGGACAAGTCGGTGGCGGCCGGTGGCGTGACGACGCGGCAATTCAACGCCTTCGGCCACCTCACCGCGCTCACCGATCCGATGGAGGCCACGACGACGTACGAGCGTGACCCGCGCGGGCGGCTCTTGTCGGAGACGGACCCGCTCGGGCGCACCCGACGCTTCACGCGCGATCATCGCGGGCTCGTCACGCAGATAGTCGAGCCTGACGGTTCGACGCACACCTACGCCTACGACGACCGTGGCAACATGGTGGAGCGGGTCAACACGGGCGGGGCGGTGACCACTTTTCGTTATGACGATCGCGGGCAGATGACGGAGTGGATCACCGGCAATGGTGCCGCGGCGACCTTCAGCTATGACGCGGACGGCAACCTCATCCGCCGAGTGGAGCCGAACGGAGCGTTCTGGGAGTATCGTCACGACGACTGGGGCCGGGTGGTCGCCATCCGCAACGCGCTAGGTGCGGAGGTGCGCTGCGCCTATTCGGATGGCAGCCGTCCGCAAGCCATCTACGACGCCAACGGCGCGGTGACTCGCTTCCAGTACGACGGCGACAAACGGCTCGCCACGGTGATGCACCCTGATGGCACCACCACCCGCTACCTCTACGGTGGGCTCGACCGCCTCATCGCCATCGTGCATCCGAACGGAGAATCAGAGCGCTTCCTCTACAACCGCGAGGGCTGGTGCGTGGAGGTGCTACGCGCCGACGGTGACCCCTACCACTACCGCTACGGCATGCGGCCGCTACTCGAGGGTGAAGACACCTTCTCGGGCCGGCGCCTCTGGTACCAACGCGACCTGATGGGGCGGGTGACGACCATCGAGACCGGCGCAGGCCGCATGGTGGAGCTGGAGTACGACGCAGCGGGACAGCTCATCAAACAGCAATTCTCGGACGGCACCGAGCACACCTTCGGTTACGACCTGCTAGGCCGCCCACTCTCGATGACCAGCCCTGCTGGCCAGTTCGCCCTTCAGCGCGACGCGATGGGCAACGTGGTGCAAGAGACGCAGGTCATCGATGGCGAAACGATCACGCTCGAGCACACCCTGAGCGCCATCAACGCGCGAGTTCGCACGCGTTCATCGCTGGGCTACGAGGCCGAGTTCACTCACGACGCGGCTGGCGAGCCCACGACCTGCCTGCTCGATGGACAGCAGCGCATCGACCTGGAAAAGGACGCGATGGGACTGGAGGTCGCTCGTTTGTTCGGAGGTGGAGGGCGGCTGGATCTGAGCTTCGACATCGTGGGCCGCCTCACCGGGCTCCAGGTGGGCTCACCTCAAACGACACCCCAGGGCCAACCTGAGACCCTTGGTGGCTTCGGCGGGAGCGCGCTCGCGCGCGGCTACGAGTGGTCCGCCGTAGACGATTTAGTCACCCTAGCTGATCCCGTGCGAAGCACGGCGGATCGCTTCGAGTACGATCCACGTCATCGGCTCACGGCCTGGGAACCAAAGGGTGGGACAGGGCGGAAGACGTACCGTTACGACGGCGCGGGCAACCGCTACGAGGCCGGCCGACACACCCGCTACGACCGCGAGAACCGTGTGCTGGAGCACGGTAGCGTCGAGTACGTCTGGGGGACTGACGGTGAGCTGCTGGAGAAACGGTCCCCGCGCGACGGCGGCGGCGTGGATGTGTGGCGTTACGAGTGGGACGCCCAAGGCAACCTGGCCCAGGTGTCACGACCTGACGGGGCACGGGTCGAGTTTCGGTACGACCCCCTCGGGCGGCGCGTGCTCAAGCGCGAGCTCCGCCAAACGCCTGGCATGCAACCCGAGCTGGTTCAGCAGACGCGCTTCATGTGGGACGGCGACGCGCTGGTGCATGAGATCCGCGAATCGGCGGCCGCCGCTGGCGATCCCATCGTCGAAGAGCGCACCTACTGCTACCGAGAAGGAGACCTCGTCCCCTGGGCGCAACGCGTCGTGACCCGCGATCAGGATGGCACCCATGAAGGCCGTTGGACGCACCTCATTGTCGATCAGGCAGGCGCGCCGGTCGCGCTGGCGAACGACCAAGGCCACATCCTGACCGAGTTCGATCGAGACCCGATGGGCCGCTTTCACGAGGTGCCTGGCGCGACGGAGAGCACCCCCTTCCGGCTCCTCGGCCAGTACGCCGACCCTGAAACTGGCCTCGCCTACAACCGCTACCGCACCTTCGATCCTGACCTCGGCATCTTCATCAGCCCCGACCCCATCGGACTTGGGAGCCAGAACCTCAACCTGCATGGTTATGGTGACAACACGCTCACTGATGTGGATCCGTTTGGGGATCACACAGCGACTGCCGTGTTCGAGGGCAATGACCTCCCTAACTCCCAGCGAAATGGCGCGTACGGCAGTGACTTCAACTCAGGCTGGTCGGGGCGCCGCGACAACTACGACCAGTACCTCATCGGCCTCAGGGACCGTCCGGAACCCGCGAGTTTCGGCCAGCTGTACCGCGAAAGCCACAGCGAGTTTAAGATCATGCGCGAACTCGCTGGCCACCACGATGCGATCAACCCGAATCTGGAAAATACAGAGCTAGAGATTCGCGGTGACCAACGATCATGCCCCAGCTGCGCCGCAGCTCTCGAGAACTTCGCGCGCAATAACAAGATGCGAATAGTATATAGGGCCAAAACCGGCGGGGAACCCCTTATCTGTGACTTTAGCCACGAACGTAGTGAATCGAACCGAGCAGAATACAGTTCGGAGACTGCCCGCGGCTATCGACGCCACGAACGTTGATTGAAGGTACGATAATGGATCATCCTAGACCCTGGAAAAAAGTGGGCGCTAGCTCACAAGAAACCCTAATTTTGGCTGACCCGGGCAGCCGCAAGCGCTCCCTCAAAGATCTCAATCACGAAGACCCTGCAACGCGCTCCCGCACCGCCTGGCTCCTGGCAAACGCACCAGAGCCTCTTGAAGGTCTCATCTTGACCGTCTCGCGACGCCTTAAGAAGGAGCGCGAAGCGCCCGTCAAGGCCAGCATGTGCCTCGCCCTTGGTGCACTGGAGGCGCGCGCGGGCACAGAGACGCACCGTGAAGCCCTCGAGAACCTCACGGGCGCCTACAACGACTTCAGCCCAAAGATGCCACCCGACGAAGTCCGCGTGGCGGCCACGATCGCGATCAGCTGGATGGCGCCGATGTGGCTCAACCTCGACATGCTCGACTGGCTTCGCAAGCACCACACCATCGAACTCGATGAAAGCACCTTCCCCTGGTTGGGTGGCAAGCTTGGAGAGTTAGCGGCGCAAACGCTCGCGACCAATGAGACGATTGATGTCACCGCAGCCCAAGACGCCCTCCGCAAGGTGATGGCGGAGCACCCCAAGCCACAGCCTCCCAACCAAGCAGAGCACTCTCATAACGCAGCGCGTTGGCCTGCGCAGGTGAACACCTTAGCACTCTGGCTCTCGCAAAGGATGCTTGCGCCGCTCGGTGACCGCGCCCACGACGAACCACTGCCCGAAGACCTCAGCGATGATCAAGTAGCCTTCTTGAAGTTTGGCATTGATCACGGCATAAGCCTTGGCGAAGCCAAGCGGGGACTCGACTTCCAATGGCCTCCCGACGGCAAGCACACCACCTGGCGCCGCTACCTAGGACTCGACCAGTCCGGCCCCCTTGAGCAGCGGGTCGCTTTAGAGTACAAAGGGGCCATCCGTAGGTGGCCTATCTGGAAGTGGTTTCGCGCGCTCGCTCACGGAATGGTTGAGGCTGAGCCGCTCCAGAAATCGCTACGAGAACAGCTGCGTGATAGCGACCTCATCGCGCTCGGTCGTGATGCGGCGACCCTCTGCTATGGCCTCCCTCACGAGGGCACGGTGAGGCCTAGCCGCCGCGCTGTACTCCTGCTCGAGCTCTTGGGCGAACTAGACACCACCAAACTTGCAGAAGCTGCCGACGTGGTCAACGACCTCCGACGGGTCGCCAAACTCAAGACTTAGGACGACAAACGGGTTACCGTTTGTCGTCCTCAAATCAGCAACTAGAGCGGTGTGAAGGGGAGCAGCAGCACGTAGAGAGCCCGGGCAAGCGCGCCCTCGCCCCGCATGGGGGCGCTCTTCCGGGCTCCCGTGGCGGCAGACTGATCGCCGCTCTAAGACCTAAGACAAGGTACCTCATGGATAGCACCCTCCTCGACATCACCCAGTGGAACGCGCTCAGCGCGGACGCCAAGCACGACCTCATGAAGCAAGTCTTACCCGCCGGCTGGACCGCGGATGGAGACACTGCGGTTCACACTCAGACCGGCTGGCGGTTCCGCGTGGTCCCTGGTGGCACGGTGGAGCTTGGGGCGAGCGGCGCCGAGCGGGAAGCCCTTGAGGGGCTCATCGGTGACCTCTCGCCGGAGGAAGCGGACATGGTGCCGATGGTCCTCGAAGAGCTGCCGGAGGTCCGCCGCGTGGAGCTCCGGCCTTTCCTCCTGGCGACCGTGCCGCTGACTGAGGCTGTGGCGAAGCTGTTCGGCAAGCTCGTCATGGTGCCTGACGGACTCGACCTGACAGACGTCGAAGCGGCGCAGCAAGCCCTCACGTCGATGGGGATGCGTCTGCCTTCGACCGACGAATGGGAGCACGCCTACCGCGCCGGCAGCCAGACCCCGTTCCCCTGGGGCGTCACGCCACCGGAGTCGCCCTGGCTCCCCCCTGGGGCGCTCGGCCTGGAGTACATGGCCGTGAGCCCTGAGCTCTGCCAAGATGGTGAGGCCCTGCACGCCAAGGGCGGCGCCGCGATCGTCTTCCCCTGGCAAGGCTGCGGCGAATGGCTCACCCTGCTCTCGGCCTACACGAGCAGTGTCGCTCAGCACGACAACTGGCTGGCCGTCCGCCCCTGCGTGCCTCTCGGCTGAAACGGATCGCCGCGCTAAGGGGCTGCGCCGGGGCGCCGACTTCGGTATGAAGCCGGCATGACCGGAGAGCGGCAGGGTGGCATCGCGGGTTTTGGGGTGGGCTTCGGCAGCGGGGCGCAAGGTCACCGTGAGGGTGATGCGCCGGAGGAGGCGAGCCCGCGCGGGCCGCTGCGGGTCGTCGTCGTCAGTCAGGTCACCGCCCAAAGTGAGTTCTCGACGGGGCCTGAGCCGCTGGTCACAGTCAGGCGGCTCAGCCGCGCGGAGTTCGACCGCGTGTTCATGGAGCTCGCGCCGAGCCTCGCGTTCGAGCTCGAGACGCAGGTGGTGGACAAACCGCTGCGGGTGGATCTCCGGTTCGAGCGCCTCAAGGCGCTGAAGCCCCAGAGCCTGGTCGAGCAGGTGCCCACGCTGCGCGCCCTGGTCGACGCGAAGCGCATCATTCAGCACTTGATTGAGGGGCGCCTTGGGCAAGGCGCGGCGCGGGACCAGCTCGCGCGGGTGCTGCCTGCGGGGCGATTCAATGACGATCTGTGTCGCGAGCTGGCGGGAGCGGACGCCGCGCCTCACGCCGTCGCGAGCGCGCCTTCATCCGCTGCGTCCGCTCCCGGGGCGCCGCCCGCGGCGCCCCCCGCTGGGGGCGGTTTGGAGGCGCTCCTGGCGCAAGTCGACATCGCGCCCAGCGCCGAGCCCGGCGCAACCGCCGTCACGCAGCAGGCGCCCGGCGCGAGCGCCTCGGCGCTGGTGTCCGCCGTGGCGCGCGCCGCGGTGGGGAAGAAGTCGGGCGGCGGCGGGTCCACCGCGGAGCGCGCCTTGACGAAGATCGAGAGCCACTTCCAAGCGCTGCTCGGCGCCATCTTGAGGCACCCAGAGGTCCAGCGCCTGGAGGCCACCTGGCGCGGCCTGTGGCTGCTCTTGGAGCGCGCGAACCTGGGCGCCGGCGTGGAGCTCGACCTGCTGCCCGCGGGCGACGGCACCCAGGGGATCAGTCAGGCGCTCACCCAGCTCGCGGCGCGCGAAGGGATCCACGAGGCGGAGCGCGCTCCGGTGGATCTCATCGTCATTGATCGCGAGGTGAGCGCGAGCCAGCACGATCTCAAGGCGCTCGAAGCCTGGGCCACGCTGGCCGAGCTGATGCGCGCGCCGATCGTCACCGCCGGGAGCCATGAGCTGGTGGGCGTGGATCAGCTGCGCGAGCTGTCCTTCTCCGAGCGGCGTCACGCGGGCTCCACCGATCCGCGCGCTGTCGCGGCGCGCGCCGTCGCGGGGCGCGACGCGGCGCGCTGGGTGTGCCTGACCTTGAACCGCGCGCTGGTGCGCGCGGCCTACACCGAGGAGACGGCGCGCACGAAGGACATCGCCTTCGCTCAAGATCCAGCGCTGCCCGGCGCCCACGTCTTCATCCCTGGCACCTGGCTGGTGGCGGCGCTGGTGATGGAGAGCTTCGTGCGCACCGGCCTCGGCACCGACATCACCGGTCAGGGTGGCGTACTGAATAATCTGCCAGTGCACGAGGTGGAGGACCGCGGTGAGCGCGCGGCGATCCCGGTGGAGGTGTTCATCTCAAGCGAGTCGCAGTCTGAGCTGGCTCGCACCGGCGTCGCGGCCCTCGGCTGCGCGCGCAACCGCGACCTGGTGGTGCTGAGCCACGCGCCCGTCTTCTACCGCGAGCCGAGCCAGACGGGCGGGGACGCCCGACCCGCAGAGCTCAGCTTGCCTGACCAACTATTCGTCGGGCGCTTCTCCCACGCGGTGGAGATGGTGGCCGCCGCCATCCCCGCCCACACCCCCGCGCGCGCGGCGGGCGAGGTCGCGCAGATCGCCCTCTTAGATTTCTTCCAGAACCCACCGCCCGTCGGCCCTGAGGTTGAAGCCACGGTGGAGGGCGGCAACCTGATCGTCACCGTCCGGCCGCGCCGCTTCGCAGGGATTGGCCTGGGTGAGGTCACCTTAGCGGCGCCGCTCGGCAGGTGAGCCCGCGCGCCCCAAGCGAAACCCGCCCAACGGAGGCGGCGCTCGTGTAGCATCCGCCCCATGTCGACCGAGTGGGCGTTCGTGAAGCTGGAAGACAAGGTGGCGCGGCGAAACGGGATGCCGAACCAAATCCCGGTGCCGAAGGCGGAGTTCGAGCAGCTCGCGGAGCAGGGGCTCGACGGCGCCAAGGTGCGCAAATGGATCGGCGAGTTCATGCAGCTGGCCCCTGGCTCTTGGCGTCAGCAGAACAATGAAATCGCCTCGCGCTACGACGCCTTCCTCGCCAAGGGGATGCACTGGGACAAGGCGCAGAAGGCCTTCCAGAAGGGCGACAGCGAGGGCGCCATCAAGGCGCTCAAAATGATCACCCGGGTAGATCGTCAGGACGCCGCCGCGCAGCTCAACCTCGCGATGGCGCTCGGCGCCGCCGCGCAGTACCCGGAGGCGCTCGCGGCCTTCGACGCCATCAAGGATGTGTGCCAGGGCGACGCGGAGTATCACGTGGCGCGCGGCAACGTGAACACGGCGCTCGGCAACCGCGACGACGCGACGGAGGATTTCGCTGACGCGCTCGACGCCAAGCCGGACTGTAAGCCCGCGATGGACGGCCTGGTGACGCTCGGCGTGCTCACGCGCGTCTATGAAGATCCTAAAGACGCCGCGAGCCTCACCTACGTGCGAGCGGACGCGCTCGCGGAGTACTTCGCTGAGCTGTGGGGCACCGCTGAGCGCGACCTCGACTATTACCTTGAGCAAATCGCCTACCACGAGCTCGAACGGCGCTGGCCCATGGTCGTCGCCGCCGCGGAGCGGGCGCTTGAGGTCGCGGGTGGCTCTCAAGATCGCGCCGCCGCCGCGCGGATCGCCGCGCTCCATTTGAGCGGTGATGAGCGCGCCGGGGCGGAGGCGCGCGCCTACCTCGAGGCCCACCCGAGCTCGGTGCCGGTGCTGGTGGAGCTCAGCCGCGTGCTCGGGCCGCGCACCGACGCGGGCCGAGAGCTCTTGGACCGCGCGCTCGCCGCCGACCCTGGGGATCAGCAAGCGCTCACGCTCCGCTTCTGGCCCGAGACACCCGACGACCTGCAGCAGCTGCACGCCGCGCTGCCCGCGCTTGAGGCGTTCGCCGCCGAGCACCCAGAGGTGGCCGGCACCCAGCGCAGCGTGGCGCGCGCCTGGCAGAAGCTGCAGCGCGACGACGCGGCGCTCGAGCGCTATCAGCAGGCGCTCGCGCTCGCGCCGGAGGACGACGATCTGCGGAGCGAGTACTGGGCCGAGCTCGGGCGGCTGCAGCGCTGGGAGGCGCTGCTCGAAGACGCCGGGGCGCTGGGTGACTTGTCGGAGCGCTCTTGGCAGCTCCGCTGGTGCGAAGCAGAAGCCTACGCAGGGCTCGGCAAGCAGGTGGAAGCGCGCGCCGCCTTCACCGCCATCAACCACGACGAGCGGCTCTTGGTGGACATCCGTCGCCGCGCCAAGCGCGCCGCTGAGCGCGGCCAGTGACGCTCAGTCAGTGCGGCTGACCACTCCAGTATCAGTCAGCGCGGCTGACCATCTCGCGTCCGCTGAGGGAGTGCGCGGCTCATCACGGCGTGACCGCTAAAGCTCCTGATACCCACCTGGGATCGCGAACAGATCATCCGCGCCGACCATCATCAGCT
>CAYQAC010000121.1:9762-15738 GCA_964415255.1 uncultured Polyangiaceae bacterium | reverse complement strand
GGTGTCGGTCGGGCGCGCGCTGGCAGCTGAGGGTGCTGACGAAGCGCCCGCCGCGAGCGCGCCGGTGCTCGGCTACGTCCTCGGTGGGGTGGGGATCCTGGGGCTCGGGGTGGGCGCGGTGACAGGCTTCATGACGCTCTCGGATAAGAGCGCAGCGGACGACGAGTGTCCGAACCAGCGCTGCACCCAGGCGGGGTACGATCGCGTGGAGTCGGGGCGCACCTTCGGCACGGTCAGCACCATCAGCTTGATCGTTGGCTCCGTGTTCCTCGCCAGCGGCGCCTACCTAGTGCTGAGCCACGAGGAGCCCGCGCCCGGCGCCCGGGGTTCACGCCCGCGCGGGTTACCGCGCGCGGCGCTGGTGCCTACGGCGGCGCCGGGAGGCGGCGGCCTCGGGCTGTTCGCGAGCTTCTAGAGCGCCAAACGGCTGACCGTTTGGCGAACTGCTCGGCGCTCTAGGTCGCGCGCTTGACAGCGCCGGCAAAGTTGCCATTTGTCGCCGCTGTCATGGGAGATATGCACTCGTTTCAGGCAGAGGTGAGCCAAGTTTTACGGCTCGTCGTTGGCTCGCTCTACTCGAACCCGGAGATCTTCCTCCGAGAGCTCATCAGCAACGCTTCAGACGCCCTCGATAAGCTGCGCTTCGAGGCCATCGCGGAGCCGAAGCTGCTGGAGGGCGATCCCGAGCTCGTGATCCGGGTGGCGGCGGATGAAGCCGCGGGCACCCTCACGTTGAGCGACAACGGGATCGGGATGAATGAGGAGGAGCTGGCGAAGAACCTGGGGACCATCGCGCACTCGGGCTCCAAGGCCTTCGTGGAGCAGCTTCAGAGGGCGCAGGAGGCCGCCAAGCAGGGCGACGCGGTGCAGCTGATTGGTCAGTTTGGGGTGGGCTTCTACTCAGCGTTCCTCGTCGCGGATCGGGTAGACGTAGTGAGCCGTCGCGCGGGGGAGGCGGGCGCCGCGCGCTGGAGCTCCGACGCGCAGGAGGGCTACACGCTGGAGCCCGCGGAGCGCGCCGGGCGTGGCACGGACGTCGTGTTGCATCTGAAGGAGGACGCCAAGGAGTACCTCAAGCGCTGGCGCGTCGAGGAGCTGGTGCGGCGCTACTCCGACTACGTAGCGCACCCGATCGAGCTCTTGGAGCCGCCGGCGCCTCAGGACGAAGCGGGCGAAGCCGCCGACGAGCGCGCTGAGCGCGAGCCCACGGTCCGCCGCCTGAACCAAGGCAGCGCGCTGTGGCAGCGCTCACCGAAGGAGGTCACGGACGAGCAGTACACCGACTTCTACAAGCACCTCACCCACGATTTTGAGGCGCCGCTCGCCCAGCGACATTTCCACGTGGAAGGCACCCAGATGTTCGCTGGGCTGCTCTTCATCCCCAAGCGCCCGCCGATCGATCTGTTCGACCCGGAGGTGAAGCGTGGGATCCGCCTGCATGTGCGCCGCGTGTTCGTGATGAACGACGCCGAAGAGCTGCTCCCGCGCTGGCTCCGCTTCGTGCGCGGCGTTCTAGACAGTGAGGACCTGCCGCTCAACGTCTCCCGCGAGATCTTGCAGGACTCGAAGGCGGTGCGGCTGATGCGGCGCCAAGTCGTCAGCCAAACCCTCTCGATGCTCGATGAGCTCGCGAGTGAGCGCCCTGAGGACTACGCCAGCTTCTTCCGGGGGTTCGGCGCGGTGCTGAAGGAGGGCCTGCACTTCGAGCCCGACCAAGAGAAGCGCCTGGCGGAGCTCGTGCGCTACGAGAGCAGTGAATCGGAAGACAAGCTGACCAGCCTCCAAGACTACGTCACGCGTATGAAGGAGGGCCAGACGTCGATCTACTACGTGACCGGCGCTGAGCGCCGCTTGGTGGCGCAGAGCCCGCACCTCGAGGCGCTCACCCAGCGCGGCTACGAGGTGCTCTACATGACTGATCCGGTGGATCCGTTCGTGGTGGAGACGCTCAAGGCCTACGCCGACAAGCCGCTCGTGAATGCCATGAGCGCGGCGCTGAAGCTCGACGAAGGCGAGGAGGAGAGCGCTCAAGAGGCGCGCGACGTGGCGCACCAGGGGCTGATTGAGCGCTTCCAGTCGGTGCTCTCAGAGCAGGTGAGCCAGGTGCGCACCTCCACACGGCTCAAGGGCTCACCGGTGTGCCTCGTGATCCCCGAGGGTGGTCTGGCGCCGCACCTGGAGCGCCTGATGCGCGCCCAGCAGTTGGGTGTTCCAGCGCAGAAACGCGTGCTGGAGCTGAACGCGGAGCACGCGCTCATCAAGCGCTTGGACGAGCTGAGTCGCGAGCCGGAGCGCGCCGCGGACGTCAGCGAGTGGATCAGCGTGCTCTACGACCAAGCCTTGCTCGCGGAGGGCAGCCCGCTGGAGGATCCTGCGCGCCTGGCCCAGCGCCTGACGACGCTGATGACGCGAGCCGCGGGGTGACAGAGCGCCCAGCGCCGTCAGGTGAAGGAGCGGAGCCTGACGGCGCCAGCGGGAGCCGCGGGGTGATAGAGCTCCCAGCGCCGTCAGGGCAAGGAGCGGAGCGGTCGCGCCTCTGCCTGCTTGAGGCCGGGGAGGGGAACCCCGCGGTGTGGCTTGAGCGCTCGCCGCTGGCGATCGCGAGCGGTGCAGCGCCGGCGCGGCTGCTGCCTGCGGGCGCCGTCGCGCGGGTGTTTGAGCGCTACGGGCTGCCGTTTGATGAAGCGGCGGCGCCTGGCGGTGAGGCCCTCAAGGAGGAGCCCGAGCTGCGCGTGGAGTCCGGTTGGCTGCGGCGGCTAAGTCACCGCACCTGGTACGATGTGCTGCCCCGCGACTACCTGGTGTACCAGCCGGACGAAGGCGTCGCCCGCTACCAGCTGTGCAGCCACGTCAGCGCCGCGCTGCTGCACCTGGCGGAGCGCTACGCGGCTAGTCAGGGTGACTGATTAGCGGAGCGCTCCGCGGCTAGTCAGTTAGGCTGACGTTGTGCAGCCGCTTCATCAGCGTACAGCCACTGTCAGGGCGTGCCGCCGGCACCAGCCGCGCCGCCCGTGCCCCCGCTACCACCCGCGCCACCGCTGCTGCAGGGGTTGACGACGGCCTCGGTGGTGGTCAGCCCACCGAACAGACCGGGGAAGCCGGTGAACCCGAGGCCGATGCTGATGGCGTTGCAGATCGCGCCCGGCCCGCCGGTGCCCGGCGTGGAGCGGATGTCCGCGTTGTTGTTCAGCAGGTTCTCGATCAAGCCGTAGGTGACGTCTGCTGGGCACATCCCGACCAGCTCAACCGCCGCCAGGATGTCTTGAATCGACCAGCGCCCTGCGAGGATGACGTCCGTCAGGGAGCCGTCCGTCTCGATGGTGCCGGTCAGGAAGGCGTCGGTGAGCGTGAGCACCACGGTGCCGTTGGAGGTCTGGAACGGGAACGGGGCGCGGTCAGGGAGCCGCATCACCAGGCGGTTGTCCGCCACGTAAGCGTTGTCGTCGTCGATGTTGGGCTCGTTCAGATCGCCGTTTCGGAAGGCGGAGTCCACGACGTAGAAGGAATCCTGACCGTCCCATGCGGGGATCCCGGGCTCCGTGGCGCCTGCGGGGATCGCCTCGCGCGCCTGCCCGAGCCACACCCGCACGCTGGGGTCGCTGGGGAGGCCGTTGTAGTTCGAGACGTGCACCACGATCGCCGAGCGGCCCTCGCGCTGGCTCCTGCGCGCGCCCTCTTGGAGATCGGAGTCGGCGACCTTGAGGATCGGCACCACGACGTGGCCGAACGCGTTATCGATGCCCTCCTCACCATCCAGCTCGGGCTGGCTCGCGCCCGCCGCCATGCACTCCACGGGGTGCTCCGGCGGCTTCGAGCAGACGCCGTCCAGATCGTAGCCCATGGTCTCCCACAGGGTGGGCGATTGATCGATGACGATGTCGCGCAGGACGAAGATCTTTGGGGCGACGCTCTCATCGTCCGCGGAGGTGGGCCGCGCAGGTGGGCGCCGACTGTTGCAGCCGCCCCCGATGCCCGCCGAACCCCCCGCGCCAGCGACTCCCGCTGAACCGCCGCTGCCGGCGGTGCCACCTGAGCCGGCGGCGCCTGAGCCGGCCGTGCCGCCGGAGCCTGCGGCGCCCGAGCCTGAGACCCCACCTGTGCCACCGGGCGCTCCGCTCTGGCTGAAGAGCGGATCGATATCTTCACCGAGCAAGCTGCAGCCGATCAGGGCGCCGCTGCCGAGCAGGGCGCAGCTCAGCTTGCCGATCCTGGTGAGCCGGGAGGAGGACAGGCGCTGGGTGGGGCGAGGAGACATAAGCGATGGTGAAGTGGGGGAGGGCCAGATGGGACCTCCTCATCTTCCCTCACGCGCCTCAGAGCACAAGCGGATTCGCCGCGTGGGAATGGTGGGGGCATGGCAGGAGGCACCTGAGGGGCGCCAGCCGTGACGCGCTGAGCCATCGTGCACCGGGGTGATCGGCACGCAGGGACGCACGGCGCGGTGCCGTCCAACCCCCAAAACCAACCTCCCATGAAGTGGGATCAGGTGAGGTTGAAGGGTGTTCATGGCGGTCACGGTCCTCAGCTGGGTCGCAGGGGATGACGCCTGGCCCAGCGCTCGCTCAATTTCCGAGTGCCGTGCTAGGCTTTCTCTACCCTCCGGCGGACGTCGCCGGCTAGGCTCTCTTTGAGCGGATGTCGTACTCCCAACCCTCGAGTCCTGGGCGTGAGCGCTTGGACGGCCGTTACGAGCTGTTCGAGGAGATCGCCGTGGGCGGCATGGCCACCGTCCAGCTCGGGCGCCTCGTCAGCCGTGGTGGCTTCACCAAGCCCGTCGCGATCAAGCGGGTGCACCGGCACCTGGTGGGTGAGCCGGAGTTCATCGAGATGTTCCTCGATGAGGCACGCTTGGCCGCGCGGGTGCGCCACCCCAACGTGGTGCCCACGCTCGACGTGGTGCAGCGCGGAGAAGAGGTGTGCCTGGTGCTCGACTACGTCGAGGGGGAGGCGCTCAGCAAGCTGGTGCGCGCCGCCCGCAAGGCCGGGTACATCACGCCACCCGAGCTGATCGCCGCGGTGATGATCGGCGCGCTGTATGGCCTCTCGGCGGCGCACGAGGCGAAGGACGAGCAGGGCGATCTACTCAACATCGTGCACCGCGACGTTTCGCCGCAGAACATCATGGTGGGGGTTGATGGCATCGCGCGGGTGCTAGATTTTGGCGTCGCCAAGGGCTCGGGGCGCGTGCAGTCGACGCGCGATGGTCAGCTGAAGGGCAAGCTCCGTTACATGGCGCCTGAGCAGGCGCGGGGTGAAGAGGTCACTGCCCGGGCAGATCTCTACGCGGTCGGGGTGGTGCTGTATGAGGCGCTGGTCGGTGAGCGGCTGATCAACGGCGACAGCGAGATCGCTCAGCTGAACCAGGTGCTCGAGGGCGCGATCCCGAAGCCGAGCGCGAAGGACCCAGCGCTCGCGCCGTTTGATGACATCGTCGCCCGCGCTCTCGCTAAGGATCCAGACGTGCGCTACTCGAGCGCGCGGGAGATGGCGCGCGACCTTGAGGCCGTGGTGCGCCCCATGTCCAACCACGAGGTGGGGGCGTGGGTGGCGACGGTCGCGGCGGTGCCGCTGGCTGAGCGCGCTGAGAAGGTGCGGCGGATGGAGCAGGCTGCGCCTGGCGAGGTGAGCAGCATCACTGTCGTCGGCGCGCTGGTGCCGACCGCGACGGGGACCAGCGCTGGGGTGGTGGTGGTGCCGCCGCCTCAGCCCAAGCGGCACCGTGGGGCCCTGTGGATCGCAGCGGGGGTGCTGGGGGTGTGCCTGGTCGGTTTGGCGTTTGGGGCGCGCTGGTTCTCGCAGTCGAGTTCTGTCGTGGAGGCCAGCCAGGAGTCCGCAGCGAGCGCGCCTGTCGCCGCTGAAGCGGCGAGCGCGGCGGTGACCGCCGAAGCACAAGCCGAGGAGCCGAAGCCAGCGCAGGACGCCGGCGCTCAGGTAGTACCGGTCGCTGACGAACCGGTGGCGGCCCAGACCCTACCG
>CAYQAC010000121.1:0-9752 GCA_964415255.1 uncultured Polyangiaceae bacterium | reverse complement strand
GCCACGGCCGGCGCCTCGCAGTGAGCCACGGCCTCGCAGTGAGCCACGCGCTGAGCCGGCTCCAGCGCCTCAACCAGCCGCCAAGGCCGCGGTGGATTGCTCATCGCCGTTCTGGGTCGACTCGAAGGGCATCAAGCGGGTGAAGCCAGAGTGCGCCAGGTGACGCCGTCACAGCCAGCCGTGCCACGCGTGAGCCGCTTGGCCCAGTGGGGAGGCGCTTCGCGATTACGGTGGTGCAGAGCGCGGGGTGACCGAAGTACAATGCGCGACGTGAAGAAGCTTGGCTTGGGTGTGTGGGTCGCTACGGCCCTGGTGATGAGCGCTGGCGCCGCGCAGGCAGATGAGGCGAGCGCGGACGCCTGCGTCGAGAGCTACGAGCAGGCGCAGGTGCTGAGGCAAGAGGGGGATCTGCTCAAGGCGCGCGCTGAGCTGCTCACGTGCGCGAGCGCGAGCTGCCTCACGGCGCTCCAGAAAGACTGCGTTCAGTGGCTGTCTGAGGTGGACAGCAGCTTGCCCACGGTGGTGTTCGAGGTGAAGGGCGCGGAGGTGGGCAAGATCGAGGCGCGCGTCGACGGAGAGGACGTCAGCGAGGACGCGCGCGCTGGCCGCGCCGTGCGGGTGAACCCGGGGCGGCACACGCTGACCGTCAAGACAGCTGACGGTGAGGAGAAGCAGGTCGAGGTGTCGGTGGTGGAGGGCCAGAAGAACCGCGTGGTCACCGTCGACTTCAGCCCCGCGCCGGATCCTGACGACGTGAGCGTCTCGACCTCGGACCTGGCGGCGCCAAGCGTATTGCCTTGGGTGTTCGCGGGGGTGGGCTTGGTGGGGCTCGGCGTGGCCACGTTTGGCTGGCTCAGCGCTGAGGGGCAGCGGAGCGATCTGGAGTCTGATGGCTGCGCGCCGCGCTGTGACACCGCTGACCGCGACTCCATTGAGCGCTCACGCTTGATCGGCGACATCGGGCTCGGGGTCGGGCTGGTGTCGTTTGGTGTCGCCACGGTGCTGTGGCTGACAGGGGGCCCAGAGAGCGCCCCGTCAAGCCCAGCGGAGGCGTCCTTCGGGTTCGACCTGCGAGGCGCTCCAGGGGGTGGGGTCGCGAGCTGGTACGGGGCGTTCTAGTCGGCGGCGCGAGCCGCCAGGGCGCCGCTCAGGCCTGCCTCGGCGGGCGCCGTGGCAGTATTTTCTGGCTTGCGCGGGGCCGTGAAGTGGAGCATAAAGCCGCCCTGCTCGCGAAGATGGCGGAATTGGCAGACGCGCTAGATTCAGGTTCTAGTGGGGTAACTCCCGTGGAGGTTCAAGTCCTCTTCTTCGCACCGCGCGCCCTGTTTGGGCGCCCTCAGGCTGGTCAGCAGCCCCTTAAACCAAGGCTGGGCGTGGGGTCCTTGGTTGCGCCACTGGCGTAGGTTTACGGCAGCAGCGGTTCGCCTCGCCAGCGTGATGACGCCCCGGTAAAACGCCTGGATGGTCTCACGTAAATGGCTGGCGGTGGCGTCTTGGGTGGTGGTCTTAGCGTGCTCTTCGAGCAGCGATGACAGCCCCGGTGGGGCGGCTGGCTCAGGGGGCTCAGCTGGCGTGGGCGGCGCAGGCGGCACGGGTGGCGGTGGTCAGGAGCACTTAGCAGCTGGGGTCGAGCTCACGGAGATCGCGCTCTACCAAGGCGTGAAGCGGAGCCTGGTCGTCTCCGGGGAGCAGGTGGACAGCGACGTGCCGATCATCGCCGGGCGCGACGGCCTGGTGCGCGTCTTCTACCAGACGGACGCCTCCTACGACGGAGGGACCGTCACCGCGCGCCTTCACCTAGCGGGGGGTGAGCCGCTTGAGGTGCAGGGCACCCTTCAGGGGGCGTCGGCGGAGGCGGACGCCGACAGCACCTTGAACTTCACGATCCCAGGCGACCGCATCGGTGAGGAGCTCTCCTTCGCGGTGGAGGTGCTGGCCCTCGGGCCAGGTGCGGATCACGCTGGCGCGCGTTTCCCCACGGAGGGCAGCGCGAGCGTGGTGGTGGAGGGCGAGCCCAACCAGCTTCGGGTGGTGCTGGCGCCGTTCCGTTACAACGCTGATGGGTCAGGTAGGCTGCCTAACTTGGAGGAGGCGCAGGTGGAGGCGATCCGCGCGCGCCTGCTAGCGCTGTACCCGGTGAGCGACGTCAGCATCCGGGTGCGGGAGCCACACGACTGGGCGAGCGCCCTCGACCCGAACGGCGATGGCTGGCAAAACGCGGGCTTCACCCTGGCGGGCTTCCGCAGCACCGACGGCGAGAGCGAGGACGTCTACTATTACGGGATCTTCAACCCACGAGACAGCTTCGTTGACTATTGCCGTACCGGCTGCTTGCTCGGCGTGACGCTGCTCAATGACTCCCCCCCGGACGTGGGCAACCCGTTCCTGCGCCTCGCGCTCGGCGTGGGCTACGAGAACTACGCCGCGAGCACCGCCGCCCACGAGCTAGGGCACGCTCATGGCCGCGCGCACGTCAACTGCGGCCCCGGGGTGGACCCACGCTCAATCGACGCGAGTTACCCTCACGCAGGCACCACGATCGGCACCTGGGGCTATGACATCACCACCGGCGCCTTGAAGGACCCTGCAGAGTTCAGCGACATCATGGGCTACTGCACCAAGCAGCACGTGAGCGACTACACCTTCACGGCGCTCTTCAACCGCGGTCGCCGCGTGAACAAGCCGCGCGTCATCGGTGAGCTGCGTTACACCTTGATCGGGCTGGATGGCCGCGGCGGCGCGGCGTTCGGGGGCTCGCTTGAGCGCGAGGTGCCGCTTGAGGGGCAGGGCGTGCACGTGACCTTGAGCGGCCCGCACCCGCGCGCGCTGCGGGGTGAGTTCTTCCGTTACGATCACCTGCCTGGCGGGTGGTTGCTGGTGCCGGAGGAGGAGCCGCTCACGCGCGCCGAGTTCACGGTGGACGGGCAACACTACCGCGTGGCGCGCTGAGGCAGCCTCAGCGGCTCCCTGTATATGATGACCGAATGGTCATGTTATATTCAAGCACGGGGGCTTGGCCAAGCGCCGCGCCGTCAAACACCTGAGCTGACCAACCCACGCCGCTCAGCCGTTCCCCGCGGGTTCGCCCCGCGGAAACACGCGTCAGGCTGAAGGGGCTGTCAGCTCCTGTCACCCCGTCAGGTGCGTGAGCTACGACAACCGGCGCGTGTCGTGGCACCCTGTAGCCGCAGCATGAGCAGTTCGCCAAAGCAGCCCGCCGCGCCGGGCTCGGTCCCGCCCCCGTGGTTCGAACCCGGGCGCGTACCTGAGCAGCGCCCAGGGAAGGCGGGGGGCAAGCGGGATCGCAATCGTCAGGAGCGCACCCTAGCGCTGTGTGCGGCGGCGCTCGGAGAGTTCCTGGAGCGCGGCGTTGAGCGGGTGACGGTGGACGAAATCACCAAGGCAGCTGGCGTAGCCAAGGGCAGCTTCTACCGCTACTTCGAGGACAAGGGGCAGGTGGTGGACGCCCTGTTCGCGCCTCTCCGCAAGGAAATGGAGCAGGGCTTCTCCGAGTGCGCTGAGGCGCTCACTCGTGCTGGGTCGTCGGCGGAGCTGGCGGCCGCGTATCAAGCGCTGGCGATGCGGCTCGGCCAAGCGGCGCTACACGAGCCGCGGCTGGTGAAGCTCTACCTACAAGAGTGCCGCGGCCCAGCCGAAGGCGCGCGGTTGCCCATCCGTCAGCTGCGTGACTCCATCACGGCCGCCGCGGTGGCGCTGACCGAGGTCGCGCACCGGCAACACCTGCTGCGTGATCTGCCACCGAAGATCACCGCCTTCGCGGTGGTGGGTGCCGTGGAGAGCCTGCTCATCGCCTTCTTCGACGGGGAGCGGCTGGGTAGCCCGACGGACGCTGCACAGGCGCTGGTGCGGATGGTGCTTGAGGGGGTTGGCCAGCGCTGAGCCGTGGCGCGCTGTGAAGGCTCTGCCATGCACAGCCGCTGAGGGGTCCCTCCACGTCGCGGCTAAGGCTCGCAGGAAGCAGCCTTCCCGCAGGGCCCTGTACTCCACGGCTAAGGCTCGCAGTGCAGCCGCTCTGCGCGGTCACTTAGGGGGGCACCTCGCGGCGCCGTTGCGCTTGCTCATGACTTCACGCTACGTCGCTACGCAATGAAGGGTGAGGCGGCGAAGGCACCTGGTGTCTATCGCGAGGTGACGCTCGCGGCGATGCTGCTCGGGGTGGGGCAAGGCGTGCTGATGACGGCAGCCTTCACCTACATTGGGCTCAAGCTGGGCTTCGGGATCAGCGGCTCGTCGATCGCCGCCATCCTTGGGTTCGCGCTGCTCCGCGGCGTCGGGCGCGGGGTGTTGAAGGTGCGCGGCGCCGGCTCCATCCTGGAGACCAACATCAACCAGACGGTGGCCTCCGGGGTGAACACCGCGAGCTCTGGGGTGGTGTTCACGCTGCCTGCCCTGATCATGCTGGGGCACGAGTACAGCGTGTGGGTGGTGCTGCTGGCGGCCACGGCTGGCTCCTTCATGGGCGTCATCCTGATCATCCCGCTGCGAAAGCAGATGATCGAGGTGGAGCGGCTCCGCTTCCCGAGCGGCGTCGCGGTCGCCACCATCCTTCGTACGCCGGGCGCGGGGATAAAGAAGGGCGCGCTGCTTGGGATCGGGTTCGGTGTGGCGCTGGTCATCACCCTGCTCGGTCAGCTCGGCGTCTTCCCGGAGGATATCCCGATCGGGCCCTGGGTCGCCTCGGCCTTTGACGTCGCGCCGGAGGGTGCGCTGTCGCTGTCGCTGCTCGGCACCACCTTCTACCTCAGCATGGCGAACATCGGCGCCGGCATGCTGAGTGGTAAGGGCGGCGTTCCATTTGCGCTCGGGGGGATTTTGGCCTGGTGGCTGGTGGGACCGATCGCCGTTGCCGCGGGCTTCACGGCGCCTGGGCTGGCAGGCGATGAGCTGGTGTCGAGCGTCTACGGACAGCTGATCCGCCCGACGGGGATCGGCGTGCTCATCGGCGGTGCGCTCGCGGGCGTCGTGGTGTCGCTGCCGGCGCTGCGCGGGGCGCTCCGCAGCTTATCCGCGGCGGCGCGGGTGGGGCGTAGCGAAGGCGGCGGGTCCGAGGAGCTCAGCCCTCGCCTGCTGGGCGTGGGGCTCGCGGCGTCGGTGCTGGCGCTGGTCTTCGTCACTTGGGTCGCCACTCGGGGGCAGGCCATGCACCCCGTCCAGGTGCTGGGCGCGGCGCTCGTCGGCGCGCTGTGGATCGCCCTGGCTGGGCTGATCGTGGCGCAGGCGACCGGCGCCACGGACATCTCCCCCTTGAGCGGCCTGGCGCTGATCGCCGTGACGCTGATGCTCGCGGTGACCAGCGGCAACGTGGTGCTGGCGGTCACCATCGGCGTCGCGGTGTGCATCGCCACCGGCCAGTGCGCTGACATGATGACGGATCTTAAGACAGGTCACCTGATTGGTGCTGTCCCCAAGCGACAGCAGTACGCGCAGCTCGTGGTGGCCTGGGTGGGGCCTGGCATCGCGATCGGCACCACCTTGCTCTTGTGGCAAGCCGGCCCTGGTGGCAGCGGTGGGTTCGGGCCTGACTCAGTGGCGTGCGTGGAGAAGACCGCGGACTGCTTGCCGGCGCCGCAAGCGGCGGTGCTCAAGGGCCTGATCGAGGGCGTGGTGAGCGGGACCGCGCCGGTCGACAAGTACCTCTCCGGCGCGGGGATCGGCGCGGCCCTGGCGGCGTTCCCCGTGGGTGGCCTCGGGGTGCTGGTGGGCCTCGCCATGTACCTGCCGTTCTCGATCACGCTGAGCTATGGCTTCGGTTGCCTGGTCGCCATCCTACTTGAGCGGCGCTGGGGTCGGCGCTTCACCGCTGACAAGGTGGTGCCGCTCGCGGCTGGGTTCATCGTTGGAGAGGCGCTGACCGCCCTCGGTTACACCTTGGTCAAGATGCTCGGGGGTGCGGGGTGAAGGCGGCGGGTAGCGTGTGCTTTGTGCTCGGCTTGGTGCTGAGCGCCACCTACGCGGCGCGACCTGCGTCGCTCAATGCTGAGCTGATGGCTAAGCTGTCCTCGCGTGGGCTGCTCACCCTGTGGGCGGAGGTCGCGCTCGTGCCGTACTTGGTGGGGCTGCTGCTGATGATCGTCGGCGTCGTGTTGGCGCGTTGGCGCCGCCCGGGGCTCGCCGTCGCCGCGACGGAGGGACGTGGGGCGGGCGCGCCTGAAGAGCTGCTCACTCAGATTGAGGCCGCGGTCGCAAAGCTCGATTTTACTTCGCCTGTGGAGGACACCTCCCAGCAAATCAGCGAGTTGCTCGAGGGTGAGATGGCGGCGTTCGTGGAGCACGGCCCGGCGTTGACAGCGCGGCTCGGCTTGCTCGCCTACTCGGAGCTGAACGGCGAGTTCGCGCGGGCCGAGCGCAACCTCGCGCGCGCCTGGTCGGCGCTCATCGACGGCGCGCACGAGGAGGTGCCGCTCGCCGTAGGCCGCGCCCAGACCGCGCTCGAGCGGGTTCGAGCGCAGCTCGTGAACGCGCAGAGCGAGCGCTCGAGCGGCGCGTGAATTGGCGCACCAGCGCTGGCTCGCGGCGCACTGGAGCAACTCTCGTCCAACCCCCCCCAAAAAAAATCCGAGATTTGCGTCCGCATCGTGGAGAGCCCAAGCTCCGGCGTGGCGACGGGAGCTGCGCGCTGGGTGCTGCACGCGGACATGGACGCGTTCTTCGCGTCGGTGGAACAGCGCGATCGTCCGGAGCTCCGTGGGCGCCCGGTGATCGTCGGTGGGATGGGGCCCCGTGGGGTAGTCAGCGCAGCGAGCTATGAGGCGCGGCGCTTCGGGGTGCGCTCCGCGATGCCTGGCTTTCGAGCCCGCGCGCTGTGCCCCGAGGGCGTGTTCCTGGAGGGCGATCTCAAGCGCTACGCGAGCGTTTCCTCGCGGATACATGAGGTTTTCTTCGAGTTCACCTCCCAGGTGGAGCCGATCGCGTTCGACGAGGCCTTCCTTGACATCACCGGCTCGCTCAGCCTGTTTGGAGGGCCCCGCGCGCTGGCGGAGGCGCTCAAGCGGCGGGTGTGGGAGGCGACCGCGCTCAAGGTGAGCATCGGCGTGGGGCCGAACAAGCTCATCGCTAAGCTCGCCTGCACGCTGTCGAAGCCCGACGGCTTGAAGCTGGTGACGCCAGACGAGGTGACTGCGCTGCTCGCGCCGCTCCCGGTGCGGCGGCTCTGGGGCGTGGGGCCAACGGCGGAGGCGGCGCTCGCTCGCCTTGGGATCCACACCGTCGCGCAGCTCGTGGCCTACGACCCAGCCTGGCTCGTGCGCCTGTTCGGTGAGCGCCGCGCGGCCTCGTTGATGGCGCTGGCGCGCGGGGAAGATCACCGCCCGGTGGAGGCCGATCAGGCGGCGAAGAGCTACGGCGAGGAGAACACCTTCGACGCCGATGTCAGCGCGCGCGAGGTGATCTCCCAGGCCCTGACGGGGCACGCGGAGGCGATCGCGGCGCGGCTGCGGCGCGGCGGCGTGCGAGGCCGCACCATCACGCTCCGCTGCAAGTTGGCGACGCCGCGCGGCGAGCGGAGCTCGCGCACCGAGCCCGGCGCCGAACCGGTGTATCCGCTGGTGAGCCGCAGCCGCACCTTGAGTGATGGCACTGACGACGATGCCCTGATCCGTCGCCTGGCGCTCGCGCTGTGGGACGAGCTCGCTTTGGCCGAGCCGGTGCGGCTCGTCGGGATCTCAGTGTCGAAGCTCGAGCGGGTGACCGGTGACCAGCTCGAGCTGTTTCGCCCCCACGCGCGCCGGCTGGAGCCCTCATCCCGCGAGGAGGCGCGCCGGGAGGTGCGCTCGGGCGTCACGCTGACCACCATGGAGTCAGCCAGGCTCACGGAGGTGCCGCGCGTCGAGGCCCCGAGCGACACGCGGCGCCAGCTCCTCGGTGGCGCCCTCGATGCGATCCGGGGTCGCTACGGGGAGGCCGCCATCGGGCGCGCGGTGCGGCAGGTGAGCAAGGCGAGCGGCAGCTCGCGCATCAAGGCGGGCTCGCTGGTGGGGGCTGACGCACACGCGGGTCCACTGGACAGCGCAACTGACATGAAGCCGGAGGCGCTGCCCGTGGCTTCAGGCCTGGCGCCCCGGCGCGTGGTGGTGCTGGACGCAGACCAGCGCGCAGCTGACGAGGACTTTGGCCAGGATGGCGATGTGGCGGACGAGCTGGCCCAGGAAGACAGTGTACCAGACGATAGCCGTTGACGAAGCGTCACCGAGCGCTCTGATTGGTTCAGCTGCTCCGCAGTCTGGCGGCTTGAGTGACCGGGCTATTCGTAGCGGTAGATCCGCTCGCGGCGAGACCGGGCGCCGCCGGGTTGGATCAAGATCAAGTCGGCGAACGTACCCGCCGCGCCGCGCGGCGTGATCAGCGTGAACTCGGTGGGGCTCAGGTAGCGGAGCGTCGCGGCGCTCCCGCCGAGCTGCGCCCTTGTATCCGGGAGGAAATGCTCGCCCTCGACGCTCAGCTCGTGGCCGCCGGCGGCTGGGCCGCGGTTCGGCGTCACCCGCGAGATCACCGCGCGGAGGACCTCTTCGAAGTGGAAGCCGGCGGGGAGGGTGGCGTCGAGGGCACCCTCGTCGCAGAGCGCGACGTCAGCGGGGCCGGGCTCCATCTCGTCGGTCTCGATCTCGATGAGGGTGTCGTCGATGAAGCGCTGGGCGCGCGGGCGAGCGCCGCCGATCAGCGCCCGCGTGCTGGGGGAGAAGCCGAGGCCGCGGAGCTTCACCAGGGTGCCGCCGCTCGCTGGGCCGCGCTCGGGGGTGACGCTCACCAGGGTGAGCACGCGCGCCGCGGTGCGCGCGGCCTCCTCCTCTGGGTCGAACACGCTGAGCGCCGCAAGGAGGAGCGCGTGCTGTCCGTCGGGGTTCAGTAGCCGCAAATCTGCCTGACCGACGTGGGGCAGCCCTGGGTGGCGGGCCACCAGGTGCTCGCTCGACTGCTCCTCAACGCTGAGCGGGTGCTGGCCTAGGTAGAGCGCGAGCCCCGGCTGAAAGCCCACGCCGCTCACCTCGAGCCGGAGCGGCGCATGGAGTGGGTGCCGCGTGGGGCTCAGCGCGGTGAGCTCGGGCGCCGCGGCCTCGAGGTAGCGGAAGGCCTCAGGTAAGACGGCGCGCTGACCATCCGGGTGATAGAGCGTGAGGTCCACGGCGCCGCTCGCGCGCGCCGGGAGCGTGAGGTGGAGCGCGCCCTCGTGCTCGAAGCGCACCGGCAGCGCCAGCTCGCCGAACAGCGCGGCCGTGGTGCGCGGCTCGAAGCCCTCGCCGCGGATGACGACCTCGTGAGCGACGCCGCTTGGGCCTTCGGCCGGGCTCACCTCGGTGATGACGGGTGGCCCGCGGTAGCTGAAGGCCCGAAGTAGGACGCTATGCTGACCGTCAGGGTTCCAGACGGTGAGGTCGAAGCGCCCTGCGGGGTGTGGCTGCGCGAGGATTTCAACGCGCTCGGGGCTGACGAAGCGTGTCTGGGCGCTGGAGGCGCCCACCTGCACCAGGCAGCCGGGTTGGAACCCGGCGCCGCTCACGCTGAGCAGCGCGCCGCCGACGATGGGCGCGTGGTCGGGTTCGACGGCGGCGACCAGCGGGGGCCCCTGGTACTCGAAGGCCCACATCGAGCAGTGCTCCTGACCACTCGGGAGCGTGAGCCGTACGTCGACGCGCCCCGCTGGGCTGCGCGGGGGCAGCGTGGCCGTGAGCCGTTCGGGGCCCTCATAGATGACGCTCGCGAGCTCGTCGCCGAAGCGCACCTGGAGCCCCGGCTGG
>CAYQAC010000120.1:0-15999 GCA_964415255.1 uncultured Polyangiaceae bacterium | reverse complement strand
CCGTGGCCATGTCCGTCACCCACGCGACGCGCCCGCTGATGCCGTCGCCGTCGGCGTCATCTGGATCGGCCAGCTCCTCGAGCCGCTCCCGAGGGATCGCCTCGAGCAGCCCGAGGCCGACCATGATGGGCGCCACGCGCGGCGACAGGCGCAGCCCCTCCGCTAGGGGACCGTAGGCGAGGTCGGTCACCGTGTAGCGCGGCGCGAGCCGCTCAATGATGGTACCGTCAGGTAAGCTGTCTGTCAGCTCCTCGTAGCTCACCCGCGGCTGCCCCTCACGGAGCACCCCCAAGATGGCGTGGTTCTGCAGCTGGCCGCCGTAGACTGGATCTGGCGTGCCCTGGTCATCCACGCTCAGGCGGATGAGCAGCCCCAGGAACTCTTCATCCTCGCTGAGCGGCGGTCGGCCACGGCCGTCCTTCAAGTGGCAGCCGCTGCACGAGCGGGCGTTGAACAGCGGCCCCAAGCCGTCGCGGGTGTCGGTGCTGGAGGGCGCCTGCACCCACGACAGGTTGAAGAAGCTGTTACCCGTGAAGAAGTCAGCTTCATGGTCTTCCGTGATGTTCGCGGCCGGGAAGGAGAAGGCGTTGCGGCCTCCGAAGCGGGTGTTGGTGGTGTCGCCGCCTGGCAGCCGCTCCTCCGCGTCGTACGAAGGCTCGGGCTCGCTCGGCTCCCCGCCGCAGCCACAGGCGAGCGCCAGCGCTGAACACAGGAGCCACCAGGCGAGCCGAGTCATTGCGCGCTACTCTGGATCGGCTGGGATCGACAAGTCTAGCTTGGTGAACACCTCTTGCAGCAGGGACTCCTGAGCGCGGAGCGCCACCACCAGCGCGCGCACCCGCTCCCGCCCAGCGGCGTTGCTTGAGGCGATCTCCTGATCGAACGGCGGCGCGAGCGCCTCCGCCAGGCTCAGGCTCTCGGCGATCTGAGCGTCGATCTCCGAGGCCAGCTCGGCGTCTGCCTTCGCCACCACGTCGCGCACCCCCACGCCATCCACGCGGGTCCCGTCGAGCTGGGTGTAGCTGCCGTGCCAGGCGTTCGAGACGCCGCGCACGTCTTGCACCATGTCGCGGTGGGTGTTGTCGCTGAAGCAGGAGTGCTCATCCTCCTGGCTCCCGGAGTCGAGCGCCACCTGCAGCCGCTCACCGCCCGTCTCGAAACCGGAGAGGATGGTCATCCCCGTGAGGATGCGCTCAATGCCGAGCTTCGGGTTCGCGGCGACAAATTCCGTGCGGTAAGGTCCGCTCGGCTGCCACTCAGCGACCAGCTCGTCCAGGTGCTTGACCAACAGCTGTGACACCGTGGTCAAGTAGAGCTTGCGGCGCTCGGCGTTGTCCGCCGTGGTGTAGTCGGTGAAGGGCCGCGCGCCGGGCCCGGTGTCGCTGAGATCTTGCCCCCAGAGCAGGAACTCGATGGCGTGGTAGCCGGTGGCCACGTTCGCCTCACCCCCCTGCTCGTTCAGCTCAAGCAGGGTCTCCTCTGAGATCTCGACGCTCGGGTCATTGACGATCCCCGCGTTCGGCTCGCCCACGACGTAGTCGATGTACACCTCGTCGAGCGGCCAGGCGTTGAGCAGCCCCTCGGGGCCGTCCTCGTCGTCGATGGGGCCGCCGTAGAAGCGCGCCATCTCCGTCTGCAGGTAGGGCTCGCGCGCGTCGAGCCAGGCTTGCTTGGCGGCGCTCAGGGTGGCGTCGCTCGGGTCCGCGACGAACGCGCGAACCGCGGTGTCCAGGGCGCGCCCGGAGGTCGCTGAGTCTACGTAAGCCGCGTGCAGGTGGGTCGCGTACTGCTCGACCGCGGCCTGCGCATTGTCAGGGAAGCTGGCGCCGCCGCCGCCCCCACCATCATCATCGCTCCCACACGACGCCGCGAGGGCTCCCAACAACAACGCCAACACACCGAAAGAAGTCTTCCTCATCATGCTCTCTCCACACGTGACCTCGCGTCGACTGAGGCCGCTCCGCCCCAGGGGGGGCTGAGCGGCGCCCAGCAGGACCAGGCCCTAAGCGGCGCCACCCTAGTGAACATGATTTTCATTTTCAACAAAGGGCGCACGGATTCTCACTGTGAGGCGCGAATTCACGAAAATATTGCCGGTCCCAAGGCAAGTTCGGCTGAGCGGCCCAGGCCGTAGCCAGGCCCCGTGCGCGGGCGCCTTCAGACCGCGCGCATCGAAAGACAGCGCACCGTCCTATTCTAAATGAGCCCCGGCTGAGCGGCCCAGGCCGCAGCCAGGCCCCGTGCGCGGGCGCCTTCAGACCGGGCGCACCGAAAGACAGCGCACCGTCCTACAGCTCACGCGCCACCAGGCGCGCCAGCTCCGCGTGGCCTGCCTCCAGCTGGTCGAACGGCGCGCTCCCCTCGCTCAGGTAGACGGCGATCAAAATCGGCGCGCGCCCAGGCGGCAGGGCGAACGCCACGTCGTTCACGGCGCTGCGCTCGCCGCTCCCCGTCTTGTCCCCCACCACCCAATCCGGTGGTAGCCCAGCGCGCAGACGACTGAGGCCCGTGGCGCTCGCGCGCAGCCACCCCGTGAGGCGCTCGCGGCTTGAGGAGGACAGCGCCGCGCCGCACAGCACCGCGCGCATGAGCTCAGCCATCCTGCGCGGCGACGTGGTGTCGCGCACATCTCCCAGGATGTTGGTGTTCAAGCTGGGCTCAGTGCGATCCAATCGGGTCACAGGGTCACCCAGGGAGCGCGCGTAGCGCGTGAGCGCCACGGGGCCACCGAGCTCCTTGAGCAGCAGGTTGGCGGCGGTGTTGTCGCTCACCACCACGATCGCCTCCGCCAGCTCCTCAAGGCTCAGCGCACCCTGCGCGAGGTGCTCGCGCGCCACCGGGGCGTACTCAAGCAGCGCCGACTCATCGAAGCGCACGCGCTCGGTGAGCGCGCGCTCACCCGCGTCCACCTCCTTCAAGATCGCCGCGGCGAGCAGCCACTTGAAGGTGGAGCACATCGCGAAGCGCTCGTCCGCGCGATACGCGAGCGCCGCACCGGAGCCGGTGTCAATCGCGTAAAACCCCACGCGCCCGCCGAGCGCCGCCTCCAAGCGCGCCACCTCGCGAGGGGTCCGCTCCAAGGCCCGCGCCTCCGCGCCATGCGCTGCCTGTGCGGCTGTCGACGACGCACCGCGCTTGCCGTGAGCTGGCGCGCACGCGCCCAGGAAGAGCGCCGCCCCGCCGCCCAAGAACTGCCTCCGCGCCAAACCCGTCTTCATCAGCGAATCCTAAGCGCTCCGGGCCTCAAGCGCGCGTCTTCAATGCACCGCGCTAGCTTCACCTTCCGTCGAGCGCCGCGCTTCAATGCACCGCGCTAGCTTCATCTTCCGTCGAGCGCCGCGCTAGTCGACGAAGCGAAACACCTCGGGATCCTGCGGTAGGTAGCGTACCTGACGTGTGCTGCCCACCTGGAGCCGCGGCGCCTCCATCGTGGTGACGATCTGCGACATCTCCACCTGAACGGGGGCACCCCCCTTCGTAGGTGTTATTTCCATGAGGAATTTAATGCGCGGTCGCCCGTTCTGAGCGGAGCCCGTCTCCTTATAGGAGAGGATCTTGGCGACGCCGAGCTCCCCCGACGCCGCGAGCGCCTGCTCCTCACGGTGGTCGAAGAAGGCCGACACACCCCAGCCCACCCCGAGCAACGCGAACACCACCCCCACGATGCCAAACGCCACCTTAGGATTCTGAGCAGCCATCGCGACCACTTTGCCAGGCGCCGCGGCCTCGCGCATCAACCCCTCGACAACGAAGGCAACTCTCGTCGAGCGCCCGTGGAGGCCGCGGCTCCCGGTGGAAGCGGGATGGAGCTCGCGAGGACATGCCAAACCCCACACCCCGAACACAGAGCACAGCACGCGGGCTCCCGTGGGTCGCACACAGAGGCGGCGCGCCACCGCGGAAGAGCACGAGGCTCACCCCGGCGGCGCTCAGCTCACGACGCCCACCTGGGGCCTGTCATCAGGCAGCCTGACTTCTACTCAAGAAGGCGGCGCGCGTGGTGCTGCGGAGGCTCGCTTGCAGCGAGGCGTCCGTCTGGAGCAGCTCACGCGCGCGCTCGCGACCGTGCGCGATGTTCTTACCCTCGCAGGCGTAGTGCGCGCCGCTCTTGGTGAGCACACCAAAAGCCACCGCCTCATCCAGCAGGTCCGACGTGGCGTCGATGCCAGAGCCCCAACGGATGTCGAACTCCGCCTCCGTGAACGGGGCGCTCAGCTTGTTCTTCACCACCTTCACGCGCGTGCGGTTGCCCACCACGCTCTCCCCCGCCTGCACCTTCCCGATGCGGCGTACGTCGAGGCGGAGACTCGAGTAGAACTTCAGCGCGCTGCCGCCGGTGGTCGTCTCTGGGTTGCCGAACACCACGCCGATCTTCTGGCGCAGCTGGTTGATGAAGATGAGCGTCGTGCCCGTCTTGGCGGCAGTGCCGCTCAGCTTGCGCAGCGCCTGGCTCATCAAGCGAGCCTGTAGTCCCATGTGAGAATCACCCATGTCACCCTCGATCTCCGCGCGCGGCACCAGGGCAGCCACGGAGTCCACCACGATCAGGTCGACGACCCCCGAGCGTGTCAGCAGCTCCACGATGTCGAGCGCCTGCTCACCGGAGTCTGGCTGGGAGACGAGCAGCCCACCCAAGTCCACCCCGACGCTCCGCGCGTAGCGCATGTCGAAGGCATGCTCCGCGTCGATGAACGCGGCCACACCGCCTTGCGCCTGGAGCTCGGCGATGGCGTGCAGCGTCAGCGTCGTCTTCCCGCTGGACTCAGGCCCGAACACCTCCACCACCCGGCCGCGCGGGTAGCCGCCGATGCCAATCGCGCGATCGAGCGCCAGTGAGCCGGTGGGGATCACCGCGATTTGCTCGCGCGCCTGCTCGTCCCCAAGCCGCATGATGGCGTTCTTGCCGAACTGCTTCTCCGCGCTGGCAATCACCTCACGCACCTGGCCGAGCACCTTGTTGTCAGCCTTGCTGACCTCACGCGGCGCCTTCGCGGGACTGCCGCTCGCGGAGCCCGTGGCACCCGCCTCCTTCGCGGGCTCAAGCTTCACCGCGGTCGCCACGCTGCTCGATGCGTCTGGCTTCACCGCGCTCGCCACGCTGCTCGATGCGCCTGGCTTGGGGGCGTCTGGCTTCGATGCGTCTGGCTTCGGGGCGTCCAGCTCCATGGGCTCCTGCTTCAAGCCACGCGTGGCGCTCGCTGACGCGACCGCCTTCACGCCGCTCGTCTCCTTGCTCTTCATCGTTCGTGTCTCTGTCTTGTAGGTCATGTCTCTCTCCATTCCAATCCGCCCCGCCTGATGCGAGGCCGGCGCTCGCCGGGCGCGCCAAAGGCGCCCGGTTCGTTAAGCTGACGACGAGCTCCGTGCCCTGTCGTCAGTGTTACTCCGCCCGTCGCGTCACGGGTTTTTGGGGGTTGGGCTGCCGAAGCGAGCCACGGTCAGATGGGCTCACGATCAAGGAGCCTCCCCTGCACGGCCTCAGCCACGTGCTGCGCGCCCACCCGCTCAGCCCCCTCAAGATCAGCGATCGTGCGCGCCACCCGGAGCACCCGGACGAAGGCGCGCGCCGAGAGGCCGAGCTGATTGACCGCGCGCGTGAGGGTGCGCTCCCCTGCGCTGTCGAGGCGCGCGACGGCCTCCGCCTCCTTGCTGGAGAGCTGCGCGTTGCAGCTGGCGCGCACCTCGCCGCGCTGCTGACGCGCGTGCTGAATGGCGCGCGCCGCGACCACCCGAGCGCGCACGGCGCTCGACCCTTCCCCCTTGGCGTGGCTGGTCAGCGCCTCCACGCTCACCGGCTCCACCGACACATGGACATCTAACCTGTCCAAAAGCGGACCGGAGAGCCGTGAGAGGTAGCGCTGACGTTGGCCCTCACCGCAGCGGCAGCGCCGCCGAGGGTGCCCATAGTAGCCGCAGGGGCACGGGTTCACGGCGGCCACCAGCATCATCTGCGCGGGGAACGAGGCCTTGGCGCGCGTACGCGAGACGAGCACCACGCCATCCTCCAGCGGCTGACGGAGCGCCTCCAAGGTGCTGCGGCGGAACTCGGCGAGCTCATCCAAGAACAGCACCCCATGGTGAGCCAAGCTCACTTCACCGGGGCGCGGGATCTCGCCACCGCCCACCAGGCCAGCGTCACTCACCGAATGGTGCGGCGCGCGGAACGGTCGCCGCGCCACGACGCCACGCGCCGGCTCGACTAACCCAGCCACGCTGTGGATGGCCGTGCACTCGATGGCCTCTGCGAAGCTGAGCGGCGGCAACACGCTCGGCAGGAGCCGAGCGAGCAGCGTCTTGCCGCCGCCTGGAGGCCCGATCATGAGCAGGTTGTGTCCCCCCGCGGCGACCACCTCGAGCGCGCGCCGCGCCTGCGATTGCCCCCGCACGTCGCACAGGTCGAGCCCGCCGGCCTCACCCGGTTCTGGCGTGAAGCTGGTGAGCGGCACCGGCCCGAGGCGCGCCGCGCCCGTCAGGTGCCGAATGACCTCCTCGAGGTCCTTCGCGGCGTACACTTGAACCCCCTCCACGAGCCCCGCCTCGCGCTGGTTTCCGTGCGGCACAATCGCCGCCCTGATGCCGCGCGCTCGCGCGCCCTCCAGCTGCGGCAACACCCCGCGCACCGGCTGGAGCTCACCGGCGAGCGACAGCTCCCCCAGGAGCAACACACCCTCGAAGCGCTCGGGCGGCAGCTGCCCGATGGCGCCGAGCACGCCGACCGCCATCGCCACGTCGAGGCTCGCGCCGCTCTTACGCAGATCGGCTGGGGCGAGGTTGATGGTGAGGGCGTACTCGTCCACCAGCACGCCGAGACGCGCGAGCGAGCTCGTGATCCGCACCCGCGCCTCACGCACCGCGACGTCCGCCAAGCCCACCAGCTGAAACAGCGACGGGCCCCGGGTGCAGCACACCTCCACCCGAATCGCGTGGGCATCCAGCCCAAGTAGAGCGCTCGCAGAGACCGCGGCGAGCCCGAGGGGCTTACCGCAAATGGGGGCTTGAGAACTCGCGACGGCGACCATGACGGCGCCCTAAGCAGGGCGCGTGCCGCCGCAGATCGCCCGCGAAACCGCGGCTCAGCGGCGTGGCGGCCATGGCGGGCGGCGGCGACTCAAGGCGGCGACTCAGGTCGACGCGCTCAGCGTGCAGCGCTCACTTCGCCCTATCCGCAGCGGCGCGCGCGCCCTCGGCGTCCCCGGCGGCGCTCAGGGCATCGCTCAGCATGAGCCAACCTGAGCGCGCGCCTGGGCGCGCTTCAGTGGCCCAGCGCGCGAACGCGACCGCCTCCTGCTTGCGCCCCACGAGCAGCAGCGCGCGCGAGAGCTTCACGCCGGCCTCCACCCGCGCCGGCGACAGCACCACCGCGCGGCGGTACAGCCGCTCCGCGCGCAGGTGGTCGCGGCGCGCCAAGGCCTCATCTCCCTTGGTCTGGTGAACGTGCGCAGCGCGCTCCACGGCGGCGCTGTCGGTCATGGCGATGCCGCTCGCCGCGAGCCACGCCTCACGTGCTTCAGCGTACTGCCCCGCCAGCGCCAAGGCGTCGCCCAACAGTAGGCGCGTGCCCTCTGCATCGCCGTCCTGCACGCGCTTCAGGTAGGTGACGGCCTGCTCCCCATCGCCCTGCATCATCAGCACCAAGCCGAGGCCGCTGGCCGCGCGCGCATCGTTTGGCGCCAGCGCCAACGATTGACAGTAGGCGAGCTGGGCGCGCGGGAGATCGCCAGCCACGATCGCTCGCTTAGCGCGATCGACCTCGCGCTGTGCGGCGCCCTGTGCGCCGACGGGTGGGTCAACCCCCGCGAGGAGCGCCTCGCAGGTCGGCAACGGGCGACGCTCAATCATGGGCAGCGCGCCGGAGACGCCCACCGGCTGCGCCGTGGGCGACGCCTCGGGCGAAGCCGGCGCCGCGGCCGTGACCGCCGGCGGCACCCGCGGCTTCGGGGTGGGCGCGGCCGTTACGCGTGGCGCGCTGGACGCCTGGTTGGGCTCGGAGTCAGGCGCCGCGGCGCTCGCCTCGACCGCGGGCGGCTGTTCGTCAGCTACCGTGACTAAAGTCGGCGTGGAGCGCGACTCCATCAGCGAGGCCACGCCGACCACCAGCAAGATCAACGCGACCAGCGCGCCTAGCCCTCCAACCCCGGCCCAGAGCAGCTGAGCGCGGCTGAAGCCCATTGCCTTGGAGGAGGCCGACGGCGGGCGCAGGCTCACCGAGCGCGGCGCGCTGAGCGAACCATCACTCGCCGGCTGCGCGCTCGCAGGCCGGGCTGACGCCTCCGTCCCGGCCGCGGGCTTCATGTTGAACCCAGCGGGAGCAAACGCGAGCGACGGATCGACAGGCAGCCCCCCAGGGACCCGAGGGGCGGCGAGCTGACCCGGCGCGAACGGTCCGTCCTCATCCTGGAGGAGTCCAGCAGGTTGGGTCGCGATGCGCGGGAGCGCTGGCGGCAGATCGCTCGGTGGTGGCGCTGGGATCGACTCGGGGATGGTCGCCTCCTCACCCTCCGCCATGCCCAAGGCAACGTCCACCGTCGCGAGCAGGTTGGTCGCGTTGGCGCCGCGCCCGGGCTCCACGTGCACCCGCCCAGAGCCCAAGTTCAGCAGCGCCGCCAGCGCCTGGGGCCCTTCAAGGCGCGCGCCTGCCTGCGTGAACCCCACGGCCCCCGCCACGAGCCCTTCGGCGAGCGAGATCTGCGCGTAGTAGCGCGGGTTCCTGATGGTGACGCGGAGCGGACCCTCACCCACCAACGCGCGGAGCAGCCGCGCCGGCCCGAGCGCCTCCAGCCGGGTGTCGAAGGGGGCGGCCATCGCGAGCCGCGCGGCGACCACGCGCTCTGGCTCTGAGAGCCCCATCAAGCGGCTCAGCAGCACGGAGGTGTGCGGTACGCCGCGCTCCTCCGACCACAGCTCGTCCCAATGCACGACGAGCAGCGACGCCCACCGCAGGCGTCGGTGCTCACGCAGGGTGCGGACCAGGCGGTAACCCGGTCCGCGTAGCTGACTATCACCGATCACGAGCACCATCGGGTCCAGCTGTCGGAGCCGGCCGAGGTGCGCCGGCGAAGGCTCCAGATCCGTCACCACCACGTGCGCGCCGCTGCCGCGCAGCACCTGCGCCACGGCGTCGGCGCGCGCCGAGTCATCGTCAGCCAAGATGACGCGCAGCCCGCTGACGTCCACCGCCTGGCCCTCATCATCGAAGTCTGAGGCGAGCAGCTCCACCGTCCCCATGGCGCGCTCATCGAACTCGTAGAGCAGCGGCTCCGCGTGCTCGATCTGAGAGCGCACCCGGGTGACGAACTCGTCGATCAGCGTCGCCAGCGGCCGCCCGCGGCCGAGCACGAGCCTCACGCTCTTCTGCTCTGACTCCGCCGCTGAGTCCCCCTGCTTCACCGAGAGGATCCCGCTCCTTAGTTCGTGAGCCAGGGTGTCCACCAGCTCCCTGAGCGTCGCCTCGCCGACCCGCCCCACCGCCTCACCGCGCTCGGGGATCTCGCGCACCAGCTGGTTCACGCGCTCAGCCAGCGCGCTCACGCTGGCGCTCTTGGGCACCACCGCAGCGGCGCCGTGGCGGAACGCCTGAAGGCGCGCGCCGAGATCTGGATCGTCGGTCACCAGCGCGACGGGCACCACTGAACTCAGCGGCGACGCCGCGAGCTCATCCAGCAGCGCGCGTGTGTCCTCGCGCCCGCCGTCTCCCATCAGCACCACCAAATCTGGCGCGGCGACGGTGACCGCCGCCACCACCGACCCCGGCTCCACCGCCTCGACGAACACCGAGTGGCGCCCAAGCGCCTCCGTGAGCGCCTCACACAGCGCGGGCTCAAAGCCAACCAACAGCACGGCGGGCTCCGTGGGGTGGTCGGGGATGGAAGGGGCCTTTGAGGCCGTGGGGGCAGCGAGGTCACGCTGCGCGGCGCCGAGCTCCTGCGCGCGCCGGACGGGCAGCCCCTCGATCGGCGGCAGCTCCAAGGCGAGCGTCTTCGCCCGCGTCGCCCCCGGCTCGCGCGCGGGGACCGCGGCCGCTGGCAGCCCGCCGCGCTCAGGCGAGGCCGCTGCCGCTGGGCTCGCGCTCGGCGCCACCTCAGGGAGCGGAGCCTCCGTCTGCTCAACGGATCCTAAGCCCACGCTGACCGTCCGATGCGGGACCAAGGGCGCGTCAGCTATACTGACTGACGTGGCCACCTGCGCGCCTCCCACCCGGACGCGCGGCGGCGCAGGACGCGCGCCGCGCGCCGGTGGCTCAGGCTTCGCCTTGGGCGCGGGCCGCGCAGGCGGTGCAGGCCGCGCGCGCACCGCTGAGGTCTCCGCGCTCTGCGACGCGACGACACCCTTTTTCTTTATGGAAACACGTGGCGGCGCGGGCGAGCCTGGCGGCCCAGGGATGCGTGAAGGGCGGAGGCCGCTCGGTCCGGGGATGCCGAGCAGCGTCTCCTGGCGCGCGCGCGGCGGCGCCGCCGGGACTGACATCCGGGCGCCACCTGAGCCTCGGCGCGCCTCTGCGCCACCTGACTCGCTGCCCTTCGGCGCGGGGCGGGGCACTTTCGGACGAGCGTCGGACATGGGACCATGATTGTCTCCCACCGCACCCGAAGGCACCAGTTAGTGTGTGGCGCAGGCCGCAGAGCCGGTGTCGGCCCATCGCCCACACGGCGAGCCCAGCGGCACAGCTAGGCAGCGTGGTGCCAAACCCCCAACAATAAACCTGTCAGGAGGCCACCTGGCCGGCGATCCTGCGCGGGCGCGCAGTCCCCGGGGCGAGCGCCTCGAGCCCCTGGCCTTGACCTCGGCGGCCGCTTGGCTGCCTGTGGAGGGGCGCTCAGCTTCATCATGCAGCCTCATCTGCGCGGGCCCTGCGGAGCCTGGTTGACAGGGCCGCAAATGATCGTAAAACCGCCGGCCCCTCGGTGCGCTGCCGCCGGGCGGCGGTGCCTACCCCGGTGGGCGTGTGGTTCGGCAGCTGCCTGCCCGGTGCGTGCACCTGGAGGCGCCTAGCCCCACGCGGGCTAGCACTATTTCGAGCCTCAGCCTCACGCCGAGGCGCCCGGCCTCCCTAGAAGCCAGAACATTTCATTTTCAACCCGTCAGCGAGCTGTTAGGGGAGGCCCCCCAAGGAGTCCCAATGAGTCGATACACAGGCCCACGAGTGAAGATCATGCGCGCCCTGCACTGCGATCTGCCTGGCCTCTCCGCGAAGACCAGCGAGCGTCGCCCCTACCCCCCCGGTGAGCACGGGCAGGACCGTAAGAAGGTGAAGGAGTACGGCCTGCGGCTGATGGAGAAGCAGAAGCTTCGCATGAACTACGGCCTCACCGAGCGCCAACTGAAGAACGTGATGCGCGACGCGAAGCGCAGCAAGATGGCGGCGACGGACAAGCTGCTTGAGTTGCTTGAGCGGCGCCTGGACAACGTGGTGTTCCGCGCTGGCTTCGCTCGCACCATCCCCGCGGCGCGTCAGCTAGTGACCCATGGCCACGTGCTGGTGGACGGGCATCGGGTAGACATCGCGTCTTACCGCATCCGCCCCGGCCAAAAGATCCAGCTCAAGGTCCCGAAGAAGATGGGCCAGCCCGCTGCGCCCCGCTTCGAGGCGCCCCCGTGGCTCAGCGTGAACCGCGAGCAGCTTGAGGCCCAGGTGAACGACCTGCCCACGCCTGAGACGCTGCTGTTCCGCGTGAACACCCAGCTCATCATCGAGTTCTACTCACAGATGATGTGAGCCACTCGGGTGCGGCTCGCAGCCCACCCGCTGGTTCAAGCCAACGTCGCCGCTCCTTGTGAGCGGCGATGCTGCTTTTTGTCGCCGCCCACCCCACACGAGCCGCGCACCCCGTTTAGTCAATCTCACGTACGGATGACGCAGCGTGTGAACGTAAGCTTGGCTTACTATTAGGACGCGAGTGGCTTTCCGCTGCACGAAGCCGCGCGTGATGTGGCAAGCTCATGCGTCAAGCAGGCTTGAGCACGGGGCGCGGCGCGCGCACCAGAGCTCGACGCCTCGCGTCTTGGAGGATTTATGCGATTGAATTTGAAGTGGGCTGGCTGGGTGTGTGCGCTGGGGCTCAGCGCGTTCGCGTGCTCGTCGGATGAGGACAACGGCGGTGGTGCGCAGCTTGGCGAGTGCGTCCCGACGGCCGCCGAGTGCTACGTGGACGGGCCGCGCGGGCCGGGCGCAGAGTGCCTAGCGAAGCACGACAACAGCAGCGCGAGCACGTGGTCGGGTCGCTTCTCCTACTTGAAGATTGAGAAGCCGGCCGCGCTCGCGAACCAGCTGGTGCAAAGCCTGGTGGTGGACAAGGGCATCACGCTCAATCAGTCCGCGTGCAACGAAGAGGGGGACGGCACCTTCAGCTGGCTCCTTGAGTTCGACCCCGCGAGCGGCCGCCTGAAGACGGGCGGCGGCCAGCCGATCACGGATCCGAAGGCCGGGAGCTGCTTCGTGACCATCCCCAACAGCAACCCTGCCATCGCGGTGGCGCCGGCCGAGGTCGACGTGAGTGTGACCGAGTCCGGGGAGTTCGCGGCGACGATCGACGCGGTGGTGGTGCCCATCTTCCTCGACGCGGAGATGAGCGGCACCATCTTGCTCCCCCTCCATCAGATCGCCTTCAGCGGCTCCTTCAGTGCCGATCGTAACTGCATCGGGCGCTATAACGGGGACCAGTTCGAGATCGCGAACATTTGCAAGCCGGACACCACCCAGGGACAAACGGCGTGGACCACGGGCGGCAGCCTCCAGGGCTACATCACCATTGAAGAGGCCGAGGTGGTGTACATCGACGACCTGAAGACGTCGTTGTGCGCGCAGATCGCTGGGTCCACCTGGAAGGGGAAGCCCACGGGCAGGTGCGCGGAGACCGACGCTTGGCAGGCTGGGGAGCGGCCGGTGGGCGACTGGTGCGCCGCGACCAACAGCCCCGCCACGGGCAGTTGCAGCGACGCCTGGCAGCTGAAGGCGGGTTTTGCTGCCTCCGCGATGAAGGTCAACGGCGACTGCCAGTGATTCTAGACCAGCGGGCCAACCGCTTGTCGCTGAGCAGTGCGCCCGCTTAGCTGACGCTGAGGGCGACGGACAGCGTCGCTCTCAAGTCAGCCCTACTGAAGCTCGGCCGTCGAGGTCGCGCGTGCGCGCGTGAGACGAGGGCCGAGCTCCGCCACTTTGAACCAGGCGCCGTCATGAGGTAGCGCTTGCGCGCCTTGCACGCGTGACCTACACGCGCGCGATGCGGCTCGTCAGGTTGATCGGTCCCGAGCTGCGGGCGCTGCTCGACGAGAGCCCTGCCGACCTGCTTGAGCTGCTCGACGACATCCACCCCGAGGACATCGCCGATGTCCTGAACGAGGTCGATCACGAGCTCGCGATGCGCGTCCTTCAGACGCTGCCCACCGAGTACTCGGCGCAGGTCTTCGAGCGCATGGAAGATGGCGCGCGCGGCGAGCTCGCGCACGTCATGGGGGTCGATCAAGCCGCCGAGCTGGCGGTCCAGATGGACACGGACGACCTGACGGACTTCGTCGCCGACTTGCCGCCCGAGCTCAGCCTGCCCTTGATCCGCCGGCTCGAAGAGCTGGACGCCGAGGTCGCGACGGATCTGCGCGGTCTCGGGCAGTGGTCAGAGACTTCGGCAGGTGGGCTGATGACGACGGACTACGTCGCGGTCCCCCCGCAGATCACCTTTCAGCAGGCGATCGACGTGATCCGCCAACAAGCCGCGGACGCCGAGACGCTCGACGCCATCTACGTCGTCGATGAGAGCGAGCGCGCTCGCGGCTTCCTCCGCATCCGCGACGTGCTGTTGGCGGAGCCGGGCGCGCTCGTGGAGGACGCGATGCGGGTCAACCTCATCAGCGTGCCGCCGGAGATGGACCAGGAGGAGGTCGCGCGCACCCTCAGCAAGTACGACATGAACACGCTGCCCGTGATCGACGACCGAGGGCAGCTGCTCGGCGTGATCACCGCCGATGACATTTTAGATGTCCTCGCGGAGGAGCAGAGCGAAGACGTCCACAAGATGGGCGCGATCGATCCGCTCAGCGAGACCTACTTCGACACCTCCATCAGCACCTTCATCCGCAAGCGCGCGCCGTGGCTACTCGTGCTGTTCGTCGGCGGCTTCTTCACGGCGACGGCGATGCGCCGCTTCGACTACGTGCTGGCGAGCGTGGCGCAGCTGAGCTTCTACGTGCCGATGCTGATCTCGGCGGGGGGCAACTCAGGCTCTCAGTCATCTACCCTGATTATTCGCGGGCTGGCGGTGGGCGACATCCAGACCCGCGACTGGCTGCGCGTGCTGAGGCGTGAGCTGCTGCAGGGGCTGGTGCTCGGTGGCCTGCTAGGCCTGGTGGGGGCGCTCCGTGTGCTCATGGGCGGTGAGAGCCAAGCCTTCGCGCTCTTGGTCGCGCTCACCCTGGTGTGCACCGTGGTGATGGGGTGCGTGGTGGGCTCCATGATGCCCATCCTCCTGAACCGCGTGGGCCTTGACCCGGCCACCAGCTCAACGCCCTTCATCGCCACCCTGGTCGACGTGCTCGGCATCCTCATCTACCTCGCGCTGGCTAGTTGGCTGCTCCAAGCAGCGCTCCTGGCGGGTTCATCCTGAGCGCCCCGCCTCAAGGAGCCGGCCCTCGGTCACCCACCTAGCCTCAGGGCCAGGCGCCTTCACGATCGGGCTTGGGGGGTTGGGTTCACGAGGCCCCAAGGCGGCCCCGCGCAAGGCTCGTGCCCCACCAGGCGCTCTCGCAAGGCGCCCTAAGCCGCTCAGCCTGCCTCACGAGGCGCTGAGCGACCCCTTTGAGCCATCCTGAGCTGCGCTGCGCCGTCAGGCAACTACGGTAAAAAACCGCGCTTTAGCTGGCGGGGTTCACTAGACTGAGCCGAGTGTGCTGAGCTTGCCTCCGGGCTGGCATAAGGCCCACCCTGGGGAGGCTCAGCGCGCCCCGGTTTTGCTTCCATGCCCACCCTGAGCTCAAGCATCGTCAGGCACGCTGTCGCCACCATGAAGGAGGTGGAGGACGCGTTGGCGCGCCAGGTGCTCTACGGGGGCGACCTGCTGACGAACCTGCTGGAGCTCGCGCCGGTCGATGAGGCGCGGCTACTTCAAGTCTTGAGTCAGCGCCACGGGCTCGAGCCGGCGCCCGCTGGGGAGCTGCCACAACCAGCGCCCGCCGTGCTGCGCCTGGTGCCGCGCGACATCGCGCTGCGCCATGAAGCCTACCCGCTGCCGATGGACGACCCTGAGGCTCGCGCGCTCGGGCTGTGCGTGGCCGCGCCGCTGCCGAGCGATGTGGAGGAGGATCTCGCGTTCTTGCTCGGGGTGGAGCTGCGCCAGTACGTATCCGTGCGGCAACGGGTGCTGCAGGCCCTCGCCCGAGACTACGGCGCCCCGCTCGACCGCCGCAGCGAGCGGGTGCTCGCCCGGCTCGAGGGCTCCCCCGAGCGCCCGAGTGAAGGGCCACCCGCGTTCGACCTGAGCGCTGGGCTAGCGGAGGTGCCGCGGCCACCCTCCATCCCCCCCATCGCCTTCCCACCACCGACCGAGCTCCCCTCCATCCTGCCGGAGGCTCCGCAGCTCGATGCTCCCTTCGTGAGCAACGCGCACGAGGCGGAGACCACGCACGTCCCAGAGGTCGCGCTGCGCGAGCTAGCGGCCTTCCACGAGGCCGCCTTAGACGACGGCCCCCCCACGGCGTACCAACCCTGGCGGCCCTCGGCGCCACCAGGCGCCCCGCCAGAACCTCTGGAGGGCCACGAAGAACAGCCCCATCACGGGGAGGACCCGTCGGAGCTGAGACAGCGCTCAGAGCCCTCGCCGGCTGACGCTCGCCCAAGAGCCCAAGACACTAGCGCGACCCTCCCCTCCTTGCGGCTCCCCCCGCTAGCCCACGACACACCACACCCCAACGTCTCGGTGCGGCAGCTGCCCCAAGCCCCGGCTGCCAAGAGCGAGCCTGAGGCTAGCCACCCGACACCGCTCACCCCCGACCTGGGTGAGGCTCCCACGCAGC
>CAYQAC010000119.1:0-16002 GCA_964415255.1 uncultured Polyangiaceae bacterium | reverse complement strand
AATTAAAGCGGCACGCGAGCTAAGTTTAAAACGTCGTGAGACAGTTTGGTCCCTATCTTCCGTGGGCGCAGGACACTTGAGAGGACCTACCTATAGTACGAGAGGACCTGGGTGGACGCGCCTCTGGTGTTCCGGTTGTCAGGCCACTGGCATAGCCGGGTAGCCATGCGTGGAATGGATAACCGCTGAAAGCATATAAGCGGGAAGCCGGCCTCAAGATTAGGTGTCCCTGCCGCAAGGCACTAAAGGCCCCTAGAAGACTACTAGGTGATAGGCTGGGTGTGGAAGCGCTCAAAGGCGCGGAGCTAACCAGTACTAATCGGCCGTGAGGCTTGACCTTACTCTCTAAGGCAACCATTGTTGTTGACACTCGGAGTCCGAGTGACGAGCTCCCCTAGGTGGAGCTCGCAGCGTCACGCTGCTTGCGCACTTTCAAAAGTTTTTCCGGTGGTGATTTCGAGAAGGCCACACCCGATCCCATCCCGAACTCGGTAGTTAAGCTTCTCAGAGCCGATGGTACTGCAAAGTTTCCTTTGTGGGAGAGTAGGTCGCCGCCGGGCTATTTACCCAGCCGGGCTGACATTTGTCAGCCCGGCTTTTTTTTGCCTTTTGCTCTGGGCTGCGGCTCGCTGGCGCTCGATCAGCGCGCGCTCGCAGGGCGCCCGTGGGCTTCATGGCCTAGCCGGGGCTGACATTCGCGGGCTGCGCCTTGTGCCTGGCTCAGGTGGCGACCGGCCGGTCGCCCGTACATCGGGCGATGGGTGGAGTGGCGGTAGCGCGGGGGCTCTCGAAGCGGTGCCGTCCAACCCCCTGAACGGCCGGATCGCAAAGGGCTGGCTCCTCTCCTTGCTGGGTGAGCCGCATGGTAGGCCTCTACGGGGTTTCGGCGTTAGGGTTGGGTGTGCGGCCGCGCTATTGGGTCTTGCTTGCTCTGCCGGTGATCATGGGGATCATCGGGGCGCTGGTGTGGGAGCCGCTGGTGCGCTCGAAGGCCACCGCAGCGGCTGAAGCGCGCGGCTTTTCGGTGAAGATTGAGCGGGTGCGCCTTGGGTGGGGGCGTGTCTGGCTCGAGGGGGTGGATGTCTCCGCCGCGCGCGCTCCGGGAGTGGAGGGGCGGGTGCAGGTGCTTGAGGTGAAGCTTGAGCGGCTCACCCCCTCGGAGGTGTTGGTGCACGGTGGGGAGATCCGGCTCACAGGCTCCGTCAGCGAGCTGCGCCGGCAACTTGAGGAGCTGCGAGGGCCTGCCCGTGGGGGTGAGCCAGCGGGGGGCGCTTCGCGCTACGCGCTTGATGGGCTCACGGTGCGCTGGCGCGATGGGGAGGAGGAGGTCGTAGCGTGGGGCGTGCGGTATCGCCGCGATTCAAGCCACCACCTGGCGGGGGATTTGGTGCAAGCAGGGGGCAAGCTCCCGCTGCGGCTGCGTGGCTTCGAGCTGCAGGTCAAAGCGGGGCGGCTTCAGCGCTTCACGGCCGCGGGCCTGTGGGCTGAGGTGAACATCGATGCTCAGGGGGCCCTAGGCGGCGCCCAATTGGAGGCTCCTCAAGGGTTGGCCAATGCACCGGACGAGGCACCCACGTTGGCGAAGGCGCCGGACGAGGCACCCAACGCGGATACCAAGGCAGCGCAGCCTCAGGGCAGTCCAGCTGCGGCCAGTGGGCCGGGTGGCTCGCAGGGGGATCAAGCATCCGCTGGGCGCGGGGAGCAGTGGCGTCGGGAGCTGGCGCGCGTCGCCACCTTGATGTCGGTGCAGCTCCCGGTGGAGGCGGAGGTGCAAATTGCCGGCTTCGAGGTCTCCTTGGTGCGCGGCGGTGAGCCGCTTGGGCTAGGACCCGGCTCGCTGTCCTTGAGCCGCACCGAGCATGAGCTTCGGGTGCGCCTGCTGCCTGGAGCGGAGACAAGCACCTCACCGCTCAGTTTGGATTTCACGCTGCCGCTCGACCCCGTCGCGGACGTCGCGCTGTCAGTGACCGGCGGCCCGGTCAGCTTGGCCTGGTTGGGAGTGAAGGAGGGGGAGTGGGGGCTCACCCAGGTGGCGGACGCCGCCGTGAAGGCGCGGCTTGAGCTTGGCCTCCGTGAGGCGGGGGCGGAGCTGAAGTTCAAGGGGCAGCTCGATCTCAGCGGCCTGTCATTGGAGAAGCCTTGGCTCGCGGCTCGGCCTGTGCGTGGTCTCAAGCTGGGGCTGAGCGGGAGCGGCGCGTTGAGAGCTGACGGGAGCCTGCTGCGAGTGGACGATGGGGAGCTGGCGGTGGGGGAGGCACGCGCGACATTGCGCGGCGAGCTCCAGCGCAAGGACGGCGAGTATCAGGTGAAGGCCAAGGCCAGCGTGCCGCTGGCCGGTTGTCAGACGCTGCTCGACGCCTTGCCTCAAGGGCTCGCCCCGCTGCTTGAGGGGATGCGCGCCGACGGCACGTTCGCGGCGGAGGGGTCGCTTGAGCTCGACTCGAAGCAGCCCGAGCGGATGAAGGTGGCTTGGAGCGTCGCCAACGACTGCCGCATCACAGCCGCCTCGGCAGAGGTGACCCCGCGTCGCTTCAAGCAGCCCTTCACGCTCATGGTGACCAGCGCCACAGGCAGCCTGGTGCCCCATCAAACAGGTCCCGGGACACCCAACTGGGCTCCGCGCGGCTCCATCAGCAGGCACCTGGAGACAGCGGTGCTCATCTGTGAAGACGGCCGCTTCTGGCGTCACCGCGGCTTCGATGAGGAGGCGATCCGTAACTCAATCCGCGAGAACGTGCGCCAGGGGCGCTTCGTGCGCGGCGCCAGCACCATCTCGATGCAGCTCGCGAAGAACCTCTACCTTGCCCGAGAGAAGACGCTCTCGCGCAAGCTCCAAGAGGCCGTGCTCACCATGCTGCTCGAGCAGGAGCTCACGAAGCACGAGCTGCTCGAACTCTACTTCAACGTGATTGAGTACGCGCCCGGGACCTACGGCATCGCGCAGGGCGCCTCGCACTATTTCAACACGCACCCGAGCCAGCTCTCCTTGGGGCAGGCGCTGTACATGGGCTCGGTGCTCTCAAGCCCGAAGCGGCAGCACTTTGGGCCGTCAGGTCGCGTGACGGATGGTTGGTCGAACTACCTCCGGCGCTTGATGCGCCTTGGGAACCGCATCAAATTAGTGAGCGATGCTGACTTAGAGGATGGCCTGCGCGAGCAGGTGACCTTCAAGCTCGCCTACTCCCCGCGCCTACCGGCGGAGGGGGAGGACCCTGACGCCGTCCACGATCAGGCGGTGGACTCCTCGCCCTTCGGCGGCCCCATCTTGACGCCAGAGGAGTAGGCCGTCAGGTATTCAGGGGCCCTAAAGGGACACCAGAGGGGTTCGGCGCTCACTTCTGACCCTCCGCGCGGAGCCGCCGGAAGAAGGCTTGGAGCCGCTCCCTCGAGGCGCCTGCCAGCACACCCGCGGTGCAGGGGAAGCGGTGGTTCAGGCGCGCGTCTTGATGCAGCTGATACAGCGAGCCCACCGCGCCCGCCTTGGGGTCCGCCGCGCCGTACACCAGGCGCCCGATGCGCGCGTTCACCAGCGCGCCGGCGCACATCGCGCAAGGCTCGAGCGTGACGTACAGCGTTGCCCCCGTGAGGCGCCAATGACCGACGCGCGCCGCCGCGAGCCTCAGCGCGAGCACCTCCGCGTGCCCCGTTGGGTCTCCGTCAATTTCCCTGCGGTTATGTGCCTGCGCCAGGAGGGCGCCCTGGGCGTCCAAGATCACGCAGCCGATCGGGACGTCCCCGTGCAGGGTGGCTAGGTCAGCCTCCTCCAGCGCGAGCTCCATCGCGTGGCGGTCAGCTTCGCTCGGCGCCCCTTCGGCGCCGCTCGCGCTTTCGACGCCCCTCGGTGCACCCTGGGCGCACTCAGCGTCGCTCAGCGCACCCTCAGCGCCGCTCAGCACCTCGACGCTGCTCGGCGCCGCGCTCTCACGCGGCTCAGCCATCGGGGCCGAAGGCTCCGACTTGCGCTTTGGTGCGCGCCACCTCCGCGAGGATTTGCCGCGCGCGCTCGAGCAGCGCCGCGCCCGGCGGCAGCAGCGACACCCCGCGCGGCGTGCGATCGAATAGCGGCACCCCGAGCTCGTCCTCTAGGGCGCGCAGCTGACGACTCAGCGGAGGCTGCGAAATATGCAGGCGCCGCGCGGCGCGCCCGATGTTCCCCTCCTCCGCGATCGCGACGAAGTACTCCAGCTGAACCAGGCTCACCCGCTCAAGGTACCAGCCACCCGCGCGCCCGGCGAGCAGCGTCGGCGCGCGATACCCAAAGGGTATGGGCACTGGGCGCTCGCCCGAGGCAGCGTCCAGGATGATCCGGATTTTGTCGACGAAGGAGCTTGAGAAGATGCGCCTCGCCGGGCGCGCGGCGCGTGAGACCTTGGCGCTGGTGGGGCAGCGGCTGGCTCCGGGGGTGAGCACGCTCACCATCGACGCCTGGGTGCGCGAGGACACCGCGCGGCGTGGTGGGCGCCCGAGCCAGCTCGGCTACTCACCTGAGCCGGGGCTCGTGTTCCCCGCGGCGGTGTGCACCAGCGTGAACCACGTGGTGTGCCATGGGATCCCGCGGGCAGACCAGGTGCTCCAACAGGGCGACATCATCAACGTGGACGTCACCACTGAGCTCGATGGTTTCCATGGGGATACATCCGCCACCTTCTGCGTCGGGGAGTGCTCGCCCGCCGCGCGGCGCTTGGTGGAGGCCGCGCGGCGCTGCCGCGATGTCGGTGTGCTCGCGGTGAGGCCCGGCGCGCGGCTCGGCGACATCGGCGCCGCGATCGAGGCGGAGGCGGCGCGGCTCGGGGTGAGCGTGGTGCGTGAGTTCGGTGGCCACGGGATTGGGCGCCGCATGCACGAGGAGCCGCACGTGCCCTGCCACGGACGCGCGGGCACCGGGGTGCGGCTCAAGCCAGGGATGGCGCTCACCATCGAGCCCATGCTCAACCTGGGCGGCGCCGCGATTGAGTTTGGCGACGATGGCTGGACGGTGCTGACCCATGACGGCAGCCTCTCCGCGCAGTTTGAGCACACCGTTCTGGTGACGCCGAGCGGCCACGAGGTGACGACCTGAGCTGTGACCGGCGGTAGCCGTGCTGAGCCATGGGCGCTCTGCGCCTAGGCTGAGCTGCCTTTTTCCCGCGCGGCGCTGCACCCCACGACCGCGCGGCGCAGCCCGTTCAGCGCGCTAGCCCGTAGCACCCAGCACGGTGCCAAACCCCCAAAACCCCCGCTCGGCCCTCAAAATTATCAATAATTACGGCTATTTGTAGCAGCTGCTCCGGTGCGCTCAGGCGCGCACGTCGTTTGCGTTTGACGGCGCCCCTGGCGCTGCTATGAACCGCCCCCCAAGCGCCCGTAGCTCAGCTGGATAGAGCGTCGGTCTACGGAACCGAAAGTCGGAGGTTCGAATCCTTCCGGGCGCGCCATCACCTGCTACGCGAGGAAGGGGCTGAGCGCTGCGTCCATCGCGGCGAGCGGCGCGGCTTGGCCGGTGTAGAGTTCGAACTGCCGCGCGGCTTGGTGGAGCAGCATGCGCCCGCCGTGAATGACGGGCACCCCACGCGCCTCACAGGCGGCGACCAGCTCCGTGCGGAGCGGCTTGTAGACGATGTCCATCACCAGCTGCGCCGGGCTCAGCTCATTCACGGCGAGCGGGCAGCCGGGCGTCGCTTCCATCCCCACGGAGGTGGCGTTGATGAGGACGTCATAGTCACTGACTTTGAGCGCAGCGAGCGGCAGGCTCCGCGCCTCCCCGTGTGCACCGTGTTTCGCCTGGGTCTCGCCGTGCGTGGACACGCCACCTCTCCGCGCCTCCCCTGCGTTGCTCAAAGTTGTGAGCTTGGCTGACGAACTAGGGGACGTCAGCTGTGCGGTCAGCTCGGCTGCCTTCGCCGCGTCCCGGTTGGCGATCGTCAGCCGTGCGCCCGCCTCCACCACGCCGAACGCGACCGCGCGCGCCGCGCCCCCTGCGCCGAGCAGCAGCACCCGCGCGCCGCTCAGCGTGGTGCGCTCCGCGAGCGCCGTCACGGCGCCATGGGCGTCGGTGTTGTGCCCGATGAGCCGCCCGTCTTGGTTCACGATGGTGTTCACGGCGCCGATCGCCTGAGCCAGCGGATCGATCGCATCGAGCAGCGGCATCACGCTCAGCTTGAACGGCATCGAGATCCCCAAGCCGCGGATCTTGAGGGCGCGCATGCCGCTCAGCGCGCCGGCGAGCTCCGCCTCCACGAGGGAGAACGGGTGGTAGTGGTAGGCGAGCCCCAAGGCGCGGTACCCAGCGTGGTGCATCGCCGCCCCCACCGGGGAGGCGTGGAGCGAGAGGGAGCCGCACAGGGTGTTCAGGGGGACGTGAGCCACGGGGCACCCTACCAGCTCCACGATAGGGCCGAGCAGGGCGGACTCAGCGCGCTTCAGCGGCGCTCAGCGCGGTTTGGTTGAGCCACTCGGCGCCGCTCAGCGCGGTGCCGCCCAACCGGCTCTTCAACTCCCCAAGGCTCCATGCGACGTTCTTCAAGGCCGCCCGAAGACGCCCATAAGGCCTGGAACCGGCTCTCCAGCGCAACGAGACACCTCACAACACTCTTCAGGGACGCATGGAGATGCTCATGAGGTCGCGCACCAGCTCATCGGCGCCATGGCGTGTCTTGCAACGTCCTTCAAGGCCACGTAGAGACGCAGGTGAGGTCGCGCACCGTGGCAAGAGTGACGCACGGCGCATGCACAGCGCCTCCCAACGACCACGTCACACACCAGGAGGGAGTGAACCCCCTGATGAGCACCCCTGTGCTGCACCAAGCTGAGACGCTCGCACTCACAGGTTCATTTGACGCGATGCGGCAAAATGCTGCACCTTTTTGCGGACTCCACCAGAGGACCTGACACGAAGGTCACCCCCACTCGGGCGAGGTTCTCGGCGCCGGACAGTCATCGCTTAGGTTGCTTGGGTTTTTGTGCGGTTCTGTGGGTATGGCACGATGACTGCTATAGGGAGGGTCACTTGACCGGTCCCCTGGTGGACCGCTTCCTTACTTCGCTTGACTTCACTTCACCCTCGCGGCCGTTCAGTGCATCGCGGGGGCGCTTTTCCCTCCTTCCTTTGCTTTTTCTTGCCTTGCTTGGGGTCCGCTGCGCCTGATGGGCCGAGCGGAGCCCGAGGTCGGGTTCGTTAGCCCTGTTCATTAGCCCTGTTCGTTAGTTCAGGGCTCGCTTAGCTTGCTTCCTTGAGGCTTAGGCCTCGGCCCTCGGGGCCACCGCATCGCTTCTTTGGGGGGCTTGTTTTTTGGGGGTTGGGCACCGCGCTTGAGCGCGGCTGGCAGCACGGCACCGCAGTGTGCCGCGCTGCGAGGGTGTCGACTGCAACCCACGCTCCGCGCGATTGATTCCCACACGGCGCTCGCTGCGTCGTTTCGATCACAGCACGGCTTGGGGGCCGTCCCTGGAGGCTGGCTCTGTGCGGCGCGTGGCTCTCAGCGCCTGGTGGGCGTGGCTCTCAGCGCCTGGTGTCGCGCGGCAGGCCGAACAGGTGGTCTGTCGGCGCGGCGGCGTGGCACTGGGCGCAGGCGCTGGTGTCCGTGGGCAGCACGTCGCCGGTGTTGGACAGGATGGCGTACGACCAGCCGCGCGCCTCTTTCCGCATCACGTACAGCGGACCTGGGTCGCCGCTCTTGGCATCGAAGTGCCGCATCAGCACCTCGGTGCCGAGCGGCAGCTCGGTGGTGACCACCAGCTGCTGGTACGTCTCCACCAGGTTGGGGGCGAGGTGCACGCTGTATTGGTAGCGCCCGAGGTCGTGCCCCAGCGAGGGGAAGCGGCTGAGGTCAGCGCCGGGGCGCGCTACGGCGGGCCAGCTTGAGAGCGCCTCCCAGCTGGACCACCGCTCAGGGGCTTTGGGGGCCGTGGCGGGCTCACGCTGGGACGCGCCGTAGGGGGCGCTGCTGACTTCGGCTGGGCCCTCAGCGCTTGGGGGCGCACCACAGGAGGCTATAGCGGCCCCGAACAGGGCCCAACCCCCAAAAAAACATGAAGCAACGCGCGCCAGGCTGAGAGCTGTCTCCCGCATGCGAGGCGCTGTCAAGTGCGCGGCTTCGCTGGTTCGAAGCGCGCGGCTTCGCTGGCTTGAAGTGCGCGGCGATGCCTGCTTCGCGGGCTGCATCGCGAGCCCTGGTCGGCGCTCATGAGCGCACTCGCTAGGTGTCGTCCGCCGGAAACTCCGAGAAACACACTGGAAACTCGCGTGGCCTACACCTGAGCGGCCACCGAGTGGAGCAGCGCGCTGCCTCAACCGACAGGCTCGGCCCGGAGAGCTCCGGGAGCTTCTAGGAGTTTCTATGTTGAAAAAACTACTCGGGTCGCTCGCGGTCGCGGCCTCCTTGCTCGTCCCAAGCGTTGTCTTCGCCGAAGAGGCGGCGAGCGTCTCTCAGGGTGAGTTCGTCGCTAACAACGCGTGGATGATGGTGTGCATCGGCCTCGTGTTCATCATGCACCTCGGCTTCGCGATGCTTGAGACGGGCCTCACGCGGGCGAAGAACACCGTGAACATCCTGTTCAAGAACACCTTCACCGTGTGCATCGGCCTGCTCACTTACTACGTGATCGGCTTTGGGCTGATGTACCCCGGCGCGTTCAACGGCTTCGTCGGCTTCGCTGGCTTCGGGCTCAACGCCACGCCTGAGGGCATGACGGCGGCCTACGCTGACGGCGGTTACACCTACTACACTGACTTCTTGTTCCAGGGCATGTTCGCCGCCACCTGCGCGACCATCGTGTCGGGGGCGGTCGCCGAGCGGATCCAGCTGAGGAGCTTCATGCTGTTCGTGACGCTGTTCGTCGCGCTCGCCTACCCGCTCGCGGGCGCCTGGCACTGGGGCGGCGGGTTCATCAAGGAAGCGGGCTTCCATGACTTCGCCGGCTCCACCTTAGTGCACTCCGTGGGCGGCTGGGCGGCCCTGGTGGGCATCCTGTTCCTCGGTCCGCGCCGCGGGAAATATGGCAAAGACGGCAGCGTGGCGCCCATCCCCGGCAGCAACATGCCGCTCGCCACGGTGGGTGCGTTCCTGCTTTGGCTCGGCTGGTTTGGGTTCAACGGTGGCTCGGTGCTCAGCGCGAACCCAGAGGCCACCTCACTCGTGCTGGTGACCACCTGCCTCGCGGCAGCGGCGGGCGGCGCCGGCGCGATGTTCGCTTACAACTTCGTCTCGCGGAAGCCGGACCTCTCGATGGCGCTGAACGGTATCTTGGCTGGCTTGGTCGGCGTGACCGCTGGCGCCGACGTGGTGACACCCGGTGAGGCGATCCTCATCGGCGGCGTCGCTGGCGGGTTGGTGGTGGGCGCCGTGATCTTCTTTGATAAAGTCAGGATAGATGACCCAGTCGGCGCGACCAGCGTGCACCTGGTGTGCGGCGTGTGGGGCACGCTCGCGGTAGGTATCTTCGGCGAGGGTAAGAGCCTGGTGGCTCAGCTCTACGGCATCGGGGTCTACGCGGTCTTCGCCGTGGTCGTCAGCGCGGCCTTGTTCGGGTTGATCAAGCTCACGCTCGGCCTGCGCGTCAGCGAAGAAGAGGAGTTTGAGGGACTCGACGCGGGTGAGCACAACATGCACGCCTATGACATGGGCACCGGCATCAGCGCGCGCCGCCACGCGCCGGTGCACGAGGCGGAGGTGGTGCCCGCCGAGTGACGCTTGGCGCCGCTCGCGCACGAGGCGAAGGCAGCGCGCCCTGAGCGGCGGCAGCCCTGCTCTAGGGCGCTTCGCCGTGCTTTCCTCATGAGGTGAGCGGACCGCATCGCCAGGCGCCGGCCTGCGTGATACCACCGTCGGATGCTGCACAGCCGCTCGCTGCGTGCGTCGATGGCGGGCGTGCTGGCGCTCGGGTGGTCATTGGGGCTGACGTTCGGCTGTGGTTCGCAGCTGCCTCCGGGGGGCGCGGCGCCCGCGCCGTCGGTGACGGCTGAGCCGCCGAGCGGGAAGGCGCCGGGTTGGCTCGGGGTGGAGCTTGAGCCGGCCACGGCTGGGGTGCGGGTGGTCCGGGTGGTGGCAGGCTCGCCCGCGCAGGCCGCGGGGCTCGCGAAGGGGGACGTGATCGTGCGGTTTGGCAGCGTGAGCGTGGCGCAGCCACAGGACGTCGCGGCGGAGGCGCACGCGATTGGGGCGGGGGAGCGCGCGTCGATTGTCGTGCAGCGGCACGGGCGCGATCGGCTGCTGGCGGTGGTGCTCAAGGAGCGCCCGAATGACGACGCGCTGATGCAGCGCGCCTACGTGGGCCAGCGCGCCCCGGATTTTGAGGGATTGGTGGGGGTGCAGGGGAGCGTCCCCAAGGCGCTCGGCGCTTATCAAGGTCGCGTGGTGCTGCTCGAGTTCTGGGCGGACTGGTGCAACGTGTGCCGCCTGCTGGTGCCCACCTTGGAGCGTTGGCACGCGCGCTTCGCGGGGCAGGGCGTGGAGATCCTCGCGGTGACGACCGACCCCATCGAGGTCGCCGTGCGCTCCACCTTGGAGCAGCGCCTGAGCTACGCCGTCGCGGCGGATCCGCGCGGAAAGACGACGACGGCCTACCGCGCCTTCGGGCTACCGAGCCTGTACGTCATCGACCAACAGGGCGTGGTGCGGGAGCTGATGATCGGCATCGACCCGAGCAAGCTGAGGGACATCGAGGGGCTGGTGGAGCAGCTGCTCGCGGAGCCCTTCCGGGGCGAGCCGTGAAGCGGCGCCCTGCGGCCACTCCGGAGCGAGCCGTGAAGGGGCGCCCTGCGACCACTCCGGAGCGAGCCGTGAAGCGGCGTGCGCTGCGACCACTCCGGAGCGAGCCGTGAAGCGGCGTGCGCTGCCCGTCCCAGGACAGGAGCCGTTCGTGCCCCTGACGGCTCATCGGGGGGTGGGGGTTGGGCACCGCGCCTTAAGCGCGCTGTCCTTCGCGGCGTCGCTCGGCGCCTGGCTGCTCTTGGCGTCGTCAGCTCGCGCCGCGGTGGACCCAGCGCGAGCGCTTGAGCACCTGGGGGACGCGGCGTTCGAGCGCCTCGCGGGGGTGCCGTCGGCGGCGCCGGGCGGTAATGTCAGGGTGCCTGTCTTGATCTGGCACCCGGAGCGCTGGCTGGGAGACACAGGGGGCGCCGCACCGCGGGTAGTCAGTGTGGCGCCGCATCACAGCACCGCTTGGCTGACGCATGGGGAGCTCCGGGCGCTCGCGCTCGCGCAGCCTGAGCTCCGCCTGGAGTGGTCGCCACCGCGGCGGCTGATGCTCGACCGCGCCGCGCGTTGGACCCGCGCCAGTGAATTCCGCACGGAAACTGGTGGCGCCGGAGCGGGCGCGGTGGTGGGCATCGTGGACACGGGGCTGGACGTGGCGCACGGTGACTTCCGGCGCCTGGACGGCGGCTCGCGCGTCGCCTGGCTGCTCGACTACTCGCGGCTCCCCGCGGGGCTCCACCCGGAGTTGGAGGTGCGCTACGGCTGCACCGCCGTGACCCCTTGCGCCATCTATTCGGGCGCCGACTTGGACGCTGCGCTTGAGGGCGGGCAAGGCCTGCCGCGTGACGTGCACGGCCACGGCACTCACGTGGCTTCGCTCGCCGCGGGCAATGGCCTCGCCAGCGATCCGAGCCGCTTCATCGGGGTGGCGCCGAGCGCCCAGCTCATCGTCGTGCGCGGCGATCGGGGGGCGACGGGCAGCTTCCACGACGCCGACATCATCACCGGCGCTGCCTTCGTGTTCGAGCGCGCGGAGACGATGGGGCTGCCCGCCGTTGTGAACCTGAGCCTCGGCTCCGATTTCGGGGCGCACGACGGTAGCTCAGGCCTTGAACAAGGCCTGGCGGCGCTGGTCGGCGATGAGCTGCCCGGGCGGGCGCTGGTGGTGGCGGCGGGCAACAGCGGGGGCCTCTACTACGGCGCGGTGCCGAGCTACCCTGAGCCGCTAGGCGCCCACACCGAGGTGCACGTGCCGCACGAGAGTAGCGTGCGGGTCCCGATTTTGACGCCGGCGCCAGCGGCGCTCGAGCTGAGCGGGCGTGTGTACGTGTGGATCACGGCGCGCCCCGGCGACGCGCTCGAGGTGGGGCTCGATGACCGCGACGGTGAGTGGGTGCCGCCACTCACCCCGGGCCAGGCCAGCACCTTCCGGCGCCAGGGCCTGAGCGCCACGCTGTTCAACGGGCAGCTCAGCGAGGATAGCCCGCTGGTGAAGCCGCACACCGCGGTGCTCGTGCTCGACGGCACTTGGTCAGCTGAACAGACGTTCGCGCTGCGGCTTGAAGGGCACGGCAGCGCGTCGATTTGGGTGGAGGCGAGCGGGGAGCTCCCAAGCGGCGCGCGGCTCGAGGCGCTGCTCCCGCGCGCCATCAAGCAGGGGACGGTCAGCCTGCCCGCGTCGCACCCGGAGCTGATCGCGGTGGGCGCGAGCATCAACCGCACGGATTGGTCCTCGCGCGCGGGGGAGGTGAAGCTCACTCACCTCGGCGCGTCGCTCGCCACGTTGGACGGGATGGCTTACTTCTCGGGCGCTGGGCCCACGGCGGAGGGCGCGCTCAAGCCGGACTTGGTGGCGCCCGGCGCGTTCTTGGTCGGCGCCATGAGCTCATGGGCGGATCCGGCGCGCCCGAGCGGCTCCGGGATCTTCAGCGGCGCGGGGCTGTGTCAGGCGGGCGCCGAGTGCCTGGTGGTGGACGACGCGCATGCGGTGACCAGCGGGACCAGCATGGCGGCGCCGCAAGTGGCTGGCGCCGTGGCGCTCTTGCTTGAGCGCGATCCGTCGCTCACCCAGCGCCAGGTGCGGGGGCTGTTGCAAGCCGGCGCGCGGCGCTTGCAGGGCAGCGCGCCGGTCGCGGAGCAGGTCGGTGTGGGCGCGTTGGACGTGATGGGCGCGCTTGAGGCGCAGCTGCTGCAGCAGGGCGCGCCCGGAGACGTCAGGGAGCCTGACCCTCAGCAGAGCTGGCTCACGCTGGCGAGCGCCTTCGTCTACCCGGACCCAGCGCTCTCGGTGGAGGTGTACGCGGAGCTGCGCACCGTGAGCGGGCGCCTCGCTGATGCGCTGGAGCCAGGCGCGCTCACCTTGAGCGTCAGCGGCGGGCGCCTCGCGTCACCGCTCACGCGCATCGCGCCGGGGCTGTTCCGCGCGCGGGTGTCGGCGGACGCCGGGCGCGGCGGGGAGCAGCTCCGCTTGAGGCTGATGCACGGTGAGCGCGAAATAGCGACGCAGCTCGCGCCCATCGCTGTTGATCCGCACCTGGCGGTGCACCCGCCTTGGGCGCGCGGTGGTTGCAGCGTGGAGCCAGCGCGCCGAGGTGCCGCGCGTGGGAGCGGGGCGGCGCTCAGCGGGTTGCTGGTGCTCGGCGCGCTCGGCACCTTCACTCGACGTCGACGAGGTAGAGCGCGTACTCATGGGGCTCGAAGGGCGTGACGTCGGGGTCGAAGGGGTGCAGCTCACTCACGCCACCCGAGCTGACGCCGTAGATGACGAGCGCCTCCCCGGCGCGCACGTCGAGCGGCAGCGTGCGCTCGCTCCGAGTCGCGCGCGGCTGAAACGCCACTTGGATGTGGTGTTTGAAGCGCCCCTCGGCGTCGAGCAGCATCGCTCCCCACTTGAAGCTGACGGGCTCCTCCCACAGCGCGCGCAGGCCGAGCTCCGGGAGCTTGGGCAGCTCATCCAAGGCCAAGAACACGAAGGCGGCGCCGGTCGGCTCGATGGGGCGCCAGGCGCCGACGTGGCGCGGTAGCTCCGAGTAGCGGAAGGCCCAGTCGAAGCGCACCCGCCCAAAGCTGCCCACCCACCCGAGCCGCGCGAAGTGACTGCCATCGCTGCGGTCACCCAAGAGGCTTCGCGCCAGCGTGAAGGAGCCGAGCACGTCCGCCACCGCGCTGGCGTCCTCCTCGAAGGTGTGGCGCAGCACGTCGAAGACGTCGGGCTCGTTCTGATACAGCCAACCTTCGCCCTCCGTGAGGCTCGTCGCGAGGCTGTACATCTGCGTGGGGAGCACGCCCCAGCGCGAGACGCCGTACACCTCGTCGAGGTACTCGTAGAACAGCCCCGCCCCCTCCGCGTGCCGCCTGAGCGCGCCGCCGCCCAACGCGAGTTCCGGGTGCCGCTGGAAGTCGTCGATCGCCTCAACGTCCGCGTCGGTTGGTGAACCGAGGGTCCACCACAGCTGCGTGGCGATCGCGCGCCGCGTGAAGGCGCCCTCTCCCGCGTCAAGGCGCATCAAGGACAGCTCCGCCACGCACAGCGCCGCCTGGCGCTCAAGCGCCCCGGCCCAAGCTCCGTGGCTCTGGCAGAAGCCCGAGGCGCGATCAAAAGCGCCGTGTAGCGGCGCGTCCGCGAACACCTCAAAGGCGGGTTGAAAGTCGGGGGGAGGAGCCGTGTGCACCTCGCTGAGGGGCTCCTCAGCGCTCCCCTGCGCGGCGAGCACGTCCGCGGGCTTCGACCCGGCCCGGTGAGCGCCCACCGCTGGGCGCGGTACCAGGTACCAATCCGCACGACTGTCACCCCCGAGGAGCCCATCGCCGAGCGGTGTGGGCAGCTGCTGAACCAGCACGACGCGGTCCCAGGCCTGGGCGAGCGCCTCCAAGGCAGCCCCTGCGAGGGGATCGTCAGGGGCAGCGTGGACACAAACCGGGCGGTGGCTGAGGCACTGACGCACGAGCCCTGAAGGTCGTGGTGGCTCAACCCGTGGGGCGCCGGTGGGCAGGTTGGGGGACCACTCGACCGGCGCCTTGGGCGGAGGCGGGCCGACGCGGCCACCGAACAGCACCCCAGGGACCCGGTCCGGCTGACGGATCGCCAGCGCCTCATGGCTGAGCATGGTGAGCGCCATCGCCCCGAGCGCCCCATGGAGCGCGCCCCTCAGGCGGGCGTTCAGGTCACGTGCATTTGACAGCTTCACCAAGGACGCCTCTATACTGCCATAGCACCCGTGGGTTGATCCCCACCGCGAGCTCGAAGCATATGGTTCAGGCGAAGTTCGACCCAGCGCTGGCACTGAAATTCGATCTTGGCCGCGGCGCCGTCTCCCAGGTTGGAGTCGGTCCGCGCCTCATCTTACCAGTCGAGGTGCTGACCAAGTTGCTTGAGTCGGCTGGCGCCGACGCCGCGCGCGACGCGGGGCACCACCTGGGTGCTGAGATCGGGCGCCGGGTGCTCGCGACCTTGGGAGATGATTTGAGCGACGCAGCGCCCGAGGTCGTGCTTGAGCACTTGGGTGGTGAGCTCGCGCTGCTCGGCTTAGGGTCGCTCGGCTTTGAGCGTTGGGGGCAGGCGCTCGTGTTCGTGGTTCAAGGCGGGCTTCCGGAGGCAGCAGACGACTTCGTCGCCGCCCTGTTCGACGGCGCGCTGCTGAGGCTGCTCGGTAAGAGCACGCGGGCCGTGCGGGTGGCGCGCGGCGATGGACAGGTGCGCTACCTGATGGCGAGCGTCAGCGCGGCGGATCGAGTGGCTGGGTGGCTGAGCGCCGGCGTCCCTTGGGGTGAGGCGCTGACGCGGCTTCAGGGGGCACGGGCGTGAGCCAGGCGCGCGTTCAGGCGCTCGAGTCGCTGCTCGAGCGGGTGCGGCGGAACGCGGCGCTGCCGCGGACGTCGGCGCTTCCGCGCGGAAGCGTCGTGGCGGCTCAGCTGGCTGCGGAGCCTGAGCTAGCGGCAGACGAGCTGGATGACGTCGAAGACCTGCTCGCAGCGGAGGTTAGCGCCGCGCCAGACAGCGCGCGTCCCCGCCTCGACACGATGGCGGGTGAGGATGTCTTTGATGATGACGAGATCATCGAGCTGGGTGACGACGACGAGGTGGAGATCCTCGACGATGGTTACGAGCTGACGGAGGAGGACGAGCTGGCGTCGCTGGTGGCAGCAGACGCCGATCGCGCGCGTGAGGCGGCGGACACCCTCGCGGCGCAGGCCGCTGAGCGCGCAGAGGCTGAGGCGGCAGCGGAGCGTGCACGGGCTGAGGCCGAGGCGGCAGCGGAGCGTGCACGCGCAGAGGCTGAGGCGGCAGCGGAGCGTGAGCGCGCAGAGGCTGAGGCGGCAGCGGAGCGTG
>CAYQAC010000118.1:9313-16296 GCA_964415255.1 uncultured Polyangiaceae bacterium | reverse complement strand
CTTAAGTGATCGAAATCGTTGAACAAACACCCCGCCGCAGAAGAGCCACACCCAAACCCCACGCGCCTGTCGATACCTGAGACGCCTCGCCCCACCGTTCAGACTGCTAACTGCGCTGCTGTGTCGCGGTCAAACCGCGCCAGACAAAAAGCAGGCGAGGGAGAGCACCTGGTGTAGGAGCCCTCCCTCTACGCACTGAGCGGCGACTACTCAGCGGTGACCACTGAGCGGTGACTACTCAGCGAGACCGCTCAGGCCTCAGCGCTCGCCTCGGCCTCAGCCGCCGCAGGCGCTGCCTCCGCCGGCCCGCTCACGAACTCGATGATGCTCATCGGCGCGTTGTCGCCCCGGCGGTTCCCCTTCTTGATGATGCGCGTGTAGCCGCCCGGGCGGCCAGCGAAGCGCTTCGCCAAGTCGAGGAACACCTTCTCGATGAGGTCCACCTTACGCGCCTCCACACCGTCCTCCACGGTGCCGAAGCGACGCAAGAACTGACCCACTTGCTGCTGCGCCGCTTGGCGCCGTGCTTGGTCAGCCTGGCTGAGCTGCGCAGCGGGGGTGTAGGCGATCTCACCGAGGCGCTTGGCGCGCGTGATCACGCGCTCCGCGACGCGACGCAGCTCCTTCGCCTTCGCGTCTGTCGTCTCGATGCGCTCATGAGCGATGAGGTTGGCGGTGAGCGCGCGCAACATCGCGCGGCGGTGGGAGGTGTTACGGCCAAACTGGCGACCGGCTTTTCTATGGCGCATGGCTTAATTCCCTTGGGGAAAATAGGTTGGGGCCGTCAGCCCTGAGCTTGCTGCAGCTTCCACCGCTCGAGCATCTGATGCCAATTGTCGAACTTCATCCCGAGGTTCAGGTTCATGGTCCCCAAGATCTCTTTAATCTCCTTGAGGGACTTGCGACCGAAGTTCTTGGTCTTGAGCATGTCCTGCTCGGTGCGCTGAACCAGCTCCCCGATCAAGGTGATGTTCGCGTTCTGCAGGCAGTTCGCGGAGCGAACTGAGAGCTCCAGCTCATCTACTGAGCGGAACAGGTTCTCGTTCAGGGGCTCGTCGTCCTGAGCCGGGAGGGTGTACTGCGTCTCCTCCGTCTCCTCAAAGTTGATCCAGATGGAGAGCTGCTCCTTCAAGATCTTGGCGGCGAAGGCCACGGCGTCCGCTGGCTTCACGGCGCCGTTCGTCCACACCTCAAGGATCAACTTGTCGTAGTCCGTCTGCTGCCCGACGCGCGCGTTCTGGATCGTGTAGTTGACCTTGCGGATCGGCGAGAAGAGCGAATCAATCGGGATGGTGCCGAGCGGCATGGTGAGCGACTTGTTGCGCTCCGCGGAGACATAGCCACGGCCAACGCCCACCGTGAGCTCGAGTGAGATCGGGCCCTTCTTGTCCAGCGTGGCGATGGGATGATCTGGGTTCAGGATGCGGAGGCCATCCACCAGCTGGATGTCGCCCGCAACCACCAGGCCCGGGCCCTCCTTCTCCAGCCGCAGGGTGTACTGCTTGGGAGACTCCGCCTTGAAGACGACCTCCTTCAAGTTCAGCACGATGTCCGTGACATCCTCCACCACGTCGTTGATCGACGTGAACTCGTGGAGCGCTCCCTCGATGCGCAGGGCCGTGATGGCCGCACCTTGGAGCGAGGAGATGAGGACGCGCCGGAGCGAGTTCCCGATCGTGATGCCAAACCCACGCTCAAGGGGCTCGCAGGTGAACTTCCCGTAGTAGTCCGTGCTGCTCTCAGGATCGATCTGGATCGCCTTCGGGCGGATCAGCTCGCGCCAGTGGCGCGCCATGATGGGGGTGACCATATGCTGTGCTTCCTTGGTGTGGGTCTCGCGCGACCATCCCAGCCAGCGGTGGAACCCGCTCCACCAGACTGCCTCGTGGCCTGCCCGCGTTTGGCGCTGAGCCTGAGCCCAGCGCCGCCGAGCCCCTCGATGATGAGGAGCTCAGCAAAAATCAAACTGAGCGACGACCCCTGCTGCAGGCTGTATTGCGCTGCAGCAGAGCCACCGCTCAGGGGCTACACCCGGCGCCGCTTGGGCGGCCGGCAGCCGTTGTGAGGGATGGGGGTGACGTCGCGGATCAAGGTGACCCTGAAGCCCGCCGACTGCAGCGCACGCAGCGCGCTCTCGCGCCCAGCGCCAGGCCCCCGAACGAACACCGCCACCGAGCGCATGCCGTGCTCGATCGCGCGCCGCGCAGCCTCCTCCGCCGCCAGCTGAGCTGACCACGGAGTGCTCTTGCGCGAGCCCTTGAAGCCGCGCGTCCCCGCGCTAGCCCAAGACACCGTGTTGCCGTTCACGTCCGTGATCGTCACCATGGTGTTGTTGAAGGTAGAGCGAATGTGGGCAATGCCCGCGCTGATGTTCTTCTTGACGACCTTCTTGCCGCCAGCACCGCGCTTCTTACTCGTCGCCATCTTGTCGCCTATCGTTGCCTAAAGAGAAACTCGAACCGGGCTGAGCCTGGCGTCAGCGACGCTTGACCGCCGCGCCGCGCTTCGGGCCCTTGCGGGTGCGCGCGTTGGTGTGGGTGCGCTGACCGTTGACGGGCAGCCCCTTACGGTGCCTGAGGCCCCGGTAGCAGCCAAGATCCATCAACCGCTTGATGCTCTGCTGCACCTCGCGCCGTAGATCACCCTCCACCTTGTAGTGGTTCTCGATGGTGTCGCGCAGCAGCTTCACCTCGCCGTCGGACAGCTCCTCCACCTTCTTGGTGCGAGCGATGCCAGCGCGGTCACAGATGTCGCGCGCGGTCCTCTGACCTACGCCGTAGATGTAGGGGAGCGCGAAAGCAAGCTGCTTACGGCGCGGAAGATCGACTCCAGCAATACGGGCCATTCAGTAAACCTCTCTCAGCCCTGGCGCTGCTTGTGCCGGGGGTTCATGCAGAGCACGCGGACCACCCCGCTGCGCTTCACAACTTTGCACTTATCACAGATTTTCTTGACGCTGGGGCGGACCTTCATGGGGGTACCTTTTAGGACTGGCTAGAGCTCGCTGGCTAGAGCTTGGTGATGATGTGACCGCGGGTGGGGTCACGGTGGGAGACCTCCACGAGGACATGATCTCCAGAAATGATGCGGACCATCGAGTGGCGAGCGCTGGGGGTGATCCCCACTTGAAGCTGGCGGCCATCCTTCAGCGCGACCCGAAACAAACCCTTCGGGAGCACTGACGTCACGACACCCTGCTCACTTATCTCGCTCTGCTCATCCTCCTCGATCATCCATGCCCCGGCTCGAGCGCCGACGCGATACGGTTCGTTACCTCGTCCAGCTCCCCCACGCCGTCCACCGTCTTCAACAGGCCCTGCGCCTGGTAGTAGGGTAGGAGCGCTGAGGTGATGGTCTCGTAGTCCGAGAGCCGCTGGGTCACCTTCTCCTCCTGGTCGTCTGCTCGGTGCTCAAGCTCCGCACCTGGGGGCGGGGGACTATACTTGAGGTGGTAGATCTGTCCAGTCCGAACGTCGGTCCGCCGAAGCACCGCCCGCTCAACCAGCAGGTCACGTGGGACGCGGATCTCCAGCACGGAGGTGAGCGGCATCCCCTTCGAGCTGAGCAGCTCGCCCAGCGCCTCCGCCTGCGGCACGGTGCGTGGGAAGCCGTCCAGGATGAAGCCTGCTTGGGCGTCCGCCTCGGTCAGACGCTCCCCGACCAAGCCGATCACAACGCTGTCTGGGACCAGGCGGCCTGCCTGCATGAACTCGTCCGCCTCACGGCCGAGCGCCGTCCCGGCTGCCCGCGCCGCGCGCAGCATGTCTCCGGTGGAGATCTGCGGCACCCCGAGGCGCTCGACCAAGCGCTTCGCTTGGGTGCCCTTCCCGCTCGCCGGCGGCCCTAACAAGACGATCCTCATCTCAAGCTGGCCTTCGACCGCTCAAGCGGGTGGTACGGGGCCCTGTCAGACCCTCGTAGCTGCGAGTGATGAGGTGCGCCTCGATCTGCTTGGAGGTCTCGAGCGCCACACCCACGACGATCATCAAGCTGGTGCCACCGAACTGGAACGGCACCTTGAGGGTCTGGGCGACCAGCGCTGGCACGATGCAAATCGCCGCGATGTAGAGCGAGCCGCCCACTGTGAGCCGGGTGAGCACACGATCGATGTACTCAGCCGTGTGCTTGCCAGGGCGGATCCCAGGGATATTCGCCTGCTGCTTCTTGAGGTTGTCTGCCACGTCCACTGGCTGGAACGTGACCGCCGTGTAGAAGAAGCAGAAGAAGATGATCATCGCGCCAAACAGGGTGTGGAACACCCAATCTTGACGGTTTAGCGCAGCGCTAAAGCCCTGCATCCCAGGGATGTTGAAGCTCGAGAGCGTCGCCGGGAAGGCCAACAAGCTGGAGGCGAAGATTGGCGGGATCATGCTCGCCATGTTCACCTTCAGCGGCAAGTGCGCCTGCTGACCGCCGTAGATGCGCCGCCCCACTTGGCGCCGCGCATACTGAATCGGGATGCGGCGCTGAGCTTGCTCGAAGAACACCACCACCGCGACGCAACCAAGGATGACCCCAAGCACCAAGGCGATGGTGAGCGGCTGAATCTGCCCTGAGTTCGCCGCCAGGTAGTTCGTCACCCCCGACGGCACGCCGCTCACGATGCCACCGAAGATGATGAGCGAGATACCGTTGCCGATCCCGCGCTCAGTGGCCTGCTCCCCCAGCCACATGAGCAGCGTGGTCCCCGTGGTGAGCGTGATGATGGCGGTGAGCCGGAAGCCCCACCCCGCGTTGGTGACCACGTCGCCAAAACGACCCCCACCCAAGCTCTGGTTCTGCAGGCCCTCAAGCATGAACGCGATGCCGAGCCCCTGGAAGATGCTGAGGACGATCGTCCCGTAGCGGGTGTACTGCTCGAGCTTACGCCGCCCAGCCTCACCCTCCTTCTTCAGCTCCTCCACCTGCTTCGACACCATGCCGAGCAGCTGCATGATGATGCTCGCGGAGATGTACGGCATGATGCCGAGCGCGAACACCGAGAGGTTCTCAAGCGCGCCGCCGCTGAACAGGTTGAACAACCCAAGCAGCCCGGAGCCCCCCGCGACGACCTCCTTCATCACGCCACGATCCACGCCGGGGATCGTGATGAACACACCCACGCGGTACAGCGCGAGCACCATCAAGACAAACGCGATGCGCCGCCGGAGCTCCGGCACCTTGGTGATACTCGCGAAACCGCTGAGAGAGGCCATTCAGGAACCTGAAGCGATCAAGACTCAGTCGCCGAGCCAGCGCTCTCAGCGTCGGCTTCCGCGGAGCCAGCGTCCACGAAGGTGGTGGTGCCACCCGCTTGGCGGATCTTCTCGACCGCCGTGTTGCTGAAGCGGTGCGCCGAGACCTTGAGCGCCTTGGTCAGCTCGCCGTCGCCGAGGATCTTGATGCGCACATCGCGTCCTTGAACCAGGCGCGCTGCGCGCAGCGCAGCCTCGTCCACCACTGAACCGGCGTCGAAGCGCTCCAAGTCAGAGAGGTTGACGACCACCGTCTTGATGGGGAACGGCACGCGGAAGCCGCGCTTTGGCAAGCGACGCTGAATGGGCGTCTGCCCACCCTGGAAATGAAGCTTGCCGAAGTTGCCGCCGTGGCGCGCCTTCTGGCCCTTCATGCCACGACCGCAGGTCTTGCCGAGGCCAGACCCAACACCGCGGCCCACGCGCTTCTCTGAGTGACGCGCGCCCGCAGGGAACGTCAAGCGTGAGAGGACATCGCTCATGACTGCTTCTCCTCCACCTGCACCAAGTGCATGACCTGCTTGATCATCCCTCGGAAGCTCGGTGTGTCGTCCACCTCGACGACCTTACCAATGCGACCAAGCCCAAGGCCCTTCAGGACCAAGCGCTGCTTGTTGGGGCGATTGATGACGCTCGCCACCTGGCGCACCACGAGCCTACTCACGACTGCTCTCCCTCTGCCTCAGCCGGCGCGGTGACGTTGGTGGTGCTCATGCGGAGGATGGGGTAGTCCTCAAGCAGGGTGCTGAGGTCCATCCCGCGCGCCGCGGCGAACAGCTCTGGGGCCCGAAGCATCTGGAGCGCTGCGAGCGTCGCGTGCACCACGTTCTGCTTGTTGTTCGAGCCAAGGCACTTGGTCAGGATGTCCTGAATACCAGCCGACTCCACCACCGCGCGCACCGGGCCACCCGCGATAACGCCGGTACCGGGAGCCGCGGGGCGCAGCAGCACCCGGCCAGCGCCGAACTCACCGATCACCTCGTGGGGGATGGTGGCGCCGATCATCGGCACCTTGAACATGTTCTTGCGGGCCTTGTCGTTGCCCTTGCGGATCGCCTCGGGCACCTCGCCCGCCTTGCCCAGGCCGACGCCCACGTGACCCGCCTCGTCTCCCACCACCACCAGCGCGGAGAAGCTGAAGCGGCGACCGCCCTTCACCACCTTCGCGACGCGGTTGATGTGGATGACGCGCTCCTTCAGCCGATCGTCGTCAATCAGGTTCTCGAATGCCATTTTAGCTCCTAAAACCCTCAGAACTGAAGGCCAGCCTCGCGGGCGGCGTCGGCCAGCGCCTTGATCCGTCCGTGGTAAAGGTAGCCGTTTCGATCAAACACCACCTTGTTGATGTTCTTCTCACGGCAGATGCGACCGATGAGCGCGCCCACCTTCTGGGCGGCCGCGGTCTTGTCGTCCTCACCCAGCGTGCTCTTCAGATCAGGTGAGAGCGTGGACGCCGCCGCCAGGGTCACCCCGGTGACGTCGTCAACGACCTGCGCGTAGATGTGCTTCGCGCTGCGAAACACGCTCAGGCGAGGACGCTCAGTGGTCCCGCTGATGTGACGACGGATCCTGAGCTTACGACGCTCACGACCTTCAAGCCTCTTCGTAGACATAAAGCAGCTTCCCTACTTACCCTTGCCAGTCTTGCCGGCCTTGCGACGGATCTGCTCGCCACGGTAACGGATCCCCTTGCCGCCGTAGGGCTCCGGAGGACGGACCGCGCGAATGGTCGCCGCGAACTGACCGATG
>CAYQAC010000118.1:0-9303 GCA_964415255.1 uncultured Polyangiaceae bacterium | reverse complement strand
TTGGGGCACTCGAGCACCAAGGCCGCGCCCTTCGACTCGGGCGGCACTGTCGCCGTCAGGTCCTTCGGCAACTCGAACGCGACCGGGTGGCTGAGGCCGACGGCGAGGTGGAGCATACGCCCCTTGAGCTCGACGCGATAACCAGTGCCCACGAGATCCAAGATCTTCGTGTAACCCTCGCTCGCGCCCTGCACCATGCTGACGAGCAGCGCGCGCGTCAGGCCCTGGAGCCGCGCCGCGTTGCGGCCGTCAGCGCTGCTGACGACCTTCAGCCCGTCACCCTCACGGATGATCTCCGTTTGGGCAGGCAGCTCACGGCTGAGCTTCCCCTTGGGGCCCTGGACCTCAACCACCTGACCCGAGAGGTTCACCGTGACACCCTTGGGGATCGCGATGGGGCGCTTGCCCACTCGGGACAGCTTGACCGCTGTCGTGCCCTGAGCTTCTGCTTCAGACATCAGTACACCTCACAGAGCAGCTCGCCGCCCACCTTGCGGGTGCGCGCCTCGCGGTCCGTCATGAGCCCGTGAGAGGTGCTGAGGATCGACATCCCGAGCCCGCTCATCACGCGCGGGATCTCGTCGTGACCCACGTACACCCGCCTGCCCGGCCGCGAGACGCGGCGGAGCTTTTGGAACGCTGGGCTTCGATCACGGTCGTACTTGAGCGCGAGGATGATGGCCGGCTTACCCGACACCTCCTCGGTCCGTACGTCCGCGATGTAACCCTCGCGCTTGAGGATCTCCGCGATGCTACGCTTCATCTTGGAGAGTGGCATCCGAGTCGTCTCGTGGCGCGCCAACGCCGCGTTACGGATGCGTGCCAACATATCTGCAATGGGATCCGAAACCATGCTGGATCGCTCCTTACCAACTCGCCTTGGTGACGCCTGGAAGCTCGCCCCTGAGCGCCATTTGCCGGAAGCAAATGCGGCACAGGTTGAAGTCCCTGTAGACGGCTTTGGACCGCCCGCAAACGCGGCAACGATTCACGAACCGGACCTTGAACTTGGGCTCACGGTTCAACTTTGCCCACTGACTAGCGCGCGCCATGTCTTGCTCCTAAGCCTTACTTCCGGAAAGGCATTCCAAACAGATCGAGGAGCTCTTTGGCTTCCTCGTTCGTTTGAGCGGTGGTCACGAAAGTGACGTTCATTCCCTTGACGGAGTCCACCTTGTCGAAGTCAATCTCAGGGAAGATGACCTGCTCCTTGAGACCAAGGGTGTAGTTACCGGCGCCGTCGAAGGCCTTGGTGCTGGTGCCGCGGAAGTCGCGGACACGAGGCAACGCGAGGTTCAGGAGCCGATCCATGAACTCCCACATGCGCTCACGCCGGAGCGTGACCTTCACGCCGATGGGCATGTTCTCGCGCAGCTTAAAGCCGGCGATCGACTTCTTGGCCCGGGTGGTCACCGGCTGTTGACCGGTGATCTTCCGGACCTCCTCCAGCGCAGACTCGATGACCTTGGGGTTACCCACGGCAGCGCCGAGCCCCATGTTCACCACGATCTTCTGGAGGCGCGGCACCTGGTTGATGTTCTTGTACTCGAAGCGCTTCATCAGCGCCGGCACGACGTCCTTGTCGTACTTGGTCCGCAACCGCGGCTGAGCCTGCTCGGTCATGACTTCACCGGTTCTGGGAGATCTTTCCCGCTCTTCACTGCGACGCGCACCTTCTCGCCGTCGCGCAGCTCAACGCGGACGCGCGTCGCCTTGCCCGACTCGGGGTCCACGTGCATCACGTTGCTCGCGTGCACCGGTGCCTCCACCTCGAGGATGCCGCCCGGCTGATTCGTCGCCGCCCGCACGTGGCGCTTGACGAGGTTCACACCCTCCACCACCACGCGCTCGCCGCGCAGCTGCTTCACGCGGCCACGACGACCCTTGCTGTTGCCCGCGGTGACGATCACTTCGTCACCCACCTTGAGCCGCTGCATCACAACACCTCCGGGGCGAGTGAGATGATCTTCATGAAGCGCTTGTGACGGAGCTCACGGGCGACTGGCCCGAAGATGCGCGTGCCCATCGGCTCCTTCTGAGCGTTGATCAGCACGGCGCTGTTGCCATCGAACTTGATGTAGCTGCCATCAGCTCGACGGTGCTCACGCGCGGTGCGGACCACCACCGCCTTCGCGCGGTCGCCCTTCTTCACCTTGCTGCCAGGCATCGCCTCCTTGATGGAGACCACGATGACATCACCGACCCGCGCGTAGCGCCGGCCAGAGCCACCAAGGACCTTGATGCACTGAACCCGTTTTGCGCCGGAGTTGTCGGCGACGTCCAGGATACTGAGTGTCTGAATCATCGCCTTTACTCCTGTGCCCGACGGTCGAGCAGCGTCGCCACGCGCCAGCGCTTCTCCTTGGAGAGCGGGCGGTGCTCCACGATTTCAACGCGGTCACCTGACATGTACTCGTTGGCCTCGTCGTGCGCCTTGTACTTCTTTCGCACCCGGATGTACTTCTTGTACATCGGGTGCATCTTGAAGCGGGTCACCTCGACCACGACCGTCTTGTTCATCTTGTCGCTGATCACCCGGCCGATCAGGCGGCGGCGAAAGCCGCGCCCCTCTGCCTGAGCGACCGCTGCGTTGTCTGCGCTCACGACTCCGCTCCTTCACTCTTCACGCGCTCGCTGAGGATCAGCTCAATCCGCGCGACATCCTTGCGAGCCTTGGGCAGTAGGCTCGTGTCAGCGAGCTGGCTCGTGTAGTTCTTCATGCGGTTGCCGAAGGCGTCCTTCTTGAGCTGCGCACGCAGCTCGACGAGGTCCTCCGTTGACCGCTCCCTCAGATCCTTAGCCTTCATCACAGCGCTCCTCGAGCCAGGAAGCGGGTGCTCATCGGCAGCTTGGACGCCGCCCGAGCGAACGCCTGGCGCGCCGTCTCCTCGGGAACACCAGAGATCTCGAACAGGACGCGGCCCGGCTGCACTGGCGCGACCCAGTGATCCACAGCACCCTTACCGCTGCCCATGCGGACCTCCAAGGGCTTCTTGGTGATCGGCTTGTCTGGGAAGATGCGGATGAACAACTGACCTTGGCGCTTCACGTGGCGCGTGATCGCCATACGGCCAGCCTCGATCTGACGCGAGGTCAGGAATGCGGCGCCGGTTGCCTGCAGACCGAAGTCGCCGAACGAGACGTCCGAGCCGACCCACGCGGTGCCGCGGTTGCGGCCCTTCTGCTGCTTACGAAACTTGGTTCGCTTCGGAGAGAGCACGATAACCTCACTGAGGGATGCGGCGGGCCTTGCGCTGAAGCACCTCGCCCTTGAAGATCCAAACCTTGACCCCAACGATGCCGGCGGTGGTCTTCGCCTGCGCCAGCCCGAAATCCACGTCGGCGCGTAGCGTGTGGAGCGGGACGCGCCCCTCGCGGTAGGTCTCGATGCGACCCATGTCCGCGCCGCCGAGGCGACCTGCGCAGCGGATGCGGACACCCTTGGCGCCAAACTTCATCGCGGTGCTGAGCGCCTTCTTCATGGCACGCCGGAAGGCGATGCGGCGCTCGAGCTGGGTCGCGATGTTCTCCGCCACGAGCTGCGCGTTGGTCTCTGCCTTGCGCACCTCCTGAACGTCGATGAAGACCTCGTTCTCGGTGAACGCCTGCACACCACAGAACTTCGTCTCGCCCTTGGCGGCGCTGTCGAGGTTGCCGCTCTTGAGCGTCTCGATGCCCTTGCCACCCTTGCCGATCACCATGCCGGGGCGCGCGGTGTACACGATGACCTTCGCCTTGTTGGCGGCGCGCTCGATCTCCACGCCCGCCACGTTGGCGTTGTAGAGGTAGTCCTTGACGGCGCGCTTGATGCGCACGTCCTCATGGAGCCACTGCTTGTAGTTCTTGTCCTCGTACCACTTGCTCGTCCACGTGCGGATGACACCTAGCCGAAAGCCGTACGGATGCGTCTTCTGTCCCATTACGCTTAGTTCCCTGTGCTGGGTAAGATCAGTGGGGGTGTGCCGAGCGTCAGTGCGCGTCGAGCTCGATGTGGATGTGGCTGACGCCCTTCTCGACCCGCGTCGCGCGGCCCTGGGCGCGGGGACGCCAGCGGCGCATGTTCTGCGTCGGCCCCTTGTCAACGGTGACCTTGCTGATGAACAGCGAGTCAACGTCAACGCTCGGGTCGGACCGGCGGGCGTTCGCCACGGCGCTGGCGAGCAGCTTCTTGACGATCGGGGCGGCTGCCTTGGGGGTGAACTCCAGGATCTGGAGGGCCTCGGCCGCCTCACGACCGCGAACGAGGTTCGCGATGACTCGTGCTTTGCGCACGCTGATGCGCTGGTATCTCGCTGTAGCTTCGCTGATCATTTCGACAGTTTCCTCTGAGAGACACGTCGCCCCTGGCGCCCGCCAAGCGGGGGTCACCTGAACATCCGCCAGGTACCCGGCTCGCGCGACCGCTGCCCGTGGGGGCGACTGCGCGCCGCCGGATGTGGCGGCTGGAGAGGCGTGCTCCGCTCTAGGCGGCAGGGCCTCCCGAAAGGGGTCGCCTACCTAGCAAGGTGCGCACCCCAGCGCAAGGCCGATCCGCATTTTTCGGCGGCTCAAGTTGAGGCACCGCGTACGGCGCACCAGGACTTGCTCAAGCCGAGCTTTGCGGAGGCGCCTCCCTAACAGCAGGAACACCTTGAAGCAAGCAGCGTAGGACTCCGTCTGAGCCGAGCGGCGCGTGCGCCGCGGCGAAGGTTGTGACAGGTTACGCGGTGGCGGCCGGGCTAGGCTCGTCGCCACTCATTTGGAGAGAGATCAAAATGAAGAACACTTGCGCTTGGGTCTTGGCGCTGGCGGTGGGGGGAACCCTCGTCGGCTGCGTCGTGGAAGAGGATGACAACGTCAAGAACACTGATGGCGGCGTCGCCGGCACGGGTGCTGTAGGCGGCACCGGTGGTGCGGCCGGCAGCGCGGGCGCTGCGGGTGGCGGCGCGGGCGGCACTGGCGCCACCGCAGGCAGCGGTGCGACAGCTGGTACTGGCGGCTCGGGCGCGACGGCTGGTACTGGCGGCTCGGGCGCGACGGCTGGCGTCGGCGGCACGGGCGGCACGGGTGGCGCGCCGGCTTGCTACGGCGACACCACCAGCGAGACGGTCGCTTGCTCAGCGCTCCCCTACTTCAACACGCGCTGCGATGACGACGGGACGGAGTACCCGGCGCTCGGGGTGGAGTCCTGTGAGTACACCGCGACCTACGGGCGCCTAGGCGTCCACGAGGCGAACTACAACTGCCTCGCCGCGATCACCGGGGACGCTTGCTCCGCCGCGCATGACAGCGCGGTCGAGGCCTGCCTTGACGCGGTGTTCCCGCGCGCCTGCGACACCACCGACACCCAGCCTGAGGGTGGCAAGTGTGCGGACTTCGCCGCGAGTTGCTCCGCGCTCACGGAGGAGGCCTGCGCCGCCAGCTACAACGCGCTCACCACGGCGGCTCAAGGTTTGGTCGCGCAGTGCTACCAGTCTCTCGATGGTGACTGCCTGGAGGACTTCACCTACTGCGTCCTGTCGCCCGAGTAAGCTCGAGCCCTTTCGGCCAGGCGAGCGCCGCGGGTCACCCCGGCGCTCGTCGCCGTTTTGTCCTGTCTGTTTTTTAGGGGGGGTTGGACAGGTAGTCATCGCCGCACGGTGCGTGCTCGAGCCATGTGGAGCCTTGCTTGGCGCGCCACGCCACCGCAGACTGTGCGGCCATGAAGCGGCTGAGCGGGCGCGTGGCGGCGATCACAGGGGCTGGGAGCGGGATTGGGGCGGCGACGGCGCTTCACCTCGCGCGCGAGGGGTGCCACGTGGCCCTGTGTGACGTGAACACGGAGGGCCTCGAGGCGACGCGTGAACGCGCTCAAGCGCTCGGGGTGCGCGCCACCGCTCACCGCGTGGACGTCGCCAGCGAAGCGGAGATGCGGACCTGGGTGAGCGACGTGATGAGCGCACACCAAGGTGTGAACGTCTTGATCAACAACGCGGGGGTCGCAGCCGTCGCCACCTTGGAAGACCAAGAGCTGGATGAGTACCGCTGGCTCGTCGGCGTGAACTTCTGGGGTGTGGTGCACGGCTGCAAGCTGTTCTTGCCGCACCTCAAGGCGGCGGACGAGGCGCACATCGTCAACATCTCCTCGATGTTCGGGCTGATCGGCCTGCCCACGCAGTCCGCCTACTGCGCCACGAAGTTCGCCGTCCGTGGCTTCACTGAGGCCCTGTGGTGCGAGCTCAAGCCGCTCGGCATCGGCGTCACCTCAGTGCACCCCGGCATGATCGCGACCGGCATCATCAAGAGCGGGCGCATGAGCGCCGCGGAGGAGAGCGGCCGTAGCAACCTCGTCGCCCGCTTCGCGTCGAGCGGCATGCCCCCCGAGCGCGCCGCGCGGCGCATCGTGCGCGCCATTTCCTCAGGGAAACAGCGCCAGCTGATCGGCGCCGAGGCCTACGTCACGGATTGGCTGCGGCGCGCGACACCGGAGCTCGGCATGCACCTGGCGGCGCGCGCCACCGAGCGCTTGAAGCGCCTGCTTGGGTAGCACTTCGTCAGAGGGGCAGGCACGGGGGCCTGCCCCTACGTCGCTGCGCGCCGTCGTTGGCGGCGCCGGATCGCGCCCTTGAGTCAGCTTAGCTGACTTAACGGGTCGCTCCGACGCGGTCTTGCGTCAGCTTAGCTGACTCCTGCGTCTGATCTCAGCGCCGTGCGCTGATACCCAACCCCCTCCCCCTAATTTCCCTACGGGAATGCTTGCCTTGAACAAAAAGCATGAAGCGCCCCCGGGGTGGCCACGCCTGAGCGTGACCCCCGAGAGCGCCTCGGCTGGAGCCTGAAGCGCCTCGACTCAACGGGTTACGCTGCGGCGATCAGCCACTGCGCAACCCGCCGGTCAAAGCGACCTCAGCGGCCCTTCTTCTTCTTGTCGCCCGCGTGGCCGTTGAAGGTCCGCGTCGGCGCGAACTCGCCGAACTTGTGGCCCACCATGTTCTCCGTCACGAACACGGGGACAAACTTTCGTCCGTTGTGGACCGCGAAGGTCAAGCCGACCGCCTCCGGGTAGATGGTGGAGCGCCGAGACCAGGTCTTGATGACCTTCTTCGAGCTGGCCTCGACCGCCTCTTGGATCTTCCTCATCAGATGCCCGTCAATGAACGGGCCCTTCTTGACGCTACGGGGCATTACTTCTGCTTCCTGTGCTTGACGATCATCACATCGGTACGCTTGTTCGTTCGGGTCTTGAGGCCCTTAGCCAGCTGGCCCCAGGGCGAGCAAGGCTGACGGCCACCGCTGGTGCGGCCCTCACCACCACCCATGGGGTGGTCGACGGGGTTCATGGTGACGCCGCGGTTGTGCGGACGCCGCCCGAGCCAACGCGCGCGCCCCGCCTTGCCGAGCTTGATGTGCTGGTGCTCCGAGTTGGAGACCGTGCCCACCGTGGCGCGGCACTCGATGTGCACGCGGCGAACCTCACCGCTCGGCAGCTTCACCTGAGCGTAGCTGCCATCTTTCGCCATCAACTGCGCCGAGACACCCGCTGAGCGCACGAGCTGACCGCCCTTACCCTTGCGGAGCTCGATGTTGTGGATGGCGGTGCCCACCGGGATGTCGAGCAACCTGAGCGAGTTGCCAGGGCGGATGTCCGCGTGGCGGCTCGACAGCACGGTGTCTCCCTGGCTCAGACCGTCAGGGCACAGGATGTATGCCTTCTCGCCGTCAGCGTAGTGGAGCAGCGCGATGCGCGCGGTGCGGTTGGGGTCGTACTCGATGTGCGCCACCACCGCCGGCACGCCGACCTTGCGGCGCTTGAAGTCGATGATGCGGTAGCGCTGCTTGTGCCCACCACCACGGAACCGGACCGTGATCCGACCGTAGTTGTTGCGCCCACCGGAGTGGGGTGCGGGGCTGAGCAGGCTGCGCTCCGGCTCGCTCCGGGTGATGTCCGCGAAGTCGCTCACCGTGTAGGAGCGACGACCCGGGGATGTCGGCTTACTCTTCCGGATTCCCATCGGATTATTCCTCGTCCTCTTGGTCGTCGGTCGCGACCTCATCGAAGAACTGGATGTCGTGCCCCTCACGCAGGGTGACGATGGCCTTCTTCCAGTTCGGGCGTGGCGCCACGCGACGCCCCATCCGCTTGATCTTCCCACGCTGCACCAGCGTGTTCACGTCGGCGACCTCCACGTCGAAGAGCGCCTCGACCGCCTTCTTGATCTCGATCTTGTTGGCCTTCAACGCGACCTCAAAGACCACCTTGTTCTGCTCCTTCAGCCGCGCCGCCTTCTCAGTGAGGGCGATGGGCCGACGGATGATGTGCTCTGGGCTCAGGTTCATGACTTGCTCCCGATACAGCGCGCCTCGAGCGCCTTGGCGGCGTCCTTCGACAAGACCAGGTGGTCGTGACGGAGGAGGTCATAGACGTTCACGCCCTCTGGCGGCAGAAACTGGTTGGACTCCATGTTCCGAACCGAGAGGCGCAGGTTGTCGTTCTGCTTGTCGTCCACGATGAGCGCCTTGTTCGACGCTTGCAGATCGCTCAGCACGCCAGCGAAGGCCTTGGTCTTCGCCTGCTCGAGGGTCAGGTTCTCGAGCACGAGCAGCCGGCCCTCTTTCGCGAGGAGGCTGAGCGCGCTCTTCAGCGCCGAAGCGCGAACCTGACGTGGCGGACGGTGCGACCAATCCTGCGGACGCGGGGGGTGAGCGCGACCACCACCCACGAAGTTCGGCGCGCTGATTTGCCCGTGACGCGCGCGCCCCGTGCCCTTCTGCTTGTACGCCTTCTTCTTGGAGGAGGTCACCGCGGAGCGCTCCTTCGCGGCGTGCGTGCCAGCACGGCGCGAGGCCAGCTGCGACACGACCACCTCGTGTAGGAGGTGCTCCTTGATTTCGACGGCGAACACCTCGTCTGAAAGCTCGAGTTCGCCGACCTTCTCGCGCTTGAGGTTAAAGACGTCTACCTTCATGGTGCGCCTCAGCCCTTGATCTCGACGTTCACGCCTGCCGAGAGATCGAGCTTCATTAGGGCGTCAACGGTCTGTGGGGTTGGATCGAGGATGTCGATCAAACGCTTGTGAGTCCGAACCTCGAACTGCTCACGTGACTTCTTGTCGACGTGAGGTCCGCGGAGGACGGTGTAGCGACGGATGCCCGTCGGGAGGGGGATGGGGCCAGCCACCCGCGCGCCGGTGCGGCGCGCGGTGTCGACGATGTCCGTGGTGGACTTGTCGAGCAGCTGGTGATCGAACGCCTTCAGGCGAATACGGATTTTGTTGGCTTCAGGCATGAGTTCACTCAACGATCTTGGTCACGACGCCGGCGCCCACCGTGCGGCCGCCCTCGCGG
>CAYQAC010000117.1:0-16297 GCA_964415255.1 uncultured Polyangiaceae bacterium | reverse complement strand
TGCTGATTTGAGGACTACAAACGGTAAACCGTTTGTAGTCCTGGCTGAGCCCGTGAGCCCTCAAAGCGTGACGCGTTGGCCACGGCTCGTGCGCCGCGCCGGCTGTCGCCGCCGCGTGGTGGCGGAGCGGGGGACCCGGTGCTAGCGCAGGCGCGCCCGCTCGGGGCGCATCACGTGGCTCGCGTGAGGGAAGCCGCGGGCGCCCGAGGAGCCATGCTGCGCGAGAACAACGTAGAGAAGCTCGACGATCGCGTCTTCGATGTGTTGATCGTGGGGGGAGGCATCAACGGGGCGGTGTGCGCGTCGGCGCTGGCGAGTCAGGGCGCGCGGGTCGCGCTGATCGATCGCGGGGATTTCGCCGGGCAGACGAGCCAGGAATCTTCGAACCTGGTGTGGGGCGGCATCAAGTACCTGGAGACCTTCGAGTTTTCGCTGGTGAAGGAGCTGTGCAGCGCGCGCAACCAGCTCATCACGAGCTACCCGTCTTCGGTGAAGGAGGTGCGCTTCTTCACCTGCTTGGAGCCGGGCTTCCGCAAGCCCGCGTGGATGATCACCCTGGGGGCTTGGCTGTATTGGTTCATCGGCCTGTTCGCGACGCGGCGTCCGCGCTGGTTGTCGCGCGCGGACCTGGCGGCCGATGAGCCGAGCGTGCTCGCCGCGCGCTTCTCCGCGGGCGTGGAGTACTCCGACGCTTACCTCGTGGATAATGACGCGCGCTTCGTGTTTAAGTTCATCCGCGAGGCGCTCGATCATGGCGGCATCGTCGCGAACTACGTGAGCTCAGAGGGCGCCGCGCGGGAGGGCGAGGTGTGGCGCACGAGCGCGCTGGATCACGTGACGGGGCGGCGCTTTGAGATCCGCTCGCGCGTTTTGATCAACGCCTGTGGCCCGCAGGTGGACTCACACAACGAGCGCTCGCAGGTTGGCACGGAGCATCGCCACGTGTTCTCCAAGGGCATCCACCTGATCACGCGGCGCCTCAGCGAGCACACCCGGGTGCTCACCTTCTTCGCCGATGATGGCCGCCTCTTCTTCGTGATCCCGATGGGGAACCGGAGCTGCGTCGGCACCACGGACACGCGGGTGAAGGAGCTGCCTGCGCGGGTCACCGCGGAGGATCGCCGCTTCGTGCTCGACAACATCAACAAGCGCCTGAGCCTGGCGGAGCCGCTCACGGAGGCGGACATCATCGCTGAGCGCTGCGGGGTGCGCCCGCTGGTGGTGGCGCGCGGCGACGGGGACCAGGGCGAGGCGGACTGGACGTCGCTGTCACGCAAGCACGAGATCGAGGTGGACGCGGCGCAGGCGCACGTGAGCATTTACGGCGGTAAGCTGACTGATTGCATCAACGTGGCGGAGGAGGTCGCGACGGAGGTGGAGCGCCTCGGGGTCAAGCTGCCGTACGCGGGCTTCCGCTGGTTCGGGGAGCCGCCGGACGCCTTCCGTGACGAGTATTTCCACCAGGCGCGGCTGATGCGTTTAGATGAGCTGACCTCGAGCGAGTCTTCGGAGCCGCTCAGCACCCGGCTGTGGCGGCGCTACGCGGGGCGCGCGTTCGGCTTGCTCGACGATATCCGTCGCGATCCGAAGATGGCCGAGGTGCTGATCTTGGGGACAGAGTACCTGCGCTGTGAGCTTTATCACGCGGCCAAGCACGAGATGGTGGTGCACCTGGACGATTTTCTCCGGCGCCGCTCGAAGATCGCGCTGGTGGAGCGCGCGAGCTTCATCCGTCAGGCGCCGGGGCTCGCGGAGGCCGCGCAGATTTTGTTCGGTGAGCGCGCGGAGCAGGAGCTCGCGCGGTATTTCGAGGAGGCTGACGCGGAGGCCCACGTCGCCTAGCCACTTTTAATGAAGCAAGGGCTCGGTACGCCCCCTGATGATGCTAGCCTCTGCGCCCGCCGCGCCGACGCTGACGATGACTATCCTGATCCTCGCGACCCTTGCCCTCGCCCCGCTCGCCGCGTGGCTCGGCGGGCGATCCGCGAAGGTCGCGATGCTGCTCGCGCTGTGGCCGCTTGGGCTCACGGTGTGGTTCGCCAGCGCGCTGCGCATCTTGCTCCAGGGCGGGGTGGTGACGGATCGTGTCGAGTGGATCCCATCGCTCGGGCTAAACCTCTCGTTTCGCCTCGATGGCTTGAGCGCGGTGTTCGCCTTGATGATCACGGGCATCGGCACCTTGATCGTGGTGTATGGCGCAAACTACCTAGAGGCTCACCCGGAGCGCGGCAGGTTTCATGCCTCTTTGTTCGCCTTCATGGCAGCGATGCTCGGGGTGGTGCTCACCGACAACCTGTTCACCTTGTTCGTGTTCTGGGAGCTCACCGGCTTCACCTCGTTCTTGCTCATCGGCTTCGATCACGAGAAGGAGAGCTCACGTCGCGCGGCCACCCAGGCGCTGATCGTCACCGGCGCAGGCGGCCTGGCGCTGCTCGCCGCCGCGGTGCTGATCTCGCAAGTGACAGGCACCCTGACTATCCCGGAGCTGCTCAGCGATCGGGAGCTGTTGACGAGCCACGCGAGCTACCTGCCCATCGTGGCGCTGGTGCTGCTCGCGGCCTTCACCAAGTCAGCCCAGTTCCCCTTCCACTTCTGGCTGCCGGGGGCGATGGCCGCCCCCACGCCGGTGAGCGCCTACCTGCACTCGGCGACGATGGTGAAGGCGGGTGTCTACTTAGTGGCGCGCCTGACGCCGGTGCTCGGGGGCACGCTCTTGTGGGAGCTCCCGCTGATCATCATCGGCGGGCTCACGATGCTCGGGGGCGCTTACCGAGCGGTCCAAGAGACGGATCTTAAGCGGGTGCTGGCGTACTCCACCGTGAGCGCGCTGGGCACGCTGTTCTTGCTCCTGGGGCTCGGCTCGGAGGCAGCGTTCACCGCGGCCATGGTCTACCTGGTGGCGCACGCCTGCTATAAGGGCGCGCTGTTTCAGGTGGCGGGCGTGGTGGATCACGCCACGGGCACGCGTGACATCCGGCGGCTCGCGGGGCTCCGCGCGCTCTTGCCTCAGACGTCGCTCGCGGGGCTGCTCGCCGCCGCCTCCATGGTGGGCTTGCCGCTCACCATCGGCTTTGTGGCAAAAGAGCTCGTCTACGAAGCCTCGCTGAAGTTTGCGCTGTCGCCGTTTGCCTTGGTCCCCTGGGTGGTGGTGGGCAGCGCCTTGCTTGGGGTGTGCGGGCTGCTCGCGGGGTTCGGGCCGTTCTTCACGCCGGGCGCGCCGCCCGAGGGCTCGCACCGCGCCTCGGTGGGGCTATGGTTCGGTCCCCTGACGCTCGCGGTGCTGGGCCTGCTCCTCGGCAGCGCGCCGGGGCTCGCCTCCGGCGTGTTCTCGCTGGCGGTCAGCGCGGTCGCCGGGCGCAGCGTGGAGGCGCACCTCGCGCTGTGGCACGGGCTAGGCCTGCCGCTCTTGCTCAGCGCGCTGACGCTGGTCTTGGTCGCGCTGCTCTACCGCGCCCGCGAGCTGGTGCGGGCGCGCGCTTGGCCGCGGTCGCTCGGCTTCGAGCGCGGCTTCACCGGCTTCCTTCGGCTCCTGGACTGGATCAGCGGGCGCATCGGGCCGCCGCTCCAGGAGTCTTCGCTCGCCACCTACGCGCTCACCTTCGTGCTCAGCGCGGGGACGCTGGTGGGCGTGGGGTACTACCTCACGGCGGAGCGCATCAGCTTGGGTGGCCTGCTCGACGTGCGCGCGTATGAGCTCGCCATCTCGTGCCTCATCACCCTGGGGGCCGTCGGGGCGGTGCGCGCGCGCACCACCATGACGGCGGTGCTCTGCCTCGGGACCTCAGGTTACGGCGTGGCCCTGACGTTCCTGCTGTTCGGTGCGCCCGATCTCGCGATGACGCAGTTCGCCGCAGAGACGCTCACCGCGGTGATCTTCGTGTTCGTGTTCTGGCAGTTCCCGCGGGTAGATCAGGCGAGCGCGCGGCTCGTGAAGCTGCGCGACGCGGTCATCGCCTGCGGCTTTGGGGTGCTGGTGACGCTGTTGGCGCTGGACAGCGCCACCCTGCCGACCACGCGGCGCCTGAGCGACTTCTACGCGGAGGCGGCGCCGAGCCTGGCGCATGGCCGCAACATCGTGAACGTCATCTTGGTTGACTTCCGCGCCTTCGACACCCTGGGGGAGATCACGGTGCTGGTGACGGCGGCGGTGGGGGTGGTGGCGCTCCTGCGCATCGCCGCAGCGGAGAGGCAGGGCAGATGAGCTCGTCCATCTTACGCACCGCCGCCCGCGTGCTGATGCCGCTCCTGGTGCTGTTCGCGGTGTTCTTGCTGATGCGCGGCCATAACGATCCTGGCGGTGGCTTCGTGGCCGGCCTGGTGATCGCGGTCGCCTTCGTGCTCTTGATGTTCGCGGACGGCGTTGCCGTCGCGCGGCGCTCGCTGCCAGTCTCGCCCTGGCACCTGCTCGGCTCAGGGCTCTTGGTGGCGCTCACCGCCGGGCTGATGCCCGTGTTCGCGGGGCGCCCCTTCCTCACCGCGCTGTGGACTCACCTCGGGCCGGAGCGCTGGGATGTCTTGGTGGGGACGCCGCTCTTGTTCGACATCGGCGTCTGCTTCGTGGTGGTGGGCGTGGTGCTCACCATGACCTTTTCCTTGGTGGAGGACTGAGTGGAGCTGCAGCTCGCGATCGTCGCCGGGGTGCTCTACGCCGCGGGGCTGTACCTGATGATGCGCCGCCAGCTGGTGCAGCTCATCATCGGGCTGGGCCTGATCACCAACGGCACGAACGTCCTCATCTTCACCTCCGGTGGCCTCACGCGGACCAATCCGCCGGTCCTCCCTGAAGAGATGCCAGAGACGCTCGAGCCCTTCGCGGATCCAGTGCCGCAGGCGCTCATCCTCACGGCGATCGTGATTGGCTTCGGGGTGTTGGCCTTCTCGCTGGTGCTGGCGCACCGCGTGCACAAATCGAGCGGCAGCGACGACGTGCGGGGGGCCTCCTAGCGTGCTGCTCGTCCTCCCCATCATCGTGCCGATGTTCATGGCGGCGGTGCTCTTGCTCATCCCGTGGGTGAGGGTGCAGCGCTGGGGGGCGCACGTGGGCGCCTTGGCGCAGCTAGGCTGCGGGCTCGCGCTGTTTCACCGCATCAGCCAAGAGGGGATTCAGGTGCTCCACGTGGGCGGCTGGCGCGCGCCGTTCGGCATCACCCTGGTGGCGGACACCCTGAGCTCCATCTTGGTGGTGGCCGTGGGGGTGGTGGGCACGATGATCACGGCGTTCGCCTTCGCGGGGGTGGACCCGCGGCGTGAGTCTGGCGGCTACCACCCGCTCTTGATGGTGCTCTTGATGGGCGTCTCGGGCGCCTTCCTCACCGGGGACCTCTTCAACCTCTACGTGTGGTTCGAGGTGATGCTGGTGGCGTCCTTCGTGCTGATGGCGCTGCACCGCACCACGGCCCAGGTGCGCGCCGCGTTCCTGTACGTCGCGCTGAACCTGCTGTCATCGTCATTCCTGCTGACCGCTCTGGGCATCCTCTACGGTCAGTCAGGTACCCTGAACATGGCGGACCTGTCCGCTTCCTGGCAGCAGAACGGGCCGCCGCGGCTCCACCTCCCGCTGGCCATGCTGTTCTTCACGGCGTTCGGCATCAAGGCGGCGCTGTTCCCGTGGTTCTTCTGGCTGCCCGCCTCCTATCACACGCCGCCCGCGGCCATCAGCGCGGTGTTCGCAGGGCTCCTGACTAAAGTGGGCGTGTACTCGATGTACCGCGTCTTCACCCTGCTGTTCCGTGAGCTGCCGAGCTGGGTGTTCGTGCTCATCATGGTGATCTCGGCGGTGACCATGGTGGTGGGGGTGACGAGCGCGCTCACGCAGCGCGACTTTCGGCGCGTGCTCTCCTTCAACCTGGTGGGGCACATCGGCTACACCACGATGGGCCTCGGGCTGCTCACGCCGGTCGCGGTGGCGGGCTCGCTCCTCTACGTCGTGCACCACATCATCGCCATCACCAACCTCTACCTTGTGGCGGGCATCTTCTTGCGGCTCCGGCGTGGCAGCGAGTTTGAGCGCCTGGGGGGCCTCTACCGCAGCTACCCAGTGCTCTCTGTGGTGTCCATGATCCCCATCTTCGCCCTGGCTGGCATCCCCCCGCTGTCGGGCTTCGTGGCCAAGGTGGTGCTGGTGAAGGCGACGTTCGCCGCGGGAGCGTACTGGCTCGGCGCGGTGGCGCTGGCGGTGGGGCTGCTCAGCGTGCTGTCCATGGCGCGGCTCTGGGACGAGGGCTTCTGGAAGCCCGCCGCGCCCGACGCGGATAAGGCAAAACCCATCTGGCCGATGGTGGTGCCCATCTGCGCGCTCACCCTGCTCTCCCTTGGGATCTCTGTCTTCGCTGAGCCCCTGTTCCAGCTCACGAGTCGCGCGGCCGATCAGCTGCTAAACCCAGAGCCCTACGTCAGGGCCGTGCTGAAGGAGCCATGACATGCTGCTCGGGATCATCCTCCTAGGGCTCACTTGGGCCGCGCTGCGAGGCGATTTCTCGCTCGGGAACCTGCTGATAGGCAACCTCTTGGGGTACCTCATCATGGCCGGGCTGGCGCGCGGCGGGGTGCTGCCGCAGAGCTACCGCGATCGGGTGCCGGCGGTGATTGGCCTCGTGTGGTTCCTGGCTAAAGAGTTCTTACTGGCCAACCTGAGGATGGCGATCGAGGTGGTGCAGCCCACGAGCCGGCTCTCCCCAGGCATCATCCGCGTGCCGCTTGACGTGACGGACGAGTACGAGATCTTGCTGCTCTCCACCTTGATCAACCTCACCCCCGGTAGCCTCGCGCTGGAGCTGACGCGCGATCGACGCGCGATGTACGTCCACGTGATGAACGTCACGGATCCTGACGCTGCGCGCGCCCACATCAAAGACCACTTCGAGCGGCGCGTGCTCGCGGTGCTGCGGTAGGAGCGGCCGATGCTTGAGGTGGTGCTGCCCATCGTCTTAGGCCTCTTGGGCCTCGCGCTGCTGATCGCGTTCGTGCGGCTGTGGCTCGGGCCCACGCTGCCGGACAGGGTCGTGTCGATGGACCTCATCGCGGTGCTCACGGTGGGGGTGATCGTCACCGCCTCCGCTGGGAGTGGTCAGCGCGCGCTGCTTGACGCAGCCTTCGTGATCGCGCTGGTGGGCTTCATGGGGACGGTGGCTTACGCCTGGTACATCGAGAAGGAGCGCTGATGGTCATCGAGATCTTCACCTGCGTATTGCTGCTCTTCGGGGCGACCTTGGCGCTGCTCGCGGCGGTCGGCATCGTCAAGTTGCCTGACGCATTGATGCGGATGCAAGCCTCGGCCAAGGCCTCCACCTTGGGGCTCACCTGCCTGCTCATCGGCGCCGCCCTGCAGATCCCAGACGTGTCTTCCATCATTCGCCTGGCGAGCATCGAGGCCTTCGTCATGCTCACCGCGCCGCTCTCGGCGCACGTGGTGGCGCGCGCGGCGTTCCGGCGGAAGATGCCGCTGTGGGAGGGCGCGCGTATCAACGAGCGTGACCTCGATCCGGACTGCGAGGTCAATGAGCTCGAGCCTCCGGAAGCGACTCGTGAGCGTAGCTGACGCACCACCCGCCGCCACTGAACGGCGCTCCTCCAGCGGCTCGTCGTCCAGCGGCTCGTCGCCCAGCGCCGCCCCGCCACCCAGTGGCTCGCCACCGAGCGGCTCGTCGCCCAGTGGCTCGCCGCCGCCCAGCGCTGCACCGCGGCCCAGAGTTCCCCTGCACATCCGGATCGCGATTGGCTTCGCGCTGGGGCTCGCGCTGGGGCTCGCCGTGCACTACGGCGTGGGCCCGGGGGTGGGTTGGGTAGGGGTCCTGACTCACTACGTCACGCAGCCCTTCGCGAGCCTGTTCCTGAACCTGATCTTCATGCTCATCGTGCCGCTCTTGTTCTCGGCGCTGGTGGTGGGCATCGCGGAGATGAAGGACATCCGCTCGCTCGGGCGGATAGGCTGGCGCACGCTGATTTACACCTTGGTGCTGTCCTCCGCGGCGGTGCTGGTGGGGCTCGTGCTCGTGAACCTGGTGCGGCCTGGCGCGGGGGTGGACCCAGCGCTCGCAGAGCGCCTGCTCGCGGAGGGCGCGGAGCAAGCCCAGTCGATCGTTCAGGGCGGTCAGACACAGCCCAAGGGGCTCTCGCTGCTCCTCAGCGTCGTGCCGGACAACGTGGTCGCGGCCGCCTCCAGCAACTCCAGCATCCTCGCGTTGATGTTCTTCGCGGTGATGTTCGGCGTGGGCCTAGTGCTCACGCCGGGTCCGCGCGCGGTCGCCTTGAAGCACGGCATCGAGGGTTTGTTCGAGGTCTCCATGACCTTGATCGGCCTGGTGATCCGCCTGGCGCCGTACGCCGTGTTCTGCTTCATGCTGAACCTCGCGGTGCTGTTCGGGTGGGAGCTCTTGCTGCACCTCGGCTCTTACGTGCTGGTGGTGGTGGGCGGCCTCGCGCTGCACCTGTTCGGGGTGTATTCAATCGTGCTCCTGGCCATCACCCGGCGCTCGCCGCTCGGCTTCTTCAAGGCGGTGCGTCAGGCCATGTTGGTGGCGTTCTCCACCGCCTCAAGCAACGCCACCCTGCCGGTGGCGCTGGAGGTCGCCGAGCGTGATTTGAAGTTGCCGCCCCGGGTGTCGCGCTTCGTGCTCACCATCGGCGCCACCGCCAACCAGAACGGCACGGCGCTGTTCGAGGGCGTCACCGTGATCTTCCTGGCGCAGTTCTTCGGGGTGGAGCTGAGCCTCACGCAGCAGCTCTTGGTGATGGGCGTGTGCATCTTGGGCGGCATTGGTACGGCTGGCGTACCGTCAGGTTCACTGCCCGTCATCGCGATGATCTGCGCCATGGTCGGCGTCCCACCGCACGGCATCGGCCTCGTGCTGGGGGTGAACCACTTCCTCGACATGTGCCGCACCACGGTCAACGTCACTGGGGATCTTGGCATCGCCTACTTGGTGGCTCATGAGGAGGGTGGGGGGGGGACTTACCGAGAGTCGACGTGAGGCGCCGCTCGCTGCACCGGGTGCGGCATCATGAAGCGCTGCCCGGTGAGTCACCGCACAACAACGTGTGAGTGGCTCTTGGACGGCGAACGGTTCGCCGCTGGTCGTCCTCAAATCTGACGGTCGCGCTTCAGGTTCACCAGGGCGCTGAGCGACTCCAAGGCATGGGAGGTCCCCCTTGGAGGGGCTGGCCAAACCCCCAAAACCCAATTGAGCGTCGGGGATGCTGGGTGCGGCGCGGTGCGTGATGGACGCCGGAGGCGCGGCGAAGTTAGGCTCTTGGCATGATCCAAGGTGTGAAGGTTGGGCGTCGGCGCGGCATCGGTCGAGCGGGGCTCTGGCTGCCTCTCGTGGTGGCCCTGAGCGGCTGTGGTGAGGATGAGGCGATTGACACTCAGGAGGACACCTCGCGGCCGCCGGTGTCGTCACCGTTCGTGGCGGTGCGCGACCCGGACACCAGCACCCAGCGGCCCGGCTTGAAGGCGCAGGTGGAGATCATCACGGACGGCTTTGGCGTCCCCCACGTGTACGGCAAGCACCAGGCAGACGTGGTGTTCGCCAATGGCTACCTCCACGCGCGGGACCGCCTGTTCTTGATGGATGCGTTCCGCATGTTGGGGCAGGGGCGCATCACGGAGTATTTGGGGGATGTCGGGATGGCGTTCGACCCGATGTTCCGCGCGACCTTCATGACCGCGGAGGGTGAGCAGGTGGCTGACGCCGTCGCGCGGCAGCTCCCAGCGCCGACCGTGGCGCTGCTTGAGGCCTACGCTGCGGGGGTGAACGCGTACCTCGCGGAGCTCCGGCGCGGGGAGCATGAGCTGCCGCCGAGCTACCGGACGCCGCTGCTGGCGGCGCTCAAGGCGGAGGACATCGAGGACTGGCAGCCGCGCGACACCATCGCCGTGGCGCGCGTCATGGAGTGGCAGCTGACCGACGGCGGCGGCGACTTCGATCAATACATCGGCGGCTTGATCCAGCAGCTGCCGGCCGAGGTGTTCGCGGACGTGGTGCGCTTCCAGCCAGGGGACCCGACTGTCATTTTGCCTGACTGGTTCTCGGGGCAGCGGCGGCAGGGCAGCGCGGTGGACTTGCTCGGGCTGAACCCGAAGGACAAGGAGCACCGGGCGGCGTTCGATGGGGCGCGGCGCCTGATGAGCGGCCTCAGCTTGAGCCAGGTGCCGCGGCGGGACTCGGCGCTGTTCGGCGGTGGCTTGGAGCGCACCCAGCTTGGCTCCAACAACTGGGTGATCGCCGGGGAGCACACCCAGAGCGGCTTCCCGCTGGTGGCGAACGACCCGCACCTTGGCTTCGTGCAGCCGGCGCAGTTCCACCACGCGCACATCGACACCCGGCTCTACGGCGGGGGCAGCGCGAGCGCGAGCAGCGCCATCGGCGTCAGCGTCCCGGGCATCTCGGGCATCGTGATCGGGCACAACGAGCGCGTGGCTTGGGGCGCCACCGTGGTGGGCTGGGACGTCTCTGATTTGTACGTAGAAACACTGAACGAGGCTGGAGACGCCGTGCTCTTCAAGGGGGAGTACGTGCCCATCTTGCGCTACGAGCAGACCTTCAAGCTCGGCAAGGGCGCGGACGCCCGGGTTGAGAAGCTGGTGGTGGAGTACGTGCCGCACCACGGGCCCATCATCGACGGCTCGCGCCGCAACGGGAAGGCGCTCAGCGCCAAGTGGACAGGCCGGCTGATTGATAATGAGGTGGACGGCGTGCTCGGCCTGCTCACTGCCAAGGACATCGACGGTTGGATGAAGTCGCTCGAGCACATGAGCGTGCTGGCGCAGAGCTGGAACGGCGCGGATGTGGACGGGAACATCGGCTACTTCCCTCACGCGCGGATCCCGCTCCGGAGCAGCGTGACCGGCGACTGCGCGCCCTACAAGCCGATGGACGGCACGGGGCCCTGTGAGTGGACAGGCTTCATCGCCGCGCCCGACATCCCGCAATCAAAGAACCCGAGCCGCGGCTGGGTGGTCACCGCGAACAACGACGTGGCGGGCAACCTGCAAGACAACGACCCCACCAATGATCCGCAGTACCTCGTGGCGGAGCGCGCCGTGGGCTTCCGCGCCGGGCGCATCACTCAGCTCATCGAGGAGCAGATCGAGCGCGGCGAGAAGTTCACCATGGAAGACATGGAGCGCATCCAGGCTGACACGCTGAGCCTGGAGGCAGGGCGGCTCCGGGCGCACCTGCTGGCGGCGGCGGCGGCGGAGCCTGATTTGGTGGTGTCGCTCGGGCTCCAGCAGGAGCTTGAGCGCCTCACGGCCTGGGGGCTCACCACGCCGTCCGGGGTGGCGGCTGCCTACCGTACGGACGGCGGACCCACGCCGCAGGAGATAGAGGAGAGCATCGCGACCTCCATCTTCTACGCCTGGCTCCCGCGCTTTCAGAACCGGGTGCTGAGCGATGAGCTCGCGGCGCACGGCGCGAGTGTTGGCTCAGCGGATAAGGCGCGCGCCTTGCTCTGGCTCTTGGATTCGCCAGATCAGACGGCGACGGGGCAGGCGCTGTTCGACGACCTCGCCACGCCCGAGGTGGAGACCAAGGAGCAGCAGATGCTGAACGCGCTCTCGGATGCGTCGGCCTACCTCGCGTCCCCCGGCGGCTTCAACTCAAGCGACCAGAGCACCTGGCGCTGGGGTGAGCTGCACGGGGTGGAGCTGCGCGATCTGTTCGGGCTCTTCTCTGGCACCGCCTTCATCACCCGGGGGCCGTACCCACGCGGCGGGAGCAACCACACCGTGGACGTCGCGGCGTTCGGCTCCAGCGCGACGCGCTTCATCGCCAACTCGGGGCCGCAGATGCGCTTCGTCGCCGAGCTGCGGCCTGATGGCATCGTCAGCCGCAACGCGCTGCCCGGTGGTCAATCAGACAAGGTGGACTCACCGCACTACGAGGATCTGCTCCAGCTGTGGCTCCGTAATGAGAGCTTCCCTTACTATTTCCAGCCAGCGGACGTCGCAGGGCAGATGGAGCGCTACGAGCTGTTTCATCCGTAGCGAGAGCCGCTGGGGGGGGGAGGGGCGCGGCGAGCGGCCGTCAGTGGTCGTGGTTGTGGTCATGGCTGTGCTCAAAGCCCTCCACGAAGCACAGGCCGTCTTGGTTCAGGTGCGCCATGGTGGAGGCGTTGAAGATCAGGAAGTCGTGGTGGTCGCTGACCGCTTCGTTGCCCTCCGTCTCGAAGGTGACGTCGCGGGGCGTTGTGGGGAGCGTGTACTCGCTCGGGCTGACGCAGCTCCGCCAGGGTAGCGGCTCGCCATGGTGGTCGGTGAGTGGCGCGAGCGGCGCCCCTTCCAAGTCCTCCAGCGTCACCACGTAGCGGCCGTCCACCTCCTGGGCGCGCACGGCGAGCGGATCGAACAGCGGCACCGCGCCGTGGGCCACGGTGGCCCAAAACAGGTGGTCGGTGTGCAGGGTGATTTGGGTGACCACGGGGGCACCTTGGCGCACTTGGATCCCGCGTTGGAATTCCTCGCCGCCGAGCGCTGCCCCGGTGTTCTCTGGGTTCTGGCAGTTCACCATCTTGACGTCGCTCTCGAAGCCGAAGCGAAACGTCACCTCGGTGGGGAGCGCGTCGAAGTCGTAGCCCTCGCGGCTCACGCTGCAGCTCGTCCCCTTGAAGGTCGCGGTGCCGACCAGCAAATGCGTGTAGCCATGCTCCACCATGTGGGCAAAGTCAGGATCACTGGCTTCAAGTCCGTAAAAGTCAGTCACACTGCTGGTGGCGTCCACCAGGTCGTAGCCGAAGGCGTAGCGCTGCTCTGGGTCGAAGGGCTTGTCGCCGTTCAGGTTCTGACCGCTCAGCTCACCCAGGGTGAAGGCGCGTTCGCCGCCGCCGCCCTTACCCACGCGGTCCCCCGCGGCGGCGAGGTTCACGGCGAAGGGGCCTTGGAGGCTCGCGACTCGGCGCCCCACCTGAGAGGCGTCCGTCGGTGAGCGATCCGGCTGCTCGGAGAGGTGCGCCTCGCCGATCACCACCAAGATCTTCTCGAAGCGCAGCTCCCAACCATCACCGAAGGCTGGCGCCCCGGCGCGCGCTGGGAAGGAGTAGCCGAGCAGCCCCAGCTCCTCCGCGGAGGCGGTGATCACCAGCTTGCCACCGCCGGTGGGGGTGGTGTCGTCCTCGCCGCTGTTGCAGCCGGCGAGCGCGATGAGTGCGCTCAGGGCGAGCCAAGGACTGACGTGACGGGTGCGGTGCTTCATGGTTCCTCCTGGGAGCGGCGTCTGTTGATGGTGAGCGAGCGCTCGGTGCGCCCTTCAGTGGGTGCGCCCTTCGGTGCCTTCAGTGCGCTCAGGGCGCCCTTCGGTGCGTCCACGCGGCGCGCCCGTCGGCTTACCTATCGCTTCGGCGCGCTTGAGCGCCTCGCGGGGTGCGTGAGGGAGCGCCGCGCGGGCGCTGAGTTAGCGTACTGCGCCCTTTAGCGCACCACACAGCAAATGCAATCAAATTGCAATTGATAGAGTGTTACATTCGCTTGCGGACACTAAGAGCATCGGCTACGCCGCTCGGCTGTGTCCGCGCGCGCCGTCCACACTGCCCTGTTTTGGCTCTCGCTCTCGCTCGCGAGCTCAGCGGCGTTAGCGCAGCCCGCGGACGCCACGCCCCCAGAGGTGCTCACGAAGGTGAGCGCCGAGTACCCTGAGTCGGCGCGGGAGGCGGGGCTTGAGGGGGAGGTGATGCTGATCGTCGTGGTGGGCACGGATGGCCGCGTTGTCTCGGCGGAGGTTGAGCTCTCGCAGGGGCAGGCGCTAGACGAAGCGGCGCTCGCCGCCGTCCGCGGTTGGCGTTTCGCGCCAGCGCGCCGCGGGGGAGCGCCCATCGCCGCGCGGATCCGCGTCCCGTTCACGTTCCAGCTGCCTGAGGACGACGAGGCTGCAGCTCCCGAGGCAGCGTCCGAGTCATCGAAGGTGCCCGAGCACACCGACGATGACGGCCACGATCACACCACCTTTGAGGACGAGCACGGGGAGATCATCGTGGTCGGGCGTGGTCGCGCCCCGAGCCGCGGCGCCAGCGACTTCAGCCTGCGCCTGGGTGAGCTCGGGCGGGTGCCGCGCAAGAACGCGGCGGAGCTCTTGCGCCTGGCACCGGGCGTGCTCCTGACCAGTGAGGGGGGCGAGGGCCACGCACAGCAGATCTTCATGCGTGGTTTTGACGCGCGTGAGGGGCAAGACCTCGAGCTCACGGTGGACGGCATCCCCATCAACCAGCTCGGCAACATCCACGGCAATGGCTACGCCGACACGAACTTCATCATCCCAGAGCTGGTTGAGGAGCTGCGCGTGCTCGAGGGGCCGTTCGAGCCGCAGCAAGGCAACTTCGCGGTCGCTGGCTCGGCGGACTACCGGCTCGGCCTCGAGCGTCGCGGGCTCACGCTGAAGTACCTGGCGGGGTCGTTCAACACACAGCGCTTGCTGCTCCTATGGGGCCCCGCGAACGAGAGCCACCACACCTTTGGTGGTGTGGAAATCTACGACACGGAGGGCTTCGGTCAGTCGCGCGCGGCGCGCCGCGGCTCCGCGATCGGTCAGTATGAGTGGCGTATCGGCCGCACCGGGCTGTGGCGCCTCACGGGGCAGGCCTACGCGGTGGACTACAAGAGCGCGGGGGTGCTGCGCGAGGACGACCTCAAAGCCGGGCGCGTGCGCTTCTTCGACACCTACGATCCGTGGCAGGGCGGCAGCGCGTCGCGCTTCTCGGTCTCGACCGACGTCGAGCAGAAGCTCCAGGGCACGCTCTTCAAGCAGCAGGTGTTCGCCGTGCAAACCGGGCTCCGGCTCCAGGAGAACTACACTGGGTTTCTGCTCGATGTGCAGCAGCCGCTGCAAGAGCCTCACACCCAGCGCGGCGATCGCATCGACAAGCACGTCAGCACCTCCACCCTGGGCGCGCGCGGCTCCGCGCGCTGGCACACGCGCGCCGTGGGGGAGCGCCAGGAGCTTGAGCTCGGGTACTTCGCGCGCGCCGATAAGTCGGAGGGAGTGCAGTCTCGGGTGCAGGCGAGCAACGCCGTGCCCTACGCCACGGACACCGACGTGGAGGCGCAGACGGCCAACGTGGCGGCCTACATCGACGCCTCCGTCAAGCCGCTCCATTGGCTCAACTTGCGTGGCGGTGTGCGCGCCGAGCTGTTCGGCTACGACGTGCTCAATCGCTGCGCGGTCACCAGCGTGCGGTTCCCGTCGGGGGGCGCCTTCGACGGCGATCTCGGCTGCTTCTCACAGCAACCGAATGGTGAGTACCGCTTACCAGAGCAGCGCACCACCACCTCCGGCTCCACCCTGCTGCCGCGCGCGGTGATGGTGCTCGGGCCGTTCGAGGGCTTCGCGTTCTCCTTGGCGTATGGTGAGGGCGCGCGGGCCATCGACCCTCAGTTCGTGAACCAGGATGGTCAGGCGCCCTTCTCAGGTGTCACGGCCTATGAGGGCGGCGTCGCCTACGCGCGCGAGGTGCACGGCGTCACGCTGCAGGCGCGCTCCATCTTCTTTCAGACCTGGGTGGAGCAAGATTACCTTTTCAGTCAGACGGCAGGGCGTAACACCTTGGCGGACGGCACCACGCGCACCGGTTGGGTGGGGGCGCTGCGGGCTACGGGGGGCTTCTTCGACGTCAACTCCAACCTGACGCTCACGCGCGCCACCTTCGACGACACCGGCCTCGCCATCCCTTATGTGCCGCCGCTGGTCGCGCGGGTGGACGCCGCGGTGTTCGGGGAGCTGCCGATCCGTCTCGGCGGCGGGGCGCTCAGCGCCAGCAGCACCTTGGGCCTCGGCTACGTCGGCGCGCGGCCGCTGCCTTACGACGAGCTGAGCGAGGACCTCTTCTCGGTGGACGCCTCCGCCGAGCTCGGGTGGAAGAGCTTCGAGCTCGGCCTCTTGGTGACGAACCTGCTCGACGCGCGCCAGCGGATCGGCGAGTACAATTTCCCCTCGGATTTTAGCGCGCCGGGGGCCACGAGCTTGGTGCCCGCGCGTCACTTCAGCGCCGGCGCGCCGCGCGCCATCTTCGGGACCTTGGCGGTCCACCTGGGGGGGCCATGAAGATCTCAATGAGCGTCTCCAGACTCAGCCACGCGGCAGGTCTTGGCTCTGTCGCTGCAGAGCCCGGCTCCACCAGGATACAACGTCAGGTCAGCTCACTTCATGGGATGAAGGGGGTTTGGGGGTTGGGTCACGTCGCCAGGCGCCTCGTCTGCTACGGTGCGCTGCTCACCGCCGTGGCGTGTGCGCCGAGCACCGGCGGGGGCACGCTGACGTTCGACGCCTTCGCGGCCGGCCCAGAGGCGCTGGAGGCCGCCGGGGAGTATGAG
>CAYQAC010000116.1:0-16375 GCA_964415255.1 uncultured Polyangiaceae bacterium | reverse complement strand
GAGTGGACCCAGAGCCCGCTCGCTAAGAGCGTGACGCCGGAGGGCCGCGCCGCCAGGGCCCACCTTGGCGCGCGCCAAGCCACCGGCGCCCATGCCGCGCGCCAGCTTCTCCAGCCGGTCCCCATCGGCGCGGCTGAACTGCGCGCTGGCCGGCACCACCATGGCCTTGACGATCTCGGCGGGTAAATCCGCGCGGTACTCCCCGCTCTGGAACCGCTCCGCGATGGGCGTAAAAAGCGGGATCCCCGCGCCGCCGTGCTCCACGATGAGCCCGGTGAGGTCCACGTGCGGGAGCTCGAAGCGAAGATCTGGCTTGTCGTTGCCATATTTCCGCATGGATTCTTCAAAGTCCAACCGCGGGAAGCTGCCGCTCGGGTACAGCTCGCGCAGGTCCACCCCGGCCGCCTCCCACAGCGCGAAGATGAGCCCCTCCACCAAGCGGAAGATGTCCTCTTGGTTCACAAAAGACAGCTCAATGTCGATCTGCGTGAACTCAGGCTGACGATCGATGCGCAGATCTTCATCGCGGAAGCAGCGCACGATCTGAAAATAGCGGTCGAAGCCGGCCACCATGAACAGCTGCTTGAAGAGCTGCGGGCTCTCCGCCAGGGCGTAGAATTTCCCTGCGGAGGTGCGGCTCGGCACCAAAAAATTGCGCGCGCCGCCCGGGGTGTACTTCACCAAGAAGGGCGTCTCCAGCTCAAGGCAGCCAGCCTCCGAGAGGTAGCGCCGGGTGGCTTGGTTCACCCGATGCCGCATCATCAGCGCGCGCTGGAGCGGCGCCCGGCGCAGATCTAAATAGCGGTGAGCGAGCCGCAGCTCCTCCTTCGTGTCCAGCTGATCCACCAGCTCAAAAGGCGGCGTCTCGCTGCGACCGAAGACGGTGGCCTCCAGCACCTCCACCTCGATCTCCCCGGTGGGCAGGTTCGGGTTCGTGGCGCTGACCATCTCACCCGTCTTGCGGCTCCGCTGCATCCCGCGCGAGCGCACTCGGCCACGCACCCCAATGCACCACTCGCCGCGCAGCGCCTCGGCGGTGGCGTGCGCCTCAGGCGCGGTGTCCGGGTCGAACACCACCTGGGTGATGCCCTCGCGGTCCCGCAGATCGACGAAGATGATGCTGCCATGGTCACGCCGGCTGTCTACCCAGCCGAACAGCACCACCTCTTGGTCGATGTCGGAGGCGCGCAGCGCGCCGGCGTGGTGGGTGCGCTTGAGCTCGTCGATGAAGCGGGCCACGGCAGTGTCCTTGTTCGAGTGGGGCTGGGAGCCCAAGGGTTGAAGCGGGAGGAGCCGAGCGAGGCGCCCAGAGCCTGATTGGCTCGCGGCGTCCGGCCCAGCTGAGCCCCTGCCCTTGCGCCAGATTGGCTCGCCGAGCAAGCGCATTTCAGGGCAAGAAACCGCGCCGGCCCATGGGCCGGCCTGGGCATCGGACACAGCCGCCCGTTCGAGGGGTTTTGGGGGGGGTTGGACGGCACCGCACCTCGCGACGCCACAAGCCAAGCCGTAGCGCCGCGCGGAGGCGCAGTACCGGACGATAACTTTCCCACGCTCGGCGCCTCGTGCGAGGTGCGGCTGTGACCATGGCCTCGCCCGGCTTGTCGTCGCTCGGCGACGTGGAGGCGCCTCCTCTGGCCGCGCCTGCCAGCGACTTGCGCGCTGCGACCCGCTGGTTCGAGGCGAGCTGCGCCTGGGCGTCGGTGATGTTGCCGCTCGGGCTCACCCTGGTGCGCGTCAGCTCGGTGGCCTCCTGGCGCGGCGACGTCGCGGTGGTGCGCAGCCTGGGGATGATGCCGGTGGGGCTCGAGGGCGCGCTCAGCAGCGTGCTTTGTCAGCTGACCAGCCTGATCCCGGTGGGTGGGCGGCACCTTCGGGTGGGGCTGCTCAGCGCGGTGGCGCTCGCCGTGGCCGCGCGCATCATCTACGCGCTGGCGCGGCGGCTGCTGGCCTCCTCTGGGTTCTCGCCGCGGCTCGGCCCGGCGCTGGCCTTGGCGGCGGCGCTGCTCACCACGCTCTCGGTGACCTGGCAGCTTGAGGGCACCATCGGCGGCGGCGCCACGGTGGCGGCGGCGCTTGGGCTCGGCGCGCTGCTGGTGCGGCCCGATCGGCAGCGGGTAGATTTCCGGATTTGGCTAGGGTTCGGCGGGCTCGTCGCGCTCGCGCTGGCTGAGAGCCACGTCGCGGGTGCCTTCGCGTTCATGGCGCTGGCGGTGCAAGCGGTGGTGCTGCGCGATCTCCCCGAGCGGCGCGCGGCGCTGTTCGGGGCGCTCGGGTTCTTGGCGGTGCTGGCCGCGTGCTTAGTGCCGCTCTTGGTGCGCCCTTACGCGGCGCGCGCTGGCATGCAGGTGGCGAGCGGCCTGGTGGAGACGAGCATCGCAGGCATCGACGCGAGCACGGTGCGCCTCGGCGCGCTCATGGCTTGGCGCGGTGACATGGGGTGGATAAGCCTCGGGCTCGCGGGGTTCGGCGCGGCGGTGGGCGTGCTGCGCGAGCGCTCACGCTGGCTGGTGGCGCCGCTCGTCACCCTAGTGCTCGCCGACGTGCTCTTGCCCGCGCAGCTGGGGAGCCCCTTCACGGCGGATCCGCTGATGCCGCTGCGCTTGATGGCGCTCGGCGCGGTGGCGATCTTGATGGCGCTCGGGGTGCAGGCGGGGGTGATGGCGCTCAGCCACGCGCGCATCCCCTTGGCGCGCCCCGCGGCGGCCCTGATCGGCCTGTTCACCTTCGCCTTGGTGCTGATGGCGAGCGAGCGCGCCTCCCACGTCGCTGACCGGCGCGGGCAGCTGGCGACCGAGGCTTGGACCGATCACGCGCTAGGCAGGCTACCTTACGGCAGCGTGCTCCTGGTGCGCTCGCCGGCCGCTGCCTGGCGGTTGCTCGCGGCGCGCGTGGTGCGCGGCGAGCGCCCGGACATCTTGATCGTGCCGCTCGGGATGCTGGATCGCGGCTCAGTGGCGCGTGAGCTGCTCCGCGCCGAGCCTGGGCTCACCCCGCTCTTGCGCGACGTCGCGGTGAGCGGCGTCCCCGGTGAGTACGCGCTCTCGAGCCTCTCCGACCTGCGCCCGCTGTACGTGGAGCTCGACCCCAGCTGGGGCGCGCGCCTGGTCGATCACCTGATGCCCGAGTCGTTCTGGCTCTCCTTCGCGCCGACGGCGATGGGCCGCTCCGATCGGAGCGCGGCGCTGGCGCGCAGCCGGCGCGCCTTCGCCGAGGTGCGTGAGCTCGGGAGCCGGCCCGGCGCCGAGGACGACGCCACCCTGGCCATGCTCCAGGTGCGCGCCCGCGAGCAGCTGGTGGCGCTGGCCGCGCTGAACGACAAAGAGGAGGTGCGCCGCCTCACCGCCGACCTGCGTGAGCTGGACCCGCAAGATCCGCTAGTTTTACGCATGGAAAAGCAGCTGAGCACCCACAAGCGGCGGCGCCTCGACGTGAGCCACCTGCTCGGCCAGCGCTGAGCGCGGGCAGCGCCACCTGAGCGGCGCCTAGCCACGCAGCGCACGCAGCGGGACAGCGCGGTGCCAAACCCCCAAAAACCCTGGCGGCGTGGTTAAGTGACCTGACAAATGCCAGGTACCCTGACAGATCCTAGGATAGCCCCTGAGCGCGGGCGGCCACGGGGGGCCGCCCCTACCAGCGTTTGAGGGCAGCCGGAGAGGGCCACCCCTACCCCGCGTCGTCTAAGGGGCCGCCGGGCTCTGGGAAGCTCGCGGCCTCACGCACCTCGAACTCCACGCCGAGCGCCAAGGAGGAGCCGCGCCCGGCGAGCTGGGTCACCTCCCCCAGGTGGTTCGCGGAGATGACGAAGGCCGCGATCTCGAGCTGACGCGCTTCAACAGTTAAGCTGTCTATCACCAAGCGGTCACCGCTCTTGCGCACCTTGAGCGGCTCACTGACGAGCTGGGAGGCCCACACCAGGCGCTCCTCCGCCTTGAGCTGCTCAGCGAAGCTAGCCAGCCCCACGAGCTGGCGCTCCTCCGAGACCTCCGGCTTGTACTCGCCGCGGCGCGCCAGGAGGAGGTAGTGCTGCATCTCGGCCGAGAGCATCCGAGAGGGCGGAGGGCGCCGCAAGCCTGTTCACTGAGAGACGCCTCAAGCTCACGGGCGGGTGGCTCTCGCGCGCGAGCGCCAATTTCACGCCGGAACCTGAGTCGACCCTCGTTTCACCCCGTGTTAGGGGGTGCCCCGCGGCCAAGCCCGCGCAGCTTATGACGAACGAAGACGCCCAGGCCGCTCCCGGCCAAGCCTCAGCTCAAGCCTCCGGGCGGGCCACGACGCGCCCCGGCCCTTGCCCTGCGCCCCAGCTCATCCCGCTCGCGGAGCGCTCGAGCCTCTCCGTGCTGCTGCGCAGCGTGGCGCTGGTCGCCGCCATCGCGAGCGGCATCGCGATGTTCGCGTGGACCGTCAAGGGCGGCTCCTGGCTGGCTGGCTTCCTCCAGAGCAACGCCCTGGAGAAGGCGCAGCGCGCCACCATCATCAAGAGCATGGCGGGGGCCATCGGCGTCGGCTCCCTGGTGGTGACGGTCGCCTTCGCCGTGCAGTGGTTCCGGCGACGCGCGGTGACCAACCTGGAGCGCTGGCTGTGGTTCCTCTTGCCCGTCGCGCTGCTGCCCGCCTTCCCCATCTTCTTCCGCTCGCCCCCGTGGGTGGGCCGCGGCGCGGTGCTCTTGCCGCTCTTGGCCTGCTTCGGCTTCTTGCTGGAGGGCGTGCTGGCGCGCTCCTTCGCGCACACGCCGGGCCTCATCAGCCGCGCTCAGGCGTTCCTTCTGCGCGTCACCCCGAGGCCCATCAAGCGCCATGGGTGGCTCATCACGGTGGTGCTGGCGAGCGTTGGGCTCTCAAGCTTCCTCGCTTACCACACCTGCCTCTCCCACTTCAGCCTTCATACTCGCAACTTCGACACCAGCATCAACAACAACTTGATGTATGGCATGGCGAGCGGGCTGTTCAATCAGAGCCCCGTGGCGCTGGGCGACCAAGCGGACAATTACCTCGCCGCGCACGCCAAGTTCGGCCTCTATATTTACACCCCGCTCTACGCGCTCCGGCCCCGCGCAGAGACGCTGTTCATCATTCAAGCGTTCTCCACTGGGCTCACCGCCATCCCCATCTTCCTGCTGGCGCGGCGCTATGTCGCGCAGTGGATGGCCGCGCTGGTGGCGCTCTGTTACCTCTCTTATCACCCCATCCACGCCTCCAGCTTCTTTGAGCTGAAGCCGCTCGAGTTCGCGCTCGTCTACATCGCGCTCACGGCCTACTTCGTGGACACCAAGCGCTGGGTGTGGGCCACGCTCAGCTTCCTCATCACCATGTTGATGCGCGACGATCTCCCCGTCGCCATCGCGGTGATAGGCGCGGTGTTCGCGTTCAGCGGCTACCGCGCGCGCTTCGGCTTCTTCATGGCGAGCGTGGCGAGCCTGTGGTTCTTCGTGCTGCGGTTCATGATCATGGGGGACAAAGGGGACTGGTGGTTCCCCAGCATGTTCGATGAGCTCTTCCCCCCGGGGGAGAAGGGCTTTGGCCCGGTCGCCAAGACATTAGTCACGAACCCTGTCTTCACCTTCAAGACGCTGATCTCCGAGGCGAAGATCCACTACATCCTCCACATCTTCATGCCGCTCGCGTTCCTGCCGCTGCGGCGCGCGTTCACGTGGGTCATCTTCATCCCCGGCATGCTCTTCTCCCTGCTCACCACGGGGTACAAGCCGACCATCACGTACAGCTTCCACTACGTGCTGCACTGGGCCGCGCTGGTGTTCATCGCCACGCCGTTCGTCCTGCGCTCCATCGAGAAGCAATCTGGCAAGGCCAAGGCCTCCGCGGCGGCGCTCACGATGCTGATGCTCACCGCCATCACCAGCTTCCAGTGGGGCGCGTTCCCGCAGCGGAACACGCTGGTGGGCGGCTACACGCGCATCGACTTTGAGTACAACGAGAAGGACAAGAAGCGCTATGAGCAGCTGATGAGCCTGGCGTGGCAAATCCCGGTGGACGCTGACGTGTCCGCCACGGAGTCGGTGGGGCCGCACGTCTCCTCACGCGTGAAGCTGTACGCCATTCGCCTGCGCTGGGGGAAGCAGATGGGCGAGTACGTGCTGCTCAGCACGCGTGAGCTGAAGCTCGAGAAGACGGAGGAGCGCCTCGCGGAGATCTTGAGCAGTGGCTCTCATGGGCTGCATGACAGAGCGGGGGAGTTCCTCTTGCTCCGCCGCGGTGCGAACACTGCGAAGAACGCCGCGCTCATCGCGGAGCTGAGGCTCAAGCCCAAGGCCGCGCCCAAGCCGGCGGCGCCCAAGCCAGCTCCCAAGCCCGAAGAGACGCCGGACGAGAACACCGAGCCTGAGGGCCCCGCGCCCACCCAGCCCAAACCAGCCACACCCCAGAAGTAGGCTCAAGTGAGCAGGAAGCAGCGCCTCCTGTGGTCCTTGGTGGCCGCGGCCGTCACCGCGCTCCTCCTTTACTGGATGTTCGACCGTGAGACGCTGTCTAACCTGCGCGCCTCACTCAGCACCGCCAAGTGGGGTTACGTGGCGCTCACGCTGCTCTTGTTGCCACTGCTCCAATGGGCGCGCGCGTGGCGTTATCAGCTGCTGTTAAGCGGCGAGCTCAAGAGGCCACCGTTCGAGCTGTTTCGGATTGGCGCTTATTTGGTGCTGCTAAACTACGTGCTCCCCTTCAAGATGGGTGAGGCAAGCTTCCCACTTTTGGCCAGTCGTAAGCTGGGCGTGAGCTTTGGCCACGCGGCGGGGGTGCTGGTGGTGACGCGGGTGGTGGACATGCTCGCGGTGCTGGCGCTGGGCGCCGGTTGCGCGCTCTGGGTGCTACCGAGCTTCGGTGGCTTCGGGCGCCAGACGCTGTGGCTGGTGCTGGTGGGCGCGGTCTTGGCGCTGATCGCCTTGCCCATGGTGGCGCGGCTGATGCACCGCCTCGCCTCGCGCTTGCTGCGCCGCTCCCCGCGCGTCATCCAGCTCTTAGACAGGCTCCTGCAAGGGGTCACGCCGCTCGCGAAGCCTAAGAATCACCTGACGATGGCGCTCTCCACCGTGGTGGTGTGGCTCATTCAGTCGGCGCTCGCGCTGAGCGCGGTGGCGGCACTCGCTAGCGTCCCGCTGCTTCAGGTGCTGTTCGCCAACGCCGCCTCCATCTTGGCCTTCGCGGTGCCCATCAACGGCGTGATGGGCCTGGGGCCGCCGCAAGCCGCCTGGGTGGTGGCGCTCAAGGCGATTGGTCAGCCTCATGAACTAGCAGTGAGCACCGCGCTCTTGCTGCACGGCTGCTCCGTCACCGGCGCGGCCCTCTTGGCGGGCCTGGTGGCCTTGGTACCTCCACAGGCGCCGCCCAGTCAGCCAGACGAGCCACCTAGCGACGCGCAGTGACTGCCTGTCCAACCCCCAAAAACCCTCTCCCGAAGAGCGACTCCCCGCTGTGCGCTTTAGTCAGCTCAACGCACTGAATCGCACTTTGAGGGCGCTTTAGTCAGCTCGACGCACTGAATCGCTGAGCGCCTGCTCCCCGGTCCGCTTGCGCACCATCACGCTGGCGGGAGGCCCTGAGCGGCGGCTGATGCTGAGCTCCGCCATCATCCCGAACAGGATGATTTGCAGGCCCACGATCATCAGCAGCACGCCGAGCATCAGCGCTGGGCGCCCGCCGATGGAGATCCCCATGAACCACTCCACCGTCAGCCACAGGTTGATGACCAAGCCGAGCGCGAGCGCCACGGTGCCGGCGCTGCCGAACAGGTGCCCTGGCTTGGAGTCGAAGCGGGTGATGGTGACCACCGTCAAAAGGTCTAAAAAGCCCTTCAGCATGCGGCTCACGCCGTATTTAGACTGACCAAACTGCCGCGGGTGGTGCAGCACCTCAAGCTCACCAATGCGGTAGCCGAGCGAGCCCGCCAGCACCGGGATGAAGCGGTGCAGCTCACCGTACAGGTTCACCGAATCAAAGATTTCCCTGCGGTAAGCCTTGAAGCCGCAGTTAAAATCATGCAGCGGGATGCCGGAGACGCGGCTCACCACGTAGTTGAACAGCTTGGAGGGCAGCGTTTTCCCTAAGGGATCATGCCGGGTGCGTTTCCATCCGGAAATCAAGTCCAGGCCGCTGTCCAGCGCCTCGAAGAAGCGCGGCAGCTCATTCGGGTCGTCCTGGAGGTCGCCGTCCATGGTGACGATGATCTCCCCTTGGGAGGCTTGGATCCCTTGCTGTAGGGCGGCTGCCTTACCAAAATTGCGGCGCAGGCGCAGGCCGGAGACTGCGCTGAACGCCTCCGCTGTGCTCTCAATGGCCTCCCAGGTGGCGTCCGTGCTGCCGTCATCTACGAACAGGATCTCGTGCGGGCCAAGCTCCGGGTGCTCGGTCATCACCGCTTCAATCTTCTCCACCAGGGTGAGGACCGTCTGCTCCTCGTTCATCACAGGGACGATGATTGATGTACGCATGGGGCCTCAGGGCAGGGTGAGCAGCGCCGTCTCGCTGGGGAAGGGCAGCGCGGGCGCCATGCCGCGGAGCCGCGTGATGGGGAGGCCGGCGCGCTCCATGGCGGCGCGGTACTCCGCGCGATCGCTGTTATCAAACAAGATGACCCCGCCCGGCGCGAGTTTAGGCAGCGCAGCTGACAAACACGCGCTGCGGCTGCGACCGTCGATCACGATGAGGTCGAACAGCCCAGGCTGCGCCGTGATGGTCGCCACGTAATCATCGAAGGCGAGCTCGGTGTACCCCGCGCGGTTCGAGCGGCACTCACCCGCCTTGTTTTTAGGGGCCTGTGGCTCCACCACCATGAACTGCACGTTGGGCAGCGCTGAGAGCGTGCCCTGGATGGACGCCGCGAAGCCACTGTCGTGCTCCACGCTGACCACCTCCGCCGCGCGCTTGGAGAGCCACACCGTGCTGGCGCCCGCTCCAAACTCGAAGACCCGCGCCGCGCCCCCGCGCTCCGCCAAGAACTGCTCTGCGCGCTCGATGGCGGGGAATGTCCACCAAGGCCAATCGAGCCGGATCAAATCCAGGCTGTCATAAATGCCGAACAGGCTGCGCACCCAGCGCACGCGCGCCGAAGGCGAGGCCTCAAGCCGACGGAGCAGCCCCACCCGCTCCGCCACCCGCCGCGCCTGGCGCACCCCCCCGACGTAGGCGCGCTTCAGTAGTGGTGCTTTCATGGGAGGGCGAAGCTCTACTGATTTTCCTGGGTCGCTTCAAGGCCGCGCTGCTCGCATCTTGCGGCGAAGCGCTCGGTCTTAGCGCGCCTCGCCCGGGATTTTTTGGGGGTTGGTAGCCACGTGCGTGCGCCGAGCGTCGCCGCAGTCCATGGGAGGCTACGCTACACGGCGCTGTCAGGCCGCGCTGTCAGGCGCTGTCAGGCCCCGTGCCCTGCGCGGCGCGCAGCTTGCGCCACAGCGTGTTGCGGCCGATGCCCAGCACCTCCGCCGCCTGGGTCTGCGAGCCGCCCACCGCCTGAAGCACCCGCGCGATGTGCTCCCGCTCCACCTCCGCCAGGCTGCGGAGCGCGCCCGCTGCGATGCTGCTCAACCGGTCAGCTGCACCACCCATCGCGTGCCCTGGCGCGCCGCTCAACTCATCCGGTAAATCCTCCACGCCGACCTGTGAGCCGCTCTTGAGCGCGGCGCCGTGTCGCACCGCGCTCAATAGCTCACGCACGTTGCCGGGCCAGCCATACGCGATGAGGCGCTGCTCAGCCTCCGCCGTGAACCCGACGCAAGCGCAGCGCGGCCCTGGAGCGGCCGCCCGCTTACCGCCACGCGCGCCCGGAGGCTCCGTGCTCCGCTGCTCCGCTCCTCCGCGCTCTAGCCGCTGCTCCCCCGGCTGCGCCTCACAGCGTCCGCTCGGCTCCCCCGCGCGACGCCTTGAGGCCGCGCACTCCAGGCGCAAGAAGTGGCGCGCCAGGGGCAAGATGTCAGCCCGCCGCTCGCGGAGCGGCGGCACCGTGAGCGAGAGCACCTTCAGCCGATAGTACAAATCCTCCCGGAAATCACCGCTCGCGACGAGCCGCGACAGGTCCCGGTGCGTCGCGCACACCACCCGCACGTCCACCGCGAAGGCGGCGTTCTCCCCCACGCGCCGCACCTCCCCGTCCTGCACCGCGCGCAAGAGCTTGCTCTGCAGCTTGAGCGGCATCTCGCCTATTTCATCGAGGAACAGCGTGCCCCCGTGCGCCGACTCGAGCAGCCCCTGCTTCATGCTGGAGGCGCCCGTGAACGCACCTTTACCATGACCAAACAGCTCCGACTCAAGCAGCTCCGCCGGCAGCGCGGCCACGTTGATGGCGACGAACGGCCGCGCCGCACGCGGTGAGTTCAGGTGCAGCACCCGCGCGATCAGCTCCTTGCCGGTGCCCGTCTCCCCCAGCACCACCACCGGGGCGTCCGTCTTCGCGAAGCGCGCCACCCGCTTCAACAGCTCGTGCATCGGCGCGCTCTCAGCCACCAGCTCGGTGTCCCCTTGCAGCTGGGGCACGGAGGACACCATCCCGCACACCTCACAGGCCTCTCGGCAACTCATCTGCGGAGTGTTCCACTGTTCCAAAGTGGAGCAAGCCGGTTGCGCCTAGAATTCGTAACTAGCTGAAATCATTGGCTTCTTTTGTGGCACGGGAGGTGCTTAGGGGCAGCCATGCTGGATACACAAGAGTCCGTCGCGAGCCTGGTCCTGAAGCACTCCGAGTGCGCTGAGGTGTTTCGTCGTTATCGCATCGACTACTGCTGCCAAGGCGGTCAGCCGATAGCCCAAGCGGCGGAGTCCAAGAAGGTCGACCTCGCGGAGCTGACGCGGGAGCTCACTAAGGCCATCGAGCAGCGCGCCCCTTCAAGCGGGCCGTCGCCGACGGAGCTGTCCACGGAGGAGCTGATCGGGCACATCGTCAGCCGCCATCACGACTACCTGCGCCGCGCCTTACCGTTCGTGCATCAGCTGGCGGCCAAGGTGCACCGCGTGCATGGCCAGCACGAGCCGCGCCTGTCCGCGGTGGAGCGCGACGTGCAGGAGCTGCAAGACACGCTGCTCGCCCACCTGGATGATGAAGAGGCTGAGGTGTTCCCCTCGCTCTTGAAGGAAGATCGCGATCCGCAAAAGGTGGAGCAGCTCCTCCACGAGATGAACGAGGAGCACCTGGCGCTGGCCAAGCTGCTCGGCAGCCTGCGTGACAACACGGACGCCTACCAGCCGCCAGACTGGGCCTGTAACAGCTACCGCACGCTGTTCTCTGAGCTCGAGCGCCTGGAGCAAGACACCTTCGCCCACGTGCACCTAGAGAACCACGTGCTCCGTCCGCGCTTCGTCGCTTGATGACGCGCTAGCTTCGGGGAGAACGACAAACGGCAAGCCGTTTGTCGTTCTCAAATCAGCAACTAGAGCAGCGCGAAGGGAAGCAGCAGCACGCGGAGAGCCCGAAAAAGCGCGCCCTCGCCCCGCATGGGGGCGTTTTTTCGGGCTCTCATGGCGGCAAACTGATGCCTGCTCTAGGGTGCGGAGCCTCGCCAAACCTCCAAGCACATGCACACGCTCTACCTGACGTCAGTCCTGCTCCACATCCTGTGCGCGACGGTGTGGGTGGGGGGCATGGGGTTCTTGGTGCTGGTGGTGGTGCCGTGGCTGCGCGCCGGGAACCAGGAGATAGCCGGGCGGCTCTTGCGGGAGACGGGCGAGCGTTTCCGCACGGTAGGGTGGGTGTGCTTCGTGGTGCTGCTCATCACCGGCACGTTCAACCTCTGGGTGCGCGGGGTGCGCTTCTCGAGCTTCACGGACACGGCCTGGCTCGCCTCCAGCTACGGCAAGAGCGTACTGCTCAAGCTGAGCCTGTTCGTGGTGGTGCTCATCGTCAGCGCGGTTCACGACTTCTCGGTGGGGCCGCGCGCCACCCGCGCCATCCAGGCGGATCCTCGCTCACCCGAGGCGGAGCAGCTGCGCAAGCGCGCCTCCATGATGGGCCGCCTGAACGCCCTCTTGGCGATCGCCCTGGTCGCCGTCGCCGTCACCCTGGTGCGCGGCGCACCCTGGTAGCCGCCGGGGGGTGCGACGTCACGCGCCTACCTTTGCCCAGCCGCAGAGGCTAACCAACAGCCCTTAGCCCGCGCAACGCACGCGGGCGACCCTGTCTTGAGTGTATGAGGACCGATCGCTATGAACAGCCCCACTGACCAGCTCCGGGAGGAGCACGAGAACATCCTGAGCATCTTGGACGATCTGGACGCGCTGAGCCTACAGCTCGGCCGCGACCCAGCCGGCCTCGCCCCGCGCGCCGCCAAGCTCGCCCGCTTCATCCTGGAATACGTGGACGAGTTCCACCACGAGAAGGAGGAGCAGTTCTTGTTCCCGGCCATGAAGGCCGCGGGCATGCCTTATGAGGGTGGGCCGCTGCCGGTCATGCTGCAAGAGCACGAGCTCGGGCGCGGCTTGGTGCGCACCTTGGTGGAGACGTCCGCCGCCGGCTTGCCCAACGTGGAGGCCTTCCAAGCCGCGGCCGCCGGCTTCTCCGACCTGATGCGCAACCATATCCGCAAGGAAAATAACGCGCTGTTCATGATGGCCGACCGCGTGCTCCCACCGAACGTCAAGCGCGACCTGGTGGAGCTGTTCGAGTCGCGCGGCACCGGGCCCACGCTGGAGGCGTAGGGGCGGCCCCCTCGCCACAGCGCTCGGGGGGTGGCCATGCTAGGCTCCGCGCTGGCCGCGGATGCTCCTCACGCGTGAACCCACCGCCGCGCTCCGTCCCTTCGTGCAGGCGCTCTGGGCGCTGGATGAAGCGCGGGGCGCCTCCGCTTCAGGTGCTCCTGCTCCAGCGCTTGAGCGCGTCTTGCCCACGGGGGCCACGCACCTGGTGGTGCGCCTCGCGTCAGCGCCGCTGCTGGTGTTCGAGGGCGCAGCTGATGAGCGCCCCCGGGCGGTGGGGCACACAATCATCGGCGGGGCGCGCTCAAGCTCCTACGTGAAGAGCGTCGCTGAGCCCGCGCGCTCCGTGGGCGCGCAGCTGTGGCCAGGGGCGGCGCTGGCCCTCCTCGGCGCTCCAGCGAGCGAGTTCGCGGAGCAGCACACGCCGCTCGACGCGGTGTGGGGACGCCGCGCGGGGCTCGCGCGGGAGCGCATCGCGGAGGCGCGGTCGCTCGCGTCGAGGCTCGACATCTTCGAGGCGCTGCTGCTCGCCCAGCTGGCGCGGGCACCCCAACACGCCACGGCGCAGCCCCCCGCCCTCACCCAAGCGCTCACCCTGTTCGAGGCGGGCGCGACGATCGCCGAGGTGGTCCGGCAGAGCGGCACCAGCCACCGCACATTCCTCACGCGATTTCACGCGTCCGTTGGGCTCACGCCCAAGGTGTATTGCCGCGTGCGCCGCTTTCAACGCGCGCTGAACGCGCTCACGCATGAGCGGCCACGCCTGATCGACCTCGCCCTCGCCACCGGCTACGCGGACCAAGCGCACCTCACCCGCGAGTTCACCGCGCTCGCTGGGATCTCCCCCGCCGCGCATCGAGCGCTCGCGCCAGCAGCACCGAACCACGTGCCCCTGCGCTGAGGTGCGCCTCAAGTCCTTCAAGACCTACGCACGCGAGAGCGCGACCTGCGAGGCGCCGAGCACGCCGCACCTCACCTCCTTCAAGACCTACGCACGCGAGAGCGCGACCTGCGAGGCGCCGAGCACGCCGGCCCCGAAGTTTCTCGAAGCCAACCGCGAACACGACGCGCAGCCTCAATTTTCTTCAAGACGTGCGCACGCGCCGCGCGCCACACTCGCTCGCGAAGGAGCCCATTTCCATGAGCATTCACGAAGTCTTCCCCTACCTGCGCGTGAGGAACGCCGGCGCCGCCGCGTCGTTTTACCAAGAGGCCTTCGGCGTCACGGAGAAGTTCCGCCTCACGGAGCCGAGCGGCCGCATCGGCCACCTGGAGCTCGATTTCGCCGGCAGCATCATCATGATCTCCGAGGAGTACCCGGAGTATGGCATCGTCGGCCCAGAGACTTTGGGCGGCACCGGCGTGGCCATCCACCTGCACGTGGACGACTGCGACGCGGTCATCCAGCGCGCCGTAGCCGCCGGCGCGACGCTGGTTCGAGCACCGCAAGATCAATTCTACGGTGAGCGCTCCGGCACCGTGCGCGATCCCTACGGCCACGAGTGGCTCATTGGCCACTCGCTAGAGGAGCTCTCCCCAGAGGAGATGCAGCGCCGCTACGACGAGCTGATGAAGGCGTAGGGGGGCGCCATGCGCCATGAGGGCAGCTTACCTGACGTGCGGAGGGGCGACCGGCCGGTCGCCCGTACGTGAGGCGATGGGGCAATGCGGGGGGGACGATGGGGGCCCAGCGCGCAGGCATCGCTCTTTTTGGGGGGTTGGACGGCACCGTGTTGGGTGGCGCTTCGAGGGCCTACCTTCCTTGCCGTGCCACACGCTCGTAAGCCTGACTGTCGTCTTACGTGAGGCTGCGTGCTCACCCTTGCCCCGCGACGATCTGCCGGGCCTCCTCGCGTGCATGCTCTTCGATCGGGCGCGCGAGTGACGCAGAGATGGGCGCGCTAGGATTGTAGGTGAGACCCTGCGCCTCAAGCCACGCCGCGATTGCCTCCCTCACGTCCGCTGGCGTGTTCACAGCTTGGTACAGATCTGAGAGGTCAAGCACCGGCAAGGCCAGCTCCTTCCCGTAGGCCTCCTCGAGCTTCTCCGAAACCTCCACGCTGACATGTTGTCGGCTCGACTCGACCCACACATAGTGGGCGAGGACGAGCCGCCCGTGCTCGCGCGCGCGTGCCTCGATCTGCCCCCTCAGCTCACCAGCCACCGGTGTGGCGTCTGTGTCCCTGGGCTCTCTTCCAGCGCGCCGACGCAACCCCAGCAAAACCAGGACCTCAGCCGCTAACGCCTCAATGAGGGCAAGTACTCGCCGGATGGTGCTTGCCCCATTAACATCAGCCACCGCTACACCCCCATCGTCTGGTTCAAGCTCTCCGACAGCTGCTCCAACTCTCCCCGCGCCGCCTCCAGCGCCGCGGTAGCTGCAGCATGATGCGCGATCAACTCCTCTCGCTCCGCCTCGCCCTTGAGCAACGACTCGATCTCTCGTCTCCGAGTCTCCATAGCTTCGTTGAGACTCGCGCGGGACTCCTCCGCTAACTTACTCAAGCTCGTGTTCAACATGTCCACCATCGACTCTCCAAGCCGGCTGAGTTGCCCATCCAGCGCTTCCCACACCGCGCGCATAATGCGCAAACGCACCTTCTCCAGCCCGCTCTCCGTGTCAAACCAGCGCTGCCAAAAATACGTCACCTCCTCGACAAGTCCGCCAACCGCCTCCACCGTCAACAACTCATGAAAGTGCCGGCGTACGACCTCAAGCCCATCATAAGCCTTCACCTGCAGCAAAACTTGCACCCTCTCCCTTGAGAAGATATCGAGTTCAGCGATCTTCGCACCAAACTTCCCCATCCTGGACTCAATGCGCTCCGCGATACTCGCCCTTATCTCTCTAAGCTCAGAGTACAGCCCCCCCTCCTCCTTCTCAAAGCACTCCTGAAGCGCCCAAAGCGTTTGGTGCCGAAAGTTCGAAGTATTCGTAATTGCGCCAATTTTACCTTCGACGCATCGAATAACGCTAGCCTTGATACGAGCCACTTCACCCTTCAACGATTGCCCTGCATCCTGAGCCATCTCAGAAAGGTCACCCTTCAGCTCCTCGCTCAACCCGTTAATCTCCTTCACCTGTCCCTGGATGCGCTGACGGTTCGCACTAAGCTCCTCCTTGTCCTGCCCAGCAAGATCCTGTCCCTCCGCATGCTCCGCAATTTGCTCTTCAATCGCGCGCCGCTTTCGCTCAACGATACTGTTCAGAAATGAGGTGTGCTCCTCAATCAGCCCTTGACCCTTGTTAACGATCAAGCGCTCCTCAACTAGTGCCCGAAGCTTTGCCAAATTATGATTTTCAGGCTGAAGGTAGTCTCTGCCAAGGCCCAGGCGCCGTAGGATGGCAGCCATTTCCTGTTGCACGGCGCTGAGCTCTGCGCCCGCCTCGATCGTAGCAGCCAGTATCGCTCCAGCCCCGGAGACGAAGACCGTGAGTTCCGGCGCGCTCATGACATTCCGGATCCTTGGATCAGGGCTCCTTCGGAGCCGCTCCACCCATGCTTCCACCCCCTTAGGATCCTCAACGGCATCGACCTTATTCACAGCGATCACGCGCCGCTGGGCCGGCACACCAAGCAGGAACCCATCCAAAAAATCGATATCTGGCTTCCCCATCGCCTGACCGGCATAGGACACGAACACAACCGCGCTGGCGTTGTGGATCCAAGCCTTGGTCTCGCGGTCTCGAACTCGGTTGGGTGTGGCTCTTCTGCGGCGGGGTGTTTGTTCAACGATTTCGATCACTTAA
>CAYQAC010000115.1:9276-17170 GCA_964415255.1 uncultured Polyangiaceae bacterium | reverse complement strand
GTCGCGCTTCCAGCCGTAGGGGTAGGGCCGCATCTCCTCGCCCTCGCAGGCGAAGTTCCACTCGCTCTCCATGCAGACCCGTTTGCCCTGAGCGCGGCAGGTCTGATCCGCATGGGTCCAGCTCTTGTGGTTCTCTGGGAGGGTGTTGCCGGGGGCGACGTACTCATCGCGGTCGATGCAGAAGCGCATCGTGCGGCGCTCGCCCACGCACTTTGCGGGCTGGGCGTACTCCGCGCAGCGGAACTTCTCAAAGCGGCCCGGCGGATCCAGGTAGCGCAGGCACTGGTGCCGCACCTGCGGGCAGTACTCACCCTCCACCAGGACCATGTTGGCGGGGCAAGCGCTCTCCTCTGCGCTCTCCGCCTGAGCCGCGGTGGCGTTCGGCGCCACGTTGGTCAGCTTCACCTGCTCCCCCTCGGGCACCGCCGGCCTCAGGCTGGCTGTCTCCTCCAGCTGCAGGGCGCGGGGCTCCGGTGAGGGGCGATCACAAGCAGCCAGCGCGAAGGCGATGGCCACCAACCAGAGGTTTGAGTGTGACTGCAAGGCCAGGCGATTCTGTAGGAAGCCCCCCTGATGTCAAGCGCAACCACCGGACCACGGGCTGAACTGGGGGGTGGTAGGGCGCCTAGATGGCGCTAGGACGGCGATTGACTAATGGAGAAATTCTTAATTATATCCATTGGTTACAAGTCACATTAACGGTATCATCTGAAGGATACTTGGCGGCCCTGAAGCCGCCTGAGCGCGACCCTACGCCGCCGCGGCGGAGCGCCACGGATGGCCAATGACAGCTCCCGTGCGTGGCCTCCCGGCCCGCCGGCCGCTCCGAGCACTGGCTCCTGAGAGCAGCGCCCAATGGAGCACTGCGGCTGAGCGCTGAGAGCCGCACGGCCCACGCTGAGTGCCAAGCACCGAGCACTGAACCGGCCCACTGCTGAGGGAGCGGAACGCAGCTGCCCTGGTTCGTAAGACTGGGCGCCTGAGCCTCAGCCGTTGGGGCTCTGCTCTTCCCCAGGCAGATCCGCGCAGCAGCGCACGCCCACTTGGATCCCCTCGTAGTGGTCGTCGTGCGCGGTGGTCGCTGGGCGGCAGCGGTTGCGCGCCGCCATCCACCAGCCGCCCTTCAAGGCGGTGCGGAACGGGTAGTTGTGGGTCGCGCCTTCACGCAGGGTGGGCTCATCCAAGTTGCCAGCCAGATCGTGCACGCCGAAGGGGCTCACGCACTCGGCCAGCTCGCCAGCCGGCTTGCGGCGGTCCTTCAGCTGCTGACGCCCCTTCACCATGGTGTACAGATCTTCCTGGTCTTGGTTGCACACCGCCTTGCGCTCCCAGCCATAGGGGTAAGGCCGCATCTCCTCGCCCTCGCAGGCGAAGTTCCACTCCTGCTCGCTGCACAGGCGCTTGCCCTGCGCCTTGCAGAGCTTGGCCCCGCTCATGAAGCTCTGGTGGTTGAGCGGCAGCTCTTCCCCGGGCGCGGTGTACTCGTGGCGGTCAATGCAGTATTTGAGGGCGACCCGCTTGCCCACGCACTTGGCCACCGGCTCATACACCTTGCAGCGGGCGTAAGGGAGCTTGGGGTCGTCCAGCCACTCGCGGCAGGTGTGTCGGACGTCGGTGCAGTAGTCGCCGTCCACCAGCACCATCTCCCCAGGGCAGCTGCCATCTGCTGAGGGGGAGGCCGCGGCGGGAGCCGGAGCGCTCACGGGGGCCTCCGGGTTGGCGGGCACCTCCGGAGCCGCTTCAGTGCCCTGGGTGGGCTCCGCGGCGGTCATGAGCCGCTCAGTGGGCGGCTCCGGTGTGACGCCTTGTGTGGCAGCACCCTCCAAGCCGCTCGATGCTCCATGGCCCGCAACGAGCCACAGCCCCCCTGACACCATCGCCACACCCAACACAGCCCAACCACCCCACTTCATGACATCCTCCTGTTACGCCGTTACGCTCGCCCTGGGTTCCGCTCCTACGTGCGTTACGCGCTCCCGTTGCAGCCCTGTGTGCTCTGCTGCCTGGCTCTCAAGCGCGCTGCCTCTGCTTTGTAAGGCTTCCAGCTGGCCCTCCTAGGGGACAACTTTCTAAGTGCTGCTCCTGGTTGCACACCGCGTGCCCGGCCCTGCCCCGCGGCGCCTGGGCACCGAGCGGCTCTGCGCGGCGCTCAAGTGGCAGCGCTACTCGGCGCCTGACGTCGCACCAAGCGGCTCTGCGCGGCGCTCAAGTGGCACCGAGCATCTGTGCCCCACTGCTCACGTCGCTGAGCAGCGCACCCGACCACTGGCTCAGCCGGGGCCGCTACGTGGGGCTCGCGGCTTGCTCGAAGCGGGCGTCATCGACCAGCGCCTGGAGGCTCACGTCGCCGCGCAGCGCCGCGGGATCGAGCCCCACCGCCACCCCAGCGGTCATGGTGCGCAGCGCGGCGTCTAGCTGCCCAGCGCGAGCGAACCCACGCACCGCCTGCAGCGCGTCTGCGTGAGCCTCCGTGCGCGCGAAGAGGCGGTCGAACAGCGTGGCGGCAGCCAGCGGGGCGCCCCCGGTGAGCGCCGCATCAGCCACCCTCCGGGCGTCCTCGGTGGGCGTCTCTTCGAAGATGTCCGCGGTGACCCGTGCGGCGCGCTCCACGTCCTTTAGCTTCAGCAGCACCTTGACGTAGAGCGCCACCACCTCGAGCCGCTGATCGCCCGTCCGCCGCGCGTGAGCCAGCGCGCTGGCGGCGTCCTCGTCTTCTCCGAGCGCCTCGCTGACGGCGGCGCGCAGGTAAGGATCGAGCGGCTGATCCGCGGGCGCGAGCGCCAGCGCCTGACGCGCCAGCGCGGCCTCGCCACCGAGCAGCGCCGCCCAGGCGGCGATCTGAGCGGCCTTCAGCTTGAGCTCAGGCGCGGTGCTGGCCTCAAGCACCGCCCGCGCCACCGCGTGCGCCTCAGGGTACTTGCCCTGATTGAGCGCCTCTTGAGCGTGGCCCAAGGTCTGCTCCAGGACCTGGCGCGGGGGCTCCAGCCGCTGGCCACCCCGTAGGCTCCCGAGGCTGGAGAAGGCGCCCCACAGCAGGATGATCCCGGCAAACTGCATCTTGGAGAAGAAGCACACGATGGCGGCGGCCACCCCCACCCCGATGCTGACCATCAGCGCCAGCCGCTGACGGCGCGGCCCAAGCAGCGCCGCCATGATGTGCCCGCCGTCGAACGGCAGCACCGGCAGCAGGTTGAAGGTGGACCAGAACACGTTGAGGATGAACAGCAGCCCCAGCACCCCGGCGAGGACGCCTGGCTCCTCCGCCACGCCCACCGCTAAGCTCAAAGCCCAGGCGACGGCCGCTAAGGCGAAGCCCGCCGCCGGCCCGGCCCCAGTGACGATCACCCGCTCGGCCCGAGACGGCTCATGCGTAGGCGACCACACCGTTTTTCCGCCCATGGCGTGCAGCTCGATGCGCGGCGACTCACCGAACGCGCGCGCCGCGAACGCGTGACCCAGCTCGTGCGCCAGCAGCGACACGAGCAAGATGGCGAGCAACACCAGCACGCGCCCGAGGATCGCCATGCCGCTCCCTGAAGAGCCCGCCATCGCCCAGCTGAGCAGCGCCGCGAGCACCCAGAAGCTCGGCTGAATCGCCACGGGGAACCTGAACAAGCTGAAGCGGAGCGCCTTCATGCGTAAGCCTTCATCTAGCGTCATGTCCGCGCGCTGTCGACCGCGCCCCGTGATTCACCGGTCGTTTCGGGGGTTTGGCAGTGAACCTTACGGCTTACTCTGGCGCCGCCCCGCGACCCATGAAAGGACGCTGAGAGCCGCTGTGTCGGTCCCCCCCTCGCGCTGCCTCGCGGCTTACTCTGGCGCGCCCATGAAAGGCTGAGAGGGCCGCTGTGTCACCCCAGGCCGCGCCACATCGCGAGGCTGCGTAGGGCGCTACTCGCGGACGCTGATCGTGGTGCCGAGCCCCATGTCCTCGCCGATGTTGATGCCGTGCCACTCGGGGGGCAGCGGCGGGTCGGTCCACATGAAGACCAGGCGCGCGTCGACCGGGGCGAGGTTGATGCAGCCGTGGCTGCGTGGGATGCCAAACACGTCGTGCCAGTAGGCGCCGTGCAGCGCGTAGCCCGCCTCAAAATACTGGATCCATGGGACGTCACGCAGCTCGAAGCCGCCCGCGCCGCGGCGCTGAGTGACGCCGTACTCCGGGTGCCGCCCGCGGTTGATGTTGCCAAGCCGCCGCCGATCCTCATCGCTCAGCTTGGTGCCGTCGGCCTCCGCCTGCTTCAAGCGTGCGATGGTGGCGCGCGTCTCGTCGTCGTAGCGCGGCCCACCGCCGCCGCCCGCCTTCTTACCCCCGGCGACGCTCGAGTTCTCTTCGGAGTCCATCACCGCGGCGATGTGCTTCGACTGCAGGCGGAACACGCCCATGGGGGTGGCGTTGGTGGTCTTCGGATCACCAAAGCGCGGCTTGCCGGTGCTGACGAGGGTCGCGTACCAAGCGCGCTTGCCCTCGTACATGACGAGCGTCTGCTGCCCGAGCGAGACGTCGATCCACTTCTCGCCCTTCTCGGCGATGGCGGGCCACTCACGTGGCGGTGTCACGATGCCGATGTCCTCGGCGCGCATCCAGCGGGTGGGATCTTTGAGCGTCTGGTAGTAGCGCTTGCCCGCCTTGATGCGCGCCTTGCCGCTCACCGGCACGATCGCCCGCCGTGGCAGGCTGCCATCAGCCTTCACTTGATCTTTGCCGCGCAGCAGCTTGTAGGTCTTGGCCTCGCGGGTGATGACGAAGGCGAACGGGATGGGGATGTCGCCCGTCAGCTCAACGCCGTGAAAAGCTGAGCCGGTGTCTGGCTTCACCTTGGTGGTGGGGATCAGCCGCATGTCCACCGTGACCGCGAACCCACGCTCAAGGCCGCCGTCCTCCGCGACGAACGCGTCCACGAAGGAGAGGCCCGTCTTGCGCCGCACGCGGTCCGCGAAGATGGCGTAGTCAGGGACGTTGAAGCCCGACACGTTGGGGATCTTTCGGCCTCCTTCGAGCCACCACGGCGCCGGTGGCTCCTCCCCGGTGCCCCCGAAGAGCTCCGTGCGGCTGAGCTCCGTCGACAACCGGAAGCCCGGTGGGTGCTCCACGCCAGGCCGCGCGACGCCGCGTGAATCGAGCGCGATGTCGTTGGCCCCCAGCTCCACCTTCTGCACCTCCGCGGCGTTCTCTGCGTACCACTTGAGGTGATCTTGCAGCCCGAACTCGCTCTTCTCTTGCTCGGCCTTGGTCGGCACCCGAAGGTACTGTGGGGCGGTCGCGCGCACGAAGCCGTAAGCGTAGGGCAGCGGCTTGTCGGTGTGGGCGCGGCGCCGCGTGGCGCGCACGAGCGGCGCCTCAAGATCGATGGTGGCGTCCTCCGTGCAGACGTAACCCATCGGGTACACGTGGTACCAATCCCCCTTGCACTCGCCGACCTGCTTCTTCATCGGCTCCAGGTCGCGCTTCACGATCGCGCCGAGGCGCAGGTAACCGAGCCGCCGCGACTCCTTGTGCGGCTTGGCGTAGACGATGGTCGCCACCTGGGTCGCGGCGAGCTTACCGGCATCCTCCGGGGTCACCGTATCAAGCTCCCCATGATCGACCACCAGGGTGGACAGCGGCGGCGCGGTGAGCTCACCTGACGGCTGCCCGGAGGCGGTGGCCTCCTCCGTAGCGGGCTTCGACTTGCACCCCACGCCCAAGAGCACGAGCATCCCCCACAGCGCGAGCTGGGCGCTCCGCCGCGCGCCGCTGGAGGTCGCGCGACGCGCGACGCGGCGCTCAAGGGTCAAGCGATGGGGCGACACGGGGCTTCGGTTTAGTCGCTGAGGCGCTCAGATCAAGCCGCGCGGCTCCCTAGCGTGGCTGAACGGCTCGCGACGTGGCGCACCGGATGGGCGCGCAGCGCGATGCGATGACTGCCTGTCCAACCCCCCCCATCCAACCTCACCTCGCCGCTCGCCGCGCCATCAGCCTGAGTTGCCCGCGTAGGGATCGGCGCCGAACAGCTCCGCTGGCAGCTCACGGCCATCGAGCTGCACGCTCCGCACGCCCTCCGGCACCTCCGGCAGCTGATCCACGTCGAAGCTCGGCCCAACCCAGAACACCTCGGGGACCGGCCGGTAAACGCTGGAGTAGCTGCGCTGCTCCACTCGGCCGCTCGGGTGCGTCACCTTCACGGTGCTGAACACGTCGTAGCCCTTGCGGCCACGTTGCTTCAGCACGCGGCGCTCCTTGAGCCACGGCTTGGTGGTGATGCGGCGGTAGAAGTCGTACACCCTGGCGACGCCGTACTTGTACTCCACCTTCGGCGCGGGGCGACCGAGCAGCTCCACCTTGAGCACGCCCGGGGTGGGGATGAAGGCGTGGATGATGATGGGCGTGTCGTAGTCGTTCCTGATCTTCATGTCGACGTGGCCCCACACCGCCACCGCGTCGAGCCCGAGCGGCGTGTAGCCGATGGGCCGGCTGTGGCTGCGGCGGTCGACCACGTTCAGGCCCGCGTAGACGGAGGCGGCGTGCAGCGTGGAGGCCACCTGACAGATCCCTCCGCCGACCCCCGGGGTGAGCTCGTCATCTAAAATGACCGGTGCCCAGGTGAAGCCGCGGGACAGCGCGCGCTCCCCCACGCGCTCGTTGAAGCTCAGCACCTGGCCAGGGGCCAGCACGGTGCCGTTCAGGTAGTTCGCGCCGGTGCGGATGTTGATGGCGCGGCCCTCCCCCGTGCCAGCGAACCTCGTCTCGAAGGAGCCGAGCACCTGGGTCACGTCCACGTCAGTCAGCATGTCTAACGTCACGCGCGCCGGCACCGAGCGCACCTTGAGCGGCATGAGCGCGTCCGCCTCGAACGAGGCGCTCGCGATCGCCTGCACGCTCGCTTCAATATCCAGCACCTGCCCCGGCTCATCGTGGATCTTGCGGTGGCGCTCGAGGTCGAGCCGAGCGTCCACTGGGTCCACCTGCAGCTCAGGCGCGAGCGCGGTGAGCGCCGCCCGCAGGCGATCTTCATCCACCTGCCACACCGCCTCCACCGACTCCTCACCGCGGCGCGCCGCGAGCGACCGATGGATGCGCGCCCCGAGGCCTCCCCGTGACGCGTGCTCGCGCGTCGCGGCGAGCGTCGCCGCCACGTCGAGCTCCACCCCCAGGCTCCCGAGCCGCGTCTCGAACGTGTGGTGATCCAGCGTGAGCGTCACCGGGCGCTCCTTCAGCGCCGCTTGCCGCTCCTCCAGCCACACTCCGAGATCGCGCTCGGCGGGCTGCAGCTTGCCCGTGACGTAGGTGCCTGGCAGCGCGCGATCAGGGGGTAAATAGCGGTAATAGCCGTAGGTCAGCGCCGCCGTCGCGGCGCCGCTCAGGGTCACCAGCAAGGTCGGCCAGAGCCACCTCAGACGGCGACGTGGCGGCTCGAAGCGCTGCGACAGCTCCCAGTCCGTCTGGGAGCGCGTGAGCGGCCGGTAGGTGGGCGGGGGCGTCACAGCTCGATCCTACCGGCCCTGGGCGGCGCCATGCAAAGTTGTCGAACCATGAGCCCTCTAACGCCACCCAAACGGGCTGCCTTCCTGAGATCGCCCTGAGCCAAGCCGGCGCAGCTTCAGGCGGGCGCGGCCGCTTGAGGTGCGCTGGCCAGGCCGCCTGGCCTTCCATGGACGCTAAGCTAGCCTTGGCCGTCATGAACTTGACCGTCAACGGTGAGCCTCACGAGGTCCCCCCAGGGCTCAGCGTGCGGGGGCTGCTTGAGCACCTCACGCTCACAGGAGGCCCCGTGGCCGTGGAGCTGAACCGCCAGGTGGTGCCGCGGGCGGAGCACGCTGCCACGCCGCTCACGGACGGCGATGAGCTCGAGATCGTGCACTTCGTCGGCGGCGGTTAATCGCCAGGTGACCTGACGATGGCGGGCTGCGCTCA
>CAYQAC010000115.1:0-9176 GCA_964415255.1 uncultured Polyangiaceae bacterium | reverse complement strand
CAGTCAGCCTCACTGGCTTCAGCGCCTCAGGGCGCCGGCTCACAGTCAGCCTCACTGGCTTCAGCGCCTCAGGGCGCCGGCTCACAGTCAGCCTCACGGACTTCAGCGCCTCAGGGCACGCTGGTTCACAGTCAGCCTCACTGACTTCAGCGCCTCAGGGCCGCGCGCCGCTAGCGGTGCCCGCGCGTGAGCTCTTGGTAGATGCGCGCGCCATCAGCCCCTTGGCGCGCCTCCGCTTCAGTGAGCTCACGCACGATTTTCCCTGAGCTGCCGCGCACCAGCACCCGCGGCGGCACCCGCATGCGAGGCGGCACCACCGCCCCCGCGGCGATGATGGCGCCCTCGCCTATCTCCGCCTGATCGAGGATCACCGAGCCCATCCCGATCAGGGCGCCGCGGCGCACCAGCGCGCCGTGGACCACGGCGTTGTGACCCACCGTCACGTCCTCCTCGATCCGCGCGTCGCTCACGCCGCCGGTCATGTGCACCGTCGCGTTGTCCTGGATGTTGCTCCGCGCGCCGATGTAGATGGAGCCCACGTCGCCGCGCAGCACGGCGCCATACCAGACGCTGACCCCCTCCTCGAGCGTCACCTCGCCCACCACCACGGCGTTCTCCGCCAGGAACACGCCCGCGCCGATGACAGGAGCGCGATCGAGGTAAGGTCGAATGATGGCCATGGTTAAGCTCCGATCCGGCTCACACCACCGGCAGGCTGACGCGCCCGCGCTCGGCGCTAGCGCGCGGCCCCTCGCCTGGGCCCTGAGCTCCGCGCTCACTAGGCATGGGCGGCGGCGCGCGCCGCGCGGCGTCCACCAGCTCGCCTAGCAGGCTGTGTTTATACGCTGAAACAATCCTCACCTCACACAGCTCCCCGGTCACGTCGGTGCTCGCCCCGAGGTGCACGATCTCGTTTCGCACGGTGCGCCCAGAGTAGCCGCCCGTCTTACCTGGGCCCTCCACCAGCACGGCCTGCACGCTACCAACGAGCGACATGAGGTGCGCGCGCTGGAGCTGCTCTGAGCGCTCAAACAGCGCCGCGAGGCGGGCGCTCTTCGTGATCTCAGGCACGTCGTCCCCGAATTTCAGCGCGGCGGTGCCGGGGCGCTCTGAATACTTGAAGCCGAACACGCCCACGAAGCCCACGCGCGAGAGCAGGTCGAGCGTCGCCTGAAAATCAGCGTCCGTTTCCCCGGGGAAACCAACGATGACGTCGGTGGAGAGCGTCAAGCCGGGCACCGCCTCCTGAAGCCGCCCGGTGCGCTCCAGGTACTCCGCCACGCTGTAGCGGCGGATCATGCGCCGCAGCACCGCGTCGCTCCCCGACTGCACCGGCATGTGGACGTGGCGCGCCAGCACCGGCAGCTCACGGTGCGCGCAGATGAGCTGCGGGGTCAGGTGGCGCGGGTGCGGGCTCGTGTAGCGCAGGCGCGCGAGCCCAGGGACCGCCTCAGCGATGGCGCGCAGCAGCGCCGGGAACTCGCTCACGTCCGAGCTCAGCCCAGCGCCGCGGCGACTGCGCGCCTCAGCGATGAGCGGCGCGTCGGCCGGCGCCGGCGTGAGGCTGCGCGCTGGGTCAAGGTAGCTGTCTACCGTCTGGCCTAGCAGGGTGATCTCGCGGGCGCCCGCCTCGACCAGCGCTGCGCACTCCGCCACGATCTCAGGCGCTGGGCGGTAGCGCTCCGGACCGCGCGTGGTGGGGACGATGCAGAACGAGCAGCGCTCATCACAGCCCTTCATCACCGTCACGAAGCTGCTCACCGCTTGGCGCCCGAGCGCGCCAGGCTGGGCGCTGAGGAAGCGCGGGGCCTCCAGATCGAACGTTGCGAGCACCTGAGGCGGCGCGCCCCCCTCTAGCTCACGCAGGGCGGCTGGCAGCGCCGCGATTTGGTCAGGGCCGATCAATAAATCGATCTGAGGCATCTTGCGGAGCAGCCGCTCACCCTCTTGCTGCGCCACGCAGCCCGCCACGCCGATCATCAGCCCCGGGCGCCGTCGCTTGAGCACCCCGAGCCGCCCCACCTCGCTGCGCAGCTTCTGCTCCGCCTTCTCGCGCACGCTGCAGGTGTTGAGCAGCACCACGTCCGCCTGCTCCACGCCCTCGCTCGGCACGTACCCCGCGCGCCGCAGCACCTCCTCCATCCGCTCGGAGTCGTGCTGGTTCATCTGACAACCAAAGGTGATCAGGGAATAACTTGGCATCTTGGGGGTCAGGCTCTCTGCCCCAGGATCCCTTCGCCGGCAAGCCACAGCGCCCAGCAGGTGGTCCCTAGACGCTAACTAGGGTGGCTGCGACCAGGCGCTGATGGCCGCCAAGCGCAGCAGCGAGCGGTGACGGCGCGCCGCGCAGACCAAACGAAGCGGCCTTTTTGAGGATTTTTGGGGGTTGGCTAGCGCCGAGCGGCGCTTCAATGCGCTCGCGGGGTGCGCTGCGGCCAGCTGAGCGCTCGCGCGCTGAGGCGCCCTGCGACCTCTCGTCATCAGCCCCTCATCGCGGTGCGGAGCCTGAGCCTCGCCTCACCCCAAGCCGAGCGCCGCCGGTCAAACAGCCGCGAAACCGTTTGTGGCGCCGCGCAACGTCCCGTAGAAGGGGCCCAGGCTGAGTGGGACGGCCCCTGTCGAACCATCAGCTGGGCGCGCCGCGCCGCTCGACCGCCGCTCAGGCGTCAGACTCGAGCAGCGCGCGCCCCTGAGCGCGGAGGTGGGGACCCTCCCTCTGGTAATCCCGAAGACCACCCGAACGACCCGAGTTGAGGAGAGCATGGCTGAGAAGTTCAAGAATCTGGTTGAGGTGCTCGAGCGAAGCGCAAAAGACTTTGGTGACCGGCTGCTGTTCGGCACCAAGCGTGACGGCAGCTGGAGCTGGAACGACTACAAGAGCTTCAAGGCCGACGTCGATCGCTTCCGCGCGGCACTGAAGTCGCTCGGGGTGGGCCCGGGGGACAAGGTGGCGGTCATCGCTGACAACCGCGTGGAGTGGGCAGTGGGTTGCTACGCCACCTACGGGCTGCGCGCCGCCTACGTCCCGATGTACCAGGCTCAGAAGCCAGACGAGTGGCAGTTCATCTTGAACGACTGCGAGGCCAAGGTCGTGCTCGCCGCCAATCAGGCGGTGTACGAGAAGCTGAAGCGCATCCAGCCGGATCTGCCGCAGCTTGAGCACATCGTGAACTTCGAGGGCCCGGCCGACACCCCGGACTCCTACGCGGCGCTGCTCACCCTGGGTGAGGGCTCACCCGTCCCCACCGAGCAGCCGGGCGGCGAGGAGGTCGCCGGCTTCATTTACACCTCGGGCACCACCGGCAACCCGAAGGGCGTGATCCTCACGCACTCGAACATCTGCTCGAACCTGAACGCCATCCACGAGATCTTCCCCTTCGAGTACGAAGACCGCTCGCTGTCCTTCCTGCCGTGGGCGCACTCCATGGGACAAACCTGTGAGCTCCATGGGCTCATCAGCATGGGCTGCTCGATCGGCATCAACGACGATATCCCGAACCTGGTAGCCAACCTCGCCGAGGTGCAGCCGACGATTCTCTTCGCGGTGCCGCGCATCTTCAACCGCATCTTCGATGGGGTGAACAAGCAGATGACGGAGAAGCCTGGCTTCATTCAGAGCCTGTTCCGCTCCGGCATCTTGAACGCCACGCGGCGCTCAAACGGTGAGTCGCTCGGTTTTGGCAGCGGCATCGGCCTCTCGCTGGCGGACAAGCTCATCTTCAGCAAGATCCGCCAGAAGTTCGGCGGCCGCCTGAAGTACGCGATCAGCGGCAGCGCCGCCCTCGACAAGACGGTGGCTGAGTTCGTCGATGCGCTCGGCATCATGGTCTACGAGGGCTACGGCCTCACCGAGACCAGCCCGATCGCCACCGCCAACTACCCAGGCAACCGCAAGATTGGCAGCGTGGGTAAGGCCATCCCGGGCGTCACCATCAAGATCGACGCGGAGGGCGCGGAGAACGAAGACCAGGGCGAGATCGTGATCTACGGCCCCAACGTGATGCAGGGCTACCACAACCGCGAGGAAGAGAACGCCGCGGTGCTGCGTGATGACGGCGGCTTCCGCAGCGGTGACATGGGCCGCTTGGACGCCGACGGCTACCTCTACATCACCGGCCGCATCAAGGAGCAGTACAAGCTTGAGAACGGCAAGTACGTCGTGCCGGCCCCGCTGGAGGAGAAGCTCAAGCTGAGCCCGCTCATCGCCAACGTGATGATCTACGGTGACAACAAGCCCCACAACGTGGCGCTGGTCATCCCCGACCCAGACGCGCTCAAGGCCTGGGCGGCGGAGAACGGCGTGGAGCTGGCGGGCGCCGCGGAGAGCCCCGCGCTCAAGGCGGCACTGCAGGGCGAGCTCGAAAAGTACAGCAAGGATTTCAAGGGCTTCGAGCGCCCCCGTGACTTCATCGTCGTCACGGAAGATTTCAGCACGGAGAACGACATGCTGACGCCCACGCTGAAGCTGAAGCGCCGCAACGTGATGCAGCGCTACGGCGCCCAGCTGAACGCGCTGTACTGAGCCGCGGCGGCTCGCGCAGCTTGGCTGAGCGCTGCGGTGTTCCCGTGAGGGAACAGTGCACTGAAGGGCGGCCCGCGGGGCCGCCCTCCTTCTTTGGGCGCGACCTCTTGCCCTGGTCAGTCGGCGCTGCCGCCGCCGCACATGCCGGCCGCGCAGCCGCCCGGCGCGCAAGCTGCCGGCTTCCCGCTGGTGCTCGGCGCGGGGGTGGGCGGCGCCACCTCCTTGGCTGAGACGGCGGGGGGCGCCTTGGGCGCGGCGCCCGCGACTGTGGGTGCGGGCGCCGCGGCTGGTGCCGCGCTCGCGGCGGGCGCCTCAGTGGCTGAAGGGAGCGCCGCAGCTGAAGGTGCCTCAGCAGCTGAAGCGGCCGCAGCAGCCTCAACCGGCGCGGCCGAAGCCGTAGCGGCGGGCTCCGCTGAGAGCTGAGCGGCAGGTAGGGGTGCGTCCTTGGCCGCGTCGTCGCAGCCAACCCCCAAAACCCCCGTGAGGATGGCCAACACGGCCTCGAAGCTGTGCTTTGATGTCATTACGGGAGCTCTCTCAACCCGGGCAGCGTGTTTGTCAACGGGGTGACAACACCTGCCGGCGTGAGGCCGCTCAATAGGCCCCGCGCCTGTGCCAGCCCACGCGACCTTGGCACCAGCAAGATCCCGCCGAGCTGCTCCTCCGCGGCGGGGTAGTAGAAGCCGGCGAGCTGCTCGATGATCTGGCCCTGGTCGTCCACCAGCGAGACCTCATGATCTTCGCCGAGCGCGTGGCTCCGCAAGCGGACGTCCTCCGCGCGGGTCACGCTGCCGTCAGCGTCTAGGACGAAGCTCAAGAACTCACCGGGGCGCCGCGCGGGATCGCTCGGTGGCACCAGCTGCCCCCCGCCATGCACGAAGCTCAGGCGATCGAAGAGGCGCTTGAAGTTGTAGTCGCTCACCCAATTGGGGTTGCAGTAGCCCATCACGTCGAAGTGGGTGGTGGGCTGACGTAGCCGCGCTGCGGCCACGTCGTAGCCCCAAGAGCCGATCTGGCCGTTGGTGTAGGGGTAGCCGCTGCCATTCTCCCCCGTCTGGCACTGGGTGTGAGGCCGACCCATGGCGTGCCCCAGCTCGTGCGCCATGGTGTCCCCCGCCCCGATGTCACTGCCGTCAGGGAAGTGACCTAGCCCGATCGAACCGCGCTGAAATTCATCCGATGCGCCAGGCATGCCGCTTAGGCCCGCGACGCAGCCCGAGGAGCAGAACGTGTAGGCGGTGCTCGCGGGGGCGAGCAGGCCATAGTAGTAGACACGGCGCGCGGGGTTGTCCTGCTGGCGCAGCCGGTAGATCGAGTTCAGCACGTTGCTCCAGCCGTTGCCGTTCGAGCGCACGTTGCCGTCGAAGCGCATCGCTTGGCGCACGGACATCTCCACGCCGCTCACCGGGAGCAGCGCGGACAGCCGGTCCACGTAGGACTGAACGCGGGTTGGTCCGACGTCAGGCGTGAACCCTCCCACCTCGATCGGCACCAGCACGACTTGGAGCGAGCCCCGCGCGTCTTGTGCGTTGAGCGGCTCGGCCCCACCCACCGGGAAGCGCGTGCCGGCGCTGCTCCCAGGGCCAGGGTTGGGGCTCGTCTCGAGCAGCGTCACGGCGTAGCTTGAGCCCGCTCGGATCGCAGCGGCTGGGACCTGGATGTTGAAGGAGGATCCCAGATCGCCGTCGGCGGAGGCGGCCGCTGGGGCGGCTCGGCCCTCAAACGCCTGCCCGTCGATCTCCAAGCGCGCGACCAGCTCGCGCTGCTGCCACTCAGCTTCGGGGCTCACGTAGACGCGAACCAAGGCGGGGCGCTCAGCGATGACCGGCGCGTTCGCGTTGGACACCGCCCCGCCATTTTGCATGAGCGGCACCTTCACGCTCTGCCAAATGGAGATCTCCTGGATACGCAGGCCAGTCGCTTGGTCAAAGCTGCCGCCGCTACCCCCTGCGCCGCTGCCACCCACCGCGCCGCTGCCCCCTGCGGCGCCGCTGCCGCCCACAGCACCGCTGCCCCCGCTGCCGCCTGCGGCGCCGCTACCCCCGTTGGAGAGCCCACAAGCTCCTAAACACAGCTCATACCCGCTGCCCTCACACATGCAGCGCGCCACACAGTCTTGGCAGCCACCACACTCTTCCTGCGCACGGCACACCCCGCCGGCGCCGTCGGACTCCCCAGAGCACCCGAGCGAGAGCCCCATCAGCCCGAGCAAGCTGAGCGAACGAGCCATGAGCCGACTGACCGACGCGAGCCGGCCACCCCGCCGGCTCCCTGCAGCAGCTCCCAGCCCGGCAGCTCCCAGCCCAGCTCTGGAGCTCCGTAACCCACTGGCTCGCCCACTCACGCCCCGCTCAGCTGCATCTTGCATGTGGCTCCGTCCGTTTCCGCATAGAAATAAGCTATGCTGATCGCGCTCGCTTGAGGTACCACCCAGGCCTGCTCAGGACAATCTCTCCCGCCCCACAAAACCACTAAAAAGCAGCTTGATTGGAAAAAACTGTCCTCGCTTCGCGGCGCTGAACGCCCACCCCAAAGGCGTCACTCGTGAGGTGACCCAAGGCTGAGACAGTTTGCGTCAGGTGCCGCGCTGAGCCACTGAGAGAGCACCCTCCCGCTGGACCCTGGCGGGCGATGGAGCGCGCTCAGCGGGCGAAAGCGGACCACGGCGAGGTGCCGCGCTGAGCCAGTGAGCGAGCAGCCTCCTGCTGGCTCACTAGCGGGCGACGGAGCGCGTTCGGGGGGCGGAAGCGGACGACGGCGAGGCGCCGTGGGGGATGACCGGAGGGCGGGGTGATCCAGGATGAGGCTGCTCCGCTCGATCGGTCGCAAGGGGCACGACGGCTCATGGCGGGGTGGCGCGACGGCGCCTGAGTGGTGTCTGGGAGCCATCAACCAGCGCGCCTCACGGCTGATCCTCGTCCAATCTTGACAAAGCCGATGGGGCAACGCAGATACAGGGCCGTGAAGCTGTCAAACAAGGGTCGTTACGCCATGCGAGCGCTGTTTGACATCGCGTTCTACAACGAGGGCAAGCCGACGCAGGTGAAGGAGATCGCCGACCGTCAGGCCATCCCTCCGCGGTTTTTGGAGCAAATCTTTCAGGATTTGAAGCGGGCGGGCATCGTCGTGTCCAAGCGCGGCCCACAGGGCGGCTACTCCTTGGCGCGCCCCGCGGGGCAAATCCAGCTAAGTGAGGTGGTGGCTGCGCTGGAGGGCCCGATCGTGCTGGGGGAGAAGCCGCGCGCTCCGCGGCTCACCGCGGACGACGCGCGCTACGTGACCGAGAGCATCCTACGCGACCTGTCGTCTCAGGTGGAGCGCTGCTTCGCGGGCGTCAGCCTGAATGACATGTGCCTGCGCGCCGATGAGCTCGGCCTGCCGCGCCCGGGCGCGCGGCGCTACGTCTACTCCATCTGAGCCCACCCCAACCCGGGCGGGTTTGAAACCCGCCCCTACCAGCCACCCACACTGCCGCGCACCCTAGTCCCCTCCACGAAGTCATGCCTGAAACGGTCAGCTACCCTCACATCTACGATGATATCCTTGAGCTGATCACGGACACCCCGCTGGTCGAGATCACGCGGCTCGAGGTTGAGCCTCGGCGCGCGCGCGTGTTCGCCAAGCTTGAGAGCCAGAACCCGGGCGGCTCCGTCAAGGATCGCATCTGCTACAGCATGCTGCTCGCGGCCGAGGCGAGCGGCGCGCTCAAGCCCTCTGGGGTGGTGGTCGAGCCCACCAGCGGCAACACCGGGATCGGCCTGGCGCTGGTCGCGGCGCGACGGGGCTATCGCTGCATCCTGACCATGCCCGAGAGCATGAGCCTCGAGCGCCGGCAGCTGCTCGAGAGCATGGGCGCGGAGCTGGTGCTCACCCCAGAAGAGCAGCAGATGGAGGGCGCCATCCTGCGCGCCCGCGCCATCGTCGCCGAGACACCCGGCGCCTTCATGCCCCAGCAGTTCGACAACCCCGCCAACCCGCGCGCCCACTACGAGTCCACCGCGCAAGAGATCATCCACGCCCTGGGCGAGCTCACGCCGAGCGCCTTCGTGGCGGCCGTCGGCACCGGCGGCACCCTGACGGGCGCCGGGCGTGCGCTAAAAGAACGTTACCCTGACTGTCGCGTCATCGGGGTGGAGCCAGAGGCCTGTGCCACCCTGTCGCGCGGCGAGCGCGGCCCGTCCAAGATCCAGGGCATCGCCGCGGGCTTCGTCCCAGGGAACTATGATCCGCGCGTCCCTACCGAGATCCGCACCGTCACCGACCAGCGCGCCTACGAAGTGAAGCGCGCGCTCGGGCGCCGCGAGGGCCTCTTGGTCGGCATCAGCTCGGGAGCCAACGTCGCTGCCTCGCTCGAGGTGGCGCGTGAGCTCGCGCCGGAGCAGGTCGTCGTCACCGTGCTGTGTGACACCGGCGAGCGCTACTTCAGCCTGGATGAGTACTTCGATGCCTGAGCCGCGCGCCTTGATCGTCGCCAGCTGGGCGCGCAGTTGCGCCTCGTCGGTGATGGTGAAGGGGGTAAAGCGCTTGAGGCCGCTGGAGACGACGCCAGCGATGACCGTTTCGTCCTGGAACGCCAGGATGGCCTTGCCCACGCCAGTGCAATAGGCGGGCGCGGCTTCGATGGTTGTCACCTGGTTCGGCGTGTCGATAACCG
>CAYQAC010000114.1:886-17212 GCA_964415255.1 uncultured Polyangiaceae bacterium | reverse complement strand
GCTCGAGCTGGGTGGTCACGCGCTCGAGCTGCTCGAGGGGCGGATGAAGGTGCTGCGCGAGCTGATCTCCTTCTCCACCATCACCCTGCAGCTCCAGGCGCGCGGCACCGAGCAAGCGCCGCAGGTGCAGCTGCCGTTCCAATGGCTTCGTGAGCTGGGGCTCCCCAGGCTCTTGTCGATGTGAGGTGAGTCATGCTCCGCGCCCTACCTTGGTTGTTCTTACTCAGCCTGCTCACCGCTTGCGGTAACCACTTCACCGCCACGATCCCGTCTGGCTTCGTGGAGATCGAAGAGAACTACGACCGCTACGACTACCGCGCGACCAACGCCGACGGCCTCGTGATCGCCGTGCGTGAGGTGGACCGCGAGGGCGGCGACCTCGCCTTCTGGGCCCGCGCGGTGGAGAACCAGCTCCGCGACCAGGCGGGCTACGCGCTGCTCGGCAAGGTCGACGTCAAGACCAAGCAAGGGATCGCCGGCAAGCAGCTCCGCTTCGGGCTCGATCACGAGGGCCCGCCGCACCTCTACTACCTCACCCTGTTCGTGGTGGGGGACCGCGCCTTCATCCACGAGGCAGGCGGCACCAAGGAGCTGATGACGAAGCACGCCGCCGACGTCACGAGCAGCATCGAGGGCTTGGTCCTGAAGTAGGGGCTCGCTCCACACCTTGGCGGCTTCCTTGCGCGCCTTCTCGCGAGACGCAGGGCTTGGTCCCGAAGCAGGCGCTGCACCCCCTACTCAGCAGTCACACTGACCGATGCCCGATCGTCAGTCTGGCTGAAAATACTCGAACGGCTTCACCACGTAGTAGCCACGGTATTCGGGGCGGTCGAAGGTGTAGGCGCCGAACGCGTTCACCACCACCGCGAACACCGAGGCCGCGATGAAGCCCTTACCGAGCTTGCGCCCCCCAACGGCGAGCAGCGCGAACAGGAGCACGGCGTAGTCGTTGGAGAAGCGCTGACCGAACTGCACCCAGCCGGTGTTCTGGTAGAGCAGCGTCCACATCGCCACCGCCAAGGTGGTGATCCAAAGCGCGCGGTGGACTCCACGCGCGCCCGCGCTGAGCCGCGGCCAGAGCAGCCACAGGTACATCGGGGTGGTGAACCACAGCGCGAGGCCGTGGCCGTTGATCTGAAACGGCGCGGCGCCGCCGCGGGTGACGTAAGGCAAGCTGGCCAAGCTGACGCCCAGGTTCCGCCCCAGGTAGTGGTAGTGGAAGAGCCCCCAGCGCTCCATGCGCTCCGCCCAGCGCACCGTGAGGAACCGGTAACCGAACTCGAAGGGCTCACCGAAGCGCACCTGGTTGTGCCACAGGGTGATCGCCAGCGCAGCCGCCACCGGCAGCGCAAACCAGGCATACAGCTTGACTAAGCGGCGTTTGTCCAGGCGCCGGTACCACGCCAGGAGGCGCCTCACTGGGCCCCCTCCCCCTGAGGGGGACGCGGACTCAGCCGTGCGAGCGAGATCCGACACCGGCAGCGCGGAGGCGCTCACGGCGCCGCCAGCGCTGCACACGCGCAGCGCCTCCAGCGCGAACAGCGGCGCCGCGAAGAGCAGCGGCGAGCGCGTCATGAACCCCAGGCCGAGCATCAAGCCTGCGAGCAGGGGGCGCTCGGCGTCGAGCGCGAAGAGCACGTAGAGCGCCAAGAGCAGGCAGCCCACCACGTGCGCTGCGAACCACACGGTGCCCTGCTCCGCGCTGAAGAAGTACACCGTGCCGAACGCGAATAGCAACGCGAGCGCCAGGTTCTCGAGCCGGGAGCGCTCGCTCATGCCGAGCCGCGACAGCTTCTCGAGCACCAAGAAGAGCACCGCGGGCGCCACGGGCGCGAGCCATAAGAAGGCCTGACCATCTCGCACCCCCTCGGCGCTGCCCGCCAGCCACACCCAAGGCAGCAGCCACACCGCGGGCAGCGGCGGGAAGGCGACGTACCAGTTGTCCCCCACCTTCGCGAAGTCGTTCATCTGGGTGTAGCTCGGCGGCGGGCCCCCCAAATGGAGCCGACCCTCAAGCCAGCTCTCTGCGAGCAGCGCGAAGTGATTGAACGGCGTGTGCTCGGTGAGGCGCTCAGGCCGCGCGAAGGCGAAGTACACCGCGAGGCCGACCAGGTAGATGAGCAAGGCCAGGCCGAGGCGACGCTGGCGGTCACTTAAGGGCCTCATCGGGGCGGACGCTACCACGCTGGTTTGCGGTGGGCGCGCTGGGGAGTAAGCTCGGCCCCCCCATGACCACCCCCCCACCTACATTCCGGGTTCCCTTGGGTGAGCTCGAAGATGAGGATCAGACGCTGGACGTCCCCGTCACCGTCGAGTGGCTGGCCCAGGCGCTCGAAGGCACTGAGGCGCGCACCCGGGGTGAGCCTGGGCGGCTCGAGGTCACGCTGAGCAAGGCGGGCCAAGACGTGATGGTGCGTGGTGAGGTGGAGGTGCCTATCGAGATGGACTGTTCCCGCTCGCTCGAGGCGTTCCCCATCGACTTGAAGGCGGAGGTGTTCTTGATGCTGTCTCCCGCCGCGCCCCCATCGCGGCGCGCGCGCGCGCCCAAGATCACCCCTGGCGTGGCCACCGCAGAGCCCACCCCAAGCGTCGGTCGCTCAAGCAAGAAGCCGGGGAAGCCGGGGAGGAGCGGGCGGCGTGGGCAAGAAGACGAAGGCCTTGAGCTGAGCGCCGAGGACGCCGCTCAAGACCTCTACTCGGGGGATGAGGTGGTCCTCGATCCGTTCATCCGTGAGTTCATCCTGCTCGAGCTGCCGCTATTTCCCTTGCGCCCGGGCGTCGCTGCTCCTATAGCTCCGCACCCCGCTGAGTCCCCCGGCGCCGATCCAGAGATCGACCCGCGCCTGGCCCCACTCGCGGCGTTCAGAGCGCGCCTGCAAGGGCAAGGCGACAAGGAGTGACACCGTGGCAGTTCCCAAGCGACGACAGAGCAGCACCCGGCGCGACACGCGTCGCGCCAACCACGACCGAGTGGCTGCGCCAAACATCATCCCCTGCGCCAACTGCTCGGCGCCCATGGTGCCGCATCGCGTGTGCGCAGCGTGTGGCCACTACAAGGGCCGCGCGGTCACCAAGACGAACAACGACGCCAGCTGAAGCCTGGTGAGCGCCGTCTAGCGCGGGGCGAGCCCTGCGCACCCAGCGGCTCAGAGCCCGACGACCCAACGGTCGCCGGGCTTTGCCGCGTTTGGCGCTGGGCTTGACCACGTTGGGCGCTGGTGCGTGACGTGGGGGCGCAGCCTGCTGCGCCCTACGCCAGGTGACGAGCTGACTTAGGGCTGCGCGGCTTGGCCACGGCTGGCGCCGGGTGTTTGGCGCTGAGTTGTGGCGCGCTTGGCGTGAAATCCGGCACGCCCGAGTCGCATAATTGGTTCAACCAATTGTGGACGTCGATCGTGCGCAAGCGTATGGGGGCTGCATGTCACTTGGTGAGCTGAGCCCTCAGAGCCGCATCCTAGGTACCGGCGCCTACGCCCCAGCTCAGATCCTCACGAACGCTGATCTAGAGCAGCGAGTGGACACCTCAGACGCCTGGATCCGCGAGCGCACCGGCATCAGCCAGCGGCACATCGCCGCTGAGGGCGAGGCAGCCAGCGACATGGCGAAAATAGCCGCTGAGCGCGCGCTTGAGGCCGCTCAGCTGAAGGCCACCGATCTGGACATGATCATCGTCGGCACCATCAGCGCCGACATGCCGCTCCCGGCTTGCGCCGCCTTCCTGCAAGCGAAGCTCGGCGCGCGCCAGATCCCTTCCTTTGACGTCGCCGCCGCCTGCGCGGGCTTCCTCTACGCGCTGTCGATCGGCGACCAATTTATCCGTACGGGAATGGCCAAGCACGTGCTGGTCGTCGGCGTGGAGCTGTTGTCGCGCGTGCTGAATTGGGAAGATCGCGCCACCTGCGTGCTGTTTGGGGACGGCGCCGGCGCCGCGGTGCTCGGCCCAGCCAGCGATGGTGCCCGGGTGCTGTCCACGCGGCTCTACACCGACGCCTCGCTGGCGGGCTCGCTGTGCATCCCGGCGGGCGGCAGCAAGGAGCCGCTCACCGCGGAGGGCATCGAAGCGCGTCGCGACAAGGTGCACATGGTGGGGCAAGACATCTTCAAGGTGGCCGTCAAGAACCTGACCAGCGCCTCCCGCAACGCGCTGGAGGACGCTGGGCTCACGAGCGAGGACGTCGACTGGGTGGTGCCGCACCAGGCGAACCTTCGCATCATCAATCAGGTCGCGCAGCGGCTTGAGATCCCGATGGATCGCTTCATCATCAACATCGATCACTACGGCAACACCTCGAGCGCCTCGATCCCGATGGCGCTCGACGAGGGGATCCGTGACGGTCGCGTGAAGCCGGGTCAAACCGTGCTCATGTGCGCGCTCGGCGCTGGCATCTCCTGGGCCAGCGCGCTCGCCCGGATGTAGCGAGCTCGCGGCGTGGTGCGTAGGCAGGGCAGCTCACCGCAGCGTGTGACACCGCCCAGGCACGCTGTTGAGCTCCGACCGCGCGCAGCGCTCCAGAGCGCCACCTTGGCTGAGGGCGCGACGCCCGAGCGCGTCCCGCCTCGCCAGGGCGCAGCTGATGAGCGCGCTTGCCGCCTCGGCAGGCTTCTGGTTTAGGGTCGGGCCATGACGTGGGCGTGGCTATTCCCTGGGCAAGGGACCCAGAGCGTTGGCATGGGTCAGGCGCTGGCTCAAGAGAGCGCGGCGGCGCGCGAGGTGTTTGAGCGGGCCGACGCGGCGCTCGGCTTCAGCATCTCGAGGCTGTGCTTCGAGGGACCTGAGTCAGAGCTGGTGCGCACCGAGCTCACCCAGCCAGCGGTCGTCACCGTCAGCATCGCTGTCCTGAGCGCGCTGAAGGAGCGCGCCCCAGAGCTCCCGCCCCCAGCTTACGCCGCGGGTCACTCACTCGGTGAGTACAGCGCCCTGGTGGCGGCGGGCGCGCTGACCCTCGAGCAGGCGGTGCGCCTGGTGCACCTGCGCGGCAAGGCGATGCAGTCTGCCGTGCCCGAGGGGCGCGGCGCGATGGCGGCGGTGATGGGCGGCGACCCAAGCCAAGTGGAGGCGCTCTGCCAAGAGGCCGGCGAGGTGTCCCCCGCCAACTTCAACGCGCCCAGGCAGATCGTGATCGCCGGCACCAAGGAGGGCGTCGCGCGCGCGGCGGAGCTCGCTTCCGCACGGAAGCTCAAGCTGATCCCGCTGAAGGTCAGCGCGCCGTTCCATTGCCCGCTGATGGAGCCAGCCGCGCGTGAGGTGGAGGCGGCGCTCAGTCAGCTTGAGCTGGGGCCGCTCGCCTTCCCGGTGGTGTCCAACGTGGAGGCGGCGCCGAACTCCGACCGAGAGCGCGTCCCGAACCTCTTGGTGCGGCAGGTGGATGGGCCGGTGCGCTGGGAGCAGAGCGTGCGGTGGCTCGCAGAGCAGGGGGTGAGCCAGGCGCTGGAGCTTGGCCCTGGGAAGGTGCTGGCCGGGCTCGTACGCAAGACCGCGCCAGGCTTGAAGGTGATCTCCGTGGGTGATCCAGCGGGCCTCCAGGCCGCGCTCGAGGCGCTCCAAGCGGGATGACGCTGCGCTCCAAGCGAGGTGACGCTGCGCTCCAAGCGAGGTGACGCTGCGCGCCAAGCGGGGTGACGCCGCGCGCCAACGCGCCGACGTAGAGCGCGCTGCAAGCCCGCTGCCAGCGGGCCTCCGGCGCGCAACAACTTTCGCCCTTGATTCTAGCGCGAGCGTGGTAAACACGGCGCGCCCTGCGGAAAAGAGATGTTTGATCTGAAGAGCAGAGTAGCGATCGTCACCGGGGGCTCGCGCGGGATCGGGCGCGCGTCCGCGCTAGCGCTCGCGAGTCGTGGCGCGCACGTCGTCGTCGGTTACGCCAGCGGGGAGAGCGCCGCTCAGGCTGTGGTCAGCGAGATCCTGGCCGCGGGCGGCCAGGCTGAGGCCGCCGCGCTGGACGTCTCCTCCCCAGAGATTGAGCCCGCCATCGCGAGCATCGCGGGGCGCCTCGGGCGCCTGGACGTGCTGGTCGCTAGCGCCGGTATCAGCATCGATGGCCTGCTGTTGCGCCTCAAGCCAAGCGACCTGGATCGGTTGCTGGACGTCAACTTGAAGGGCGCCATCTACTCAGCGCGCGCGGCGCTCAAGGTGATGATGCGCGCCCGCTACGGCCGGGTGATCTTGCTCTCCAGCGTGGTCGGAGAGACCGGCAACGCCGGTCAAACGGCGTACGCCGCCACCAAAGCGGGGCTGATCGGCGCGGCCAAGTCGCTGGCGCGTGAGTACGCGTCGCGCGGCGTCACGGTGAACGCCATCTCCCCAGGGTTCGTGGAGACGGACATGACGCGCGCGTTGACGGACGAGCAGCGCCAGGGGATTTTGCAGTCGGTCCCTGTGGGCCGCATCGGCTCCGCCGAGGAGATCGCCGCGGGCGTGGTGTACCTAGCCTCACAAGAGGCCGGCTACGTCACGGGCCACAGCCTGCGCATCAACGGTGGGATGTACATGTGAACCCCGCAGCTTGTGGGGACGCTCACTGAAGGCGATGGGTATTAAAGTAAGGTACCCTGATTGATACGTACGGTCGCGCTGCTGGCGACCTGGAGGCAACATGAGTCAAGAAGTCATCGAAGCGAAGGTCAAGAAGATCATCAAGGAGCAGCTCGACGTGGACGAAGGCGACATCACCGCCGATTCGAGCTTCATCGAGGACCTCGGCGCGGACTCGCTCGGCTTGGTCGAGCTGGTGCTGGCGTTCGAGGAGGCCTTCGAGATCGAGATCCCCGACGAGGACACCGAGAAGATCCGCACTGTCCAAGACGCCGTCGACTACATCCAGGAACACCAGGCGAGCTGAGCCGCGCCGTGAGCGCGCTCGGCTAACCCCCGAGCGCGCACGCCTGCTCCCCGCGTAAAGACGAGGATCGATGGAACGCGTCGTCATCACTGGGCTCGGCCTGGTCACCCCGAACGGCATTGGTACAGAGGCCACTTGGCAGTCGCTCTTGCGCGCCGAGAGCAGCGCCGCCGCCATCACCCAGTTCGAGGTGAGGAGCGACTACCCCAGCCGCTTCGCGTGTGAAGTGAAGGGCTATGAGCCCGGCGACTTCATGCCGAGGAAGAAGCTGAAGGAGGTCGCGCGCTTCATCACCTTCGCCATGGGCGCCACGCGCATGGCGTTTGAAGACTCCGGCCTTGAGCTGAGCGAGGAGGAGCGCGATCGAGCGGGGTGCTTCATCGGCGTGGGGCTCGGTGGGCTTGAGAACCTCGAGCGCGTGAAGATGGTTTTGGAGGAGAAGGGGCCTGGCAAGGTGAGCCCCTACTTCATCCCTTCGCTGATTGGGAACCTGGCCGCTGGCCAGGTCAGCATCGAATTTGGGCTGCGAGGCCCGAGCTTCTGCCACACCACCGCTTGCTCCTCGAGCGCCCACTCCATCGGCGAGGCCACCGAGTGGATCCGCCGCGGCAAAGCGGACGTGATGATCGCAGGCGGCGCCGAGGCCACCATCACCCCGATCGGCATCGCGGGCTTCAGCGCGATGTTCGCGCTGTCGCGCCGCAACGACGACCCGAAGGCGGCGAGCCGCCCATGGGACAAGGGGCGGGATGGCTTCGTGTGCGGTGAGGGCGCCGGGACGCTGGTGCTTGAGTCGCTGACCCGCGCTCAGCGCCGCGGCGCGCGGATCTACGCGGAGGTGACCGGCTTCGGCGCCTCGAGCGACGCCTACCACATCACCAAGCCCGCGCCGGATGGCGCGGGCGCCATCCGCTCGATGCGGCTCGCGCTACAAGACGCGCAGCTGAACCCCGAGCGAATCGGCTACATGAACGCCCACGGCACCTCCACGCCCGCGGGCGACATCGAGGAGACGAAGGCCGTGGAGCAGGTGTTCGGCGCTCACGCGATTGACCACCAGCTGTGGGTGAGCTCCACCAAGTCCATGATGGGCCACCTGCTCGGCGCCGCTGGCGCCGTGGAGGCCGCGCTGTGCGTCAAGGCGATCGAGACGGGCGCCATCCCCCCCACCATCAACCTGACAGATCCTGACCCCGCCTGCCGGCTCGACTACGTCCCGAACGCAGCGCGCGAGCGGCGGCTCGACCACGTGATGTCCAACTCGTTCGGCTTTGGCGGCACCAACGCCACGCTGATCTTGAGCCGCTTCTCGTAGCAACGGCCAGCGCAGCACACCTAGCGTAGCGCGACCGAGCGCAGCGAGGGCGCGCCGGGGCGGTGCCGTCCAACCCCCCGATCCCCCGTGGAAGGCGCGCAGGGACCTTTCAACCATGGCTGCCCGAGGCAGAGCGGCAGCGCCAACCGCCCCCGCTGGCTTCGCTGGCCATTTCCAGCGGAGGGTACTACACCCCGGCCCCTCAGGATGCAGTGCCCCTTCTGTACCCATACCGACAGCCGCGTGGTGGACTCACGCTTGGCGTCAGGAGGCACGGTGGTGTGGCGGCGCCGCGAGTGTGACGCGTGCCACAAGCGCTTCACGACCTATGAGCGGGTGGAGCACACCTTGCCGACGGTGGTGAAGAAGGACGGCCGCCGCGAGCCCTTCGATCGCGCCAAGCTGCTGCGCAGCCTCCAAATCGCGTGTAACAAGCGCCCCGTGGCCGCAGACCAGCTAGACGAGACAGCCGAGGCGCTTGAGCGTACGCTGGGCCAGCTGGGCGACAAGGAGATCCCAGCCAGGGTGATCGGTGAGCGGGTGATGGAGCAGCTGAAGGAGCTCGATGAGGTCGCCTACGTGCGCTTCGCCAGTGTGTACCGCTCATTTCGCGACATCGACGAGTTCATGGCGGAGATGGGTAAGCTCGTGAAGTCTCGGGAGGCCAGTGGGTAGCCAGATGTCAGAGCTCGACAGCGAGATGATGGCCAAAGCGCTGGAGGCGGGGCGCCGCGGCGATCCCTCCCCGAACCCCCACGTGGGCAGCGTGGTGGTGGCGCCGAACGGTGAGGTCGTCAGCACGGGGTACCATGCCTCCGCCGGGCAAGATCACGCCGAGCTGATGGCTCTGCGCGCCGCGGGCGAGGCTGCGAAGGGCGCCACCCTGTACGTGACGCTAGAGCCCTGCTCGCACCAGGGGCGCACCCCCCCCTGTACGGACGCCATCATCCAGAGCGGGATCTGCCGCGTGGTGATCGGCTGCCGGGACCCCAACCCTCACGTGGTGGGCGGCGGCGCCACGGTGCTTGAGCGCGCCGGCATCGAGGTGGCGGTGGGCGTGATGGAGGCTGAGGCCCAGGCGCTGATCCTCCCCTGGATGAAGTACATCACCCGGGGCAGCGCGTACCTCGCCCTGAAGCTGGCGCTATCGCTGGATGGTCGCACCGCGACCCGCACCGGCGCCTCCCGGTGGATCACCTGCTCAGACAGCCGCAACAAGGTGCACCAGCTGCGCACCCAGCTCGACGCCGTGATGGTCGGCATCAACACGGTGATCGCGGACGACCCGCAGCTCACCGTGCGCGACGTCCCCGGTCGCAATCCGGTGCGCGTCGTGATCGACAGTAAGCTCCGCTTCCCACTTGAGAGCCAGCTCGCCCAGACGGCAGCGGACATCCCCACCTGCGTCATCACCACCCCGGAGGCCGACCCTGAGGCCGCTCAGGCGCTTGACGATCTCAACGTCGCGGTGATCCGCGTGGGCGCCGGGACGGACGGCCGCGTGGACATGGCCAAGGCGCTTGAGGCGCTGGCCGCGCGCGAGGTGGTGAGCGTCTTGTGTGAGGGCGGCGCCGAGCTCGCCGGCTCATCGCTCGCGGCGAAGCTGGTGGATGAGCTGCACGCCTTCATCGCGCCGGTGATGCTTGGGCCGCGCGGTAAGCCCGGCGCGGTGGACTGGGCTGGCCCAGAGCACCCCACCGAAGCGCCGCGCATCGAGCCTGCCCGTTGGGAGCTGTGCGGCTCAGACGCCTACGTCTATGGTCCGCTGAAGTACCCACGCAAGGTCGTGCGGAAATAGCGCGCGGTAGCCCGCCACGCGCGAGGCGCTCCGTTGCGATCGACAGATCGCGGTGTTAGCTTGAGCGTTCTCATGGCCATTCGCGAGATCCTTGAGTTCCCCGATCCGCGGCTGCGCGAGGTGGGTGAGCCGGTCACGGTGTTCGATGACTCCCTGCGTCAGCTGGTGGAGGACATGGCGGAGACCATGTATGACGCGCCAGGCGTCGGCCTGGCCGCACCACAAATCGGCGTCTCCAAGCGGATCTTCGTGATCGACATCGCGGGGGAGGACGAGCCGAGCGATCTGCTGGTGTTCATCAACCCAGAGATCCTCTCGCTGGACGGCACCCAGCAGTGGGAGGAGGGCTGCCTGTCCTTCCCCGGCGCCACGGAGACGCTGAAGCGCGCGGAGCAGGTGCGGGTGCGCGCTCAGGACGCCCACGGGGAAGCCTTCGAGCTCGAGGCTGATGGGCTGCTCGCCGTGGCCATCCAGCACGAGAACGACCACCTGGACGGCGTCTTGATGATCGACAAGCTGAACCCGATCAAGAAGCGCCTGTTCAGCCGCAAGGTGAACCAAGCGCGCGCCTGAGCTGTTTTTTTGGGGGGGGTTGGGGAACAGCGCTCGGCGCCCCACGGCAGCTAGCGCGCCGATCAGTTCGCCGCCAAATGGACCAGGAAAACCGCCCCCATGCGGGGCGAGGGCGCGGTTTTCCTGGTCCTCTGTTCGGCGCTGCTCCCCCTTATGCCGCGCTAGTTGCTGGTTTGAGGACGACAAACGGTAAACCGTTTTGTCGTCCTGGCCCCGTGCGCGCTCCCGTCAGCTTACCTGACTAGCGCTGGCCGCGGCTGAACAAGCCAAGATCGAGCGAGGCGCCGCGCCCGATCAGCTCCTGCGCGATCCGCGGCACGACCCCGGTCGCACTGAAGGTGCCCTCCACCGCGCCGCCCGCGGCCGTGCGCTGGAAGGTGAAGCTGAAGAGGTCCTCAAGCTCACCGCCCTGAGCGCTAGGCTCCGCGATCCGCAGCACGCGGCTCCGCTCATCCCTCAGCCGCGCCACCTCCACCACCACATCAAACGCCTGCGTCGCCTGCTGCCGGGCCGCGGCCAACGACACCCCGGTGTGGCTCATCAGCTGGCTCGTCAGGCGCCCGAACGCCTGCTCCAAGCTGCCCGCGGTCACAGACGCGACCAACCCGGAGCCGCCCGTGACCAGGCGATCGAGCACCGCGACCGCGAACGGCCCGCTCAAGTCCTCCACCAGCAGCCGCGTCCCCCGCAGCCCGCTCACCAAGTTGACGACGGAGTGAAGCTCCGCGGCAGGCGGCGCTAGCCGCGTGACACGCGGATCCCCTGGGAGCAGCTCGCTGCCCTCGGCGACCACCACCCAGTGCGCGTCGCTCAGCTGCGCCAGCGCGCTGAGCACGTCCTCTGTGCGCGCGTCACGCGCACCCACCACCAGCACGTTGGCGCCCGCTTGCACCGCCTGACGCAAGAAGGTGGCGATCGCGCGCGACACCGTGCCACGACGGACCAAGTCATCGACCCCCGCGGTGACACGCCGAGGCCGCTTCAGCGTGAGCAGCGGGCGGCCGCCGGTCAGCCCCCCGCGCACGGCGCGCAGCGTGAGCCCCGTGGGCAGCCGGCGCTCAAGCGCCACCTCTGAGGCGAGGGCTTCCCGCCCGCTCAGCCGCGCGAGGCGCACGATCACCCGCTCCAGCGACTCGTCGCTGGAGAAGGGTGGCTCCACCACGCGACGCCCTGCGCTCGACTCCACCACGAGCTGACCCGAACCGAGCGCGTGCACCTCGGTGATGTCCTCGTCGTTCAAGAGTGGGCTCAAGGGGCCGAGGCCGAACACCTCAGCCCGCGCGTCCGCGACCAGGCGCTCCTCATCGAGATCAGTGAACACCCCTTGGCTGCGCAGCGCGCTCACGGCCGACAAGAACGCCGGCTCCATGCGCTGCCGCTGCTCGTCGTCGAACGGGCCGAGGAGCGTCGCCGCGCCGACCGTATCCGTCACCCGCTGGACCAGCACCCGGACTCCCGCGCGGTACGCCAGGATCCCCTGGTCGAGCGCCGACTCCCGCGGGCGTGGCACGCTACGATCGCTCGTGGAGAGCTCCTGCGCCTCGGAGGCTGACGACGACTGGGGGCCAGACGGCAGCTCGGGCGGGAGCGACCGCGCGCTGGGCGCAGGGGGGATCCCCCCGTGATGAAGCAGCGTGCCGTGCGGCGACCTGAGCGGCACCCCAGGCTGCGGTGGAGGCGCCGCGGCGGGCGGAGCTGAGATCTGGGGTGGGCCGGACAGCCCAGCTGACGAAGCCAGTGGCTCAACACCCGAGGGCTCCGCGGTGGCTGGCGCCGCGGCCGCCGGCTCAAAGGCGCCCGATGACTCCTCGACCACGATGGACTCGCGACCTGGCGTGAGCGGCTCACGGCTCGGTTCGTTGGTGCTGCTGGCGGGCGCGTCTTCTGTGCCCTCCGGCAGCTCGATGCGCAGCACGAAGTCACCGATGTAGACGCGGTCCCCAGCGCGCACGAGCGTCGCCTGGGTGATGCGACGGCGGTTGACGTAGGTGCCGTTGGTGCTGTTCAAGTCCGTGACGAGGAAGCGCCCGTCGTGCAGCGAGAACTGCGCGTGCCGCTTCGAGACGTTCCCCTTCGGCAACATCAGCTCGTTGCCTTGCACGCGACCGACGCGCACCTCAGTGCGCTCGAACAATTGGCGGCGCTCAGCTCCCCCCTTCTCGCTGATCACGATGGCGAACGACGTCGGACTCTTGGGGTTGGGCGCGGCCACGTCAATTACTCAGGGGTGGGGGGTGGTGAGGAGGAGGAGCGGCACCGCGACGGCGACGCCGCGACCGCCTCAAGCAGGCGGCGGCGGGGACCACGCGGCGCCCTTCAGCGACTGCCCAGGCGAGGGACAGCTACATCCTCCTTAGATCTCAGGGCGCTAGCAAGGCCGAACCGCGCTCACGATGACTCGCAGCTGAGACGGCCGCGTGACACAGAAGCGGTGACGATCGCCGAGGGCACACGCCTCACGCGTAGTGAACCAGCGCCGCCTTGCCTGGCCGCTCGACCGCGCACAGGGCGCTCGTCACCAGATCTCGCCCGCCCTCACCGAAGTAGAGCGCCTCCCCCACCTCGGGCTCGCCAGCGACGGGCACCGCCGCCCCGTTCTGATGGAACCGCACCGCGCCGCTCAGCTGGCGTCCCTGAGCCAGGTGGGAGGATAGCCAACTCCCAGTGCGGCGGTCGCGTACGCCGACGCAGAGGGGGCCACGGAAGTGGTACTCCGTGTTCCGGGTGACGAACATCTTGTGCTGCCTTCGCTCGGTTACACCAGCCATAGGGCTCCTTCGCTGAGCGAAGCTTAGGGGGCGCCGCCCGCCTGGGCCAAGCAAGTCGCCGAGCCGAGCGAGCCCCTCAGCTTGAGCTGGTGGCCTCGCCACCACCCAGCCCCTGGGACGCCGAACCGACCCGCCCCGTCCGCCTGGCGCCAAGCCTCAGCCACCTCCCCGAAGGCCGTGTCCGCCGCGCTCCACGGCCGCTCACCCTCCGTCTTCATCAGGGGGTTCGGGGTTGGGGGTTAGACGGCACCGCGCCGTGAGGAGCCCCACGGCGGCCGGCTCCTCGAGCTGCCGCACACCTCCCAGAGCAAGGGCCTTTTCCCGATGGAAACTTAAGCCACCCACGCGACCCCTGTTGAGCCAGCGACGCAGTCACCTCGCCGAGGGGCGCGCGCGCCCGGCGCTCAGCGGCACCACGCACACCGCCATCACCTCGCCGAGGTGCGCGCGTGCGTGACGCGCGACGCTCAACCGCGAAACGCTACGTTGTTCCTGCGTAATAACACCCATGGAGCGCGACGAACAACCGCGAGACGCCACATTGTTCCTGCGTAAAAACACCAAGGGCGCGCGGCGGACAATGACGAGAGGCCAAATTATTTCTATGTAGGAATCCTGTAGGCCTGTGCGAGCCTCGCTGAGCCGAAGCGCGTCACCACCTGAGCGACCCTCAGCTACACCACCAGACGACGAGCACCTGAGCTCACGCGCGAGCGCTCTTCTCGCGCGCACGTCAAGCCCCCAGCTTGTCGGATCGCGCGACGCTAAAATCAGCGCCATCTCTCGACGTCGCGGCGCGTTTCAGGCGACGCTTGACACCGAGGGGCAAGGCAAGGAATTGATGCGAGGGGTTGCGGCGCCCAAGCGGCGCGGCTGAGACACGAGACGGGTTCGAGAGACGCATGGCTGGCCGCAAGCGAAGCACTGACCGCAAACGCAAGCCGCCCGAGGGGAAGCTGATCCACGTGGTGTTCGGCCCTGGCGGCGGACGCATGAAGCCGCAAGCAGCGGACACCACGAACGCTGGCGATCCAAGCGGCGTGGTGAGCGGCGGCCGCGAGCCGGTCTCCGATCAGTTCACCCGCGCGGAGATCGCGCGGCTGCTCCAGATGAGCGCTGGGCGCCTGCGCACCCTCGACAAGAACGGCGTGGTGTCCCCCTCAGGGCGACGTGGCGGGCGACGCGCCTACACCTTCCAAGACGTGATCGCGCTGCGGGCAGCGCAGGCGCTGCTCGCTCAACGCGTCCGCTTGCGAGACGTCACTCGCGCCGTGTCTGCGCTACGTCAGTCGCTGCCCCAGGTGTCGCGCCCGCTGTCAGAGCTGCGCATCATCAGCGACGGCAGGAGCCTGGTCGTGCGGGCAGAGGACGGCGCGTTCGAGCCCCTCACGGGCCAGATGGTGCTCGACCTTGAGGTGAAGACGCTGCAGGAGGACGTGGTGCGCATGCTGCGCCCCAACGCCGGGCGCGAGCGGGCGCGCACCGCGTACGAGCTCTACCTCCAAGCGAGCCAAATCGACGAGGACCCATCCACCATGGACGAGGCGGAGGCGCTCTACACCCGCGCCATCGAGCTCGACCCGTGGCTCGCCATCGCCTACACGAACCTCGGCAACATCCGCTTCCGCCGCCACGACGCCCCCGGAGCAGAGACGCTCTACCGCAAGGCCCTTCAGATCGACACGCGGCAGCCGGAGGCGCAATATAACCTCGGCTACGTGATGCTCGAGCGCGGTGAGGCAGACAAGGCCATCCCGCTGTTTCAAGGCGCCATCTCAGCGGACCCAACCTTCTCCGACGCCTACTTCAACTTGGCGATGGCCTTCGAGCAGACGGGCGCACCGGAGCGCGCGCGCCCCTTCTGGCGCGACTACATCGCCCTCGAGCCAAGCGGCACCTGGACCGAGATCGCCAAGCGCCACCTGTGAGCCACGCAGCAGGCGGGCGACAGCCAGGTGACCGGGTTCGTCAGCTCAGCTCACGACACCTGTGAGCCGCGCGGCAGGCGGGTGACCGGGTTCGTCAGCTCAGCTCACGACACCTGGGAGGTGCGCGGCGCGGTGCGCTGACGAGCGCCTGCGCCGCGCCTTAGGGCAAGCGACGGTGGCTCAGGCAGGGCAAGCGCGAGCGCACCTGGTGCTGGTAGCCGAAGTCCAGGGTGGCCGCGGCGAACCCAACCCCCTCCGAACACTCAGCGACCACCGTGCCCCACGGATCCACGATCATCGCGTGCCCGTGAGACGCCCTCTCCCGCGGGTGTTTGCCCCACTGCGCCGGCGCCAGCAGCCAGCACTGGTTCTCGATCGCGCGGGCCCTGAGCAGCACCCGCCAGTGAGCTGGCCCCGTCTGCGCGGTGAACGCCGCGGGCACCGTCAAGACCTCGGCGCCCGCCGCGACCTGTGCGCGGTAGAGCTCCGGGAAGCGCAGATCATAACAGACCGACAAGCCAAGCTGGGTGCGACGCCCAGCGCGGCTCACCACCTCTGTCACCACCACCTCATCGCCGCCCGTCGTGGCGTGCGACTCGCGCAGCGAGCCGCCGCCGGGAAGATCAATGTCGAACAGGTGGATCTTGCGGTAGCGCGCCAGGGTGGCGCCATCGCGATCGAACAAGACGGAGGTGTTGTAGGGGCGCGCTGGCTCCGCGCTCTGCTCCGGCACCCCGCCGACGAGCAGGTACACCCCATGGCGCGCGGCCAAGGCCGCGAGGCGCGCCTGCACGGGCGATGCAAGCTCGCCCGGCTCCGCGCCGACGCGCTCCGCTTGCTCACACTTCAGCTGCTCCGAGCCGAGGAAGGTGGCGTTCTCCGGCAAGCCGATCAGCTCGGCGCCGTCCGCCGCGGCCGCCTCCACCTGCGTCGTCAACGCCGCTAGGTTCGCCTCCACGTCCTCGCCGGCGTTCAGCTGAACCACGGCCACCCTCATGCGCTCTTCGGACATACCACGACCCCTACCCTAACCGATGGCCCGCGCGCACGGCGCTCGTGCAGTTTGGGCCCACTCAGTGGAACCGCACAGCTCCACCACCGGTTC
>CAYQAC010000114.1:0-876 GCA_964415255.1 uncultured Polyangiaceae bacterium | reverse complement strand
GAGCTGGCAGCGCTCCGCTAGACGAGGCCAGGCTGGCGCAGGCTCGTCCCAAAATGCGAGGCGCAGCGCGGTTCTTCATTTTTTTGGGGGGGTTGGACGGGACCGCGCCGCTCGGCTGTGCGCTCGGGAAACTCTGCAGCGGATCCGATTCCTAAGGTAAGGTCAGCAGGCGGCGTGCCGCGGAGAGTCCATGAGCAACATCACCGGCGCGATGCAGCAGTTCGGCGGACAAGATCCGCGGAGCACCGGGGTGTCCGCGGGCTTCGCGCTGCTGTACGCCGATGAGCACGCGGAGCTGCCAGGTGGCTGGGCGCTGCGCGGCCAAGAGCAGGTGCTGGGGCGCGAAGAGGAGGTCGACGTCACCATCCCCGTGCAGTCCGTGTCGCGCCGCCACGCCGCCGTGCGCTGGGAGGGCGGCAGCTGGGTGCTGCGCGATCTTGGCTCACGCAACGGGACGCTGGTGGATGGTCAGCGCGTGCAAGAGCAGGCGCTGGAGCACGGCGCGGAGGTGCGCATCGGCGACGTGCTCTTGAAGTTCGTGGAGAAGCACGCGGAGCTCTACGCGAGCTACCAGCTGAGCGGCGAGATGGTGACCGGCGCGCGGCGCCAAGCGCGCCAAAGTAGCCGACTGGTCGGGGGACAACAGATGGATCGCGTGGCGGCTGAGGTGGAGCGCATCGCGCCGAGCACGCTCAGCGTGATGCTGCTCGGGGAGAGCGGGACAGGTAAGGAGGTGGTCGCCTCCGAGCTGCACCGCCTGAGCGAGCGCCGCGGGAAGTTCTGCGCGGTCAACTGCGTTGTTATCCCAGGTCAGCTGATCGAGAGCGAGCTGTTCGGCTACAAGCGCGGCACGTTCAGCGGTACCGATCACGACAA
>CAYQAC010000113.1:0-17463 GCA_964415255.1 uncultured Polyangiaceae bacterium | reverse complement strand
TACATGAGCCCTGAGCAGATCAAGAACGTGAAGGACAGCGACCTTCGCTCGGATCTGTGGGCCGTGGGGGTGATCTTGTACGAGCTCGTGACGGGGCGTCAGGCCTTCGGGGCGCCCACCGAGTTCGCGCGAATGACAGCCGCCCTGACGGAAGAGGCAGCGCCGCCCTCGCGCTACGTCCCTGAGCTCTCTGGCGCCGGAGGCCCGCGGGGGTGGGACACCTTCATGCAGCGCGCCCTGGCGAAGGAGCCGAGCGAGCGCTTCCAGAGCGCGGCGGAGATGTTGCAGGCGCTGACCGCGTTGACACCGGGGGCCCCAACAGAAGGCGCCGTGCCGACCCAGGCGGTGCCTCACGCGAGCGCGTCGTTCCCGCCGGCGGCCCACCAGAGCACGCCCCCCTCGCCCGCAGCCGTCGTGGCGTCGAGCGCGCCGCCGCCGATGACGCCGCACCTCCCCACCACGAACACCCGGATCTCAGCCGACAACCCAGCGCTGTCTGGCTATCACGACGTGCGCCCACCAGAGGTGATGGTGGTGGCGCCGCGACCCCGGGCGCCGCTTCAGGTGCCGTTCGTGGTCGCGCTGCTGATGTCCGCCGTCTGCTTGGTGGTGGGTGTGCTGATCGGCTTCCTGCTCGCCTGAGCCTAGGATGACGAACGGTTGACCGTTGATAGATCGGGGTTTGGGGGTTGGGCACCGCGCCGCATGGCGCTGGGGACGACTCACGGTTCGCGGTGGGTTGTCCTCCCATCAAACAGCTGTCGCTGCGCGAAGGGGAGCAGCGCCAAGCAGAGGACCCAGGAAGCCGCGCACGCGCCCACCTGGGTGCGGTTTCTCGGGTCCGTCAGGAGGCGAACGGATCGCCGCCCTAGAGTATTTCGCCGTGCGGCGAGCTGAGGTAGGACGGAGCGCCCCGCTCAGCGGGTGGCGATGAAGACAGGAGCGGAGTGACATGAGTGATGTGAATGCGCGCTGCCTTGAGGCGTTTCCGGAGTGGCTCAAGGGGTTGGGGAGTGACATCAGCGCCTTGGCGGAGCTGTTGGCTGACGACCAGCTGGAGCTGGGCGCGCGCCGCTGGGTCGCCGGTGGCGTCAACTACCTGTTCAAGTCACTAGACCTGATCCCTGACGGGATTGAGGTGCTGGGCTTCATCGATGATGTGTTCGTGGTGCGCGTGGCGGCGCGCCGCGCGCTGGCTGAGGCAGGTGACGGCGCGGCGAGCGCGGTGCTGACCCGGCTGGCGTCCGACGCCGAGCTGATCGAGGCCTTCCTGCAGGAGGACTTCGCGCGCCTGGAGACCTACGTCGGTGGGCTGTCGCAGGTGGCGGCGCGCGGGCGCACGGTGGACGACGTGGTCGGCGACGCTGGGCTGAGGGAGCAGTTCATCAACGAGGCCAAGGCCTGGGCTGCAAACTACGACGCGCCTGGCTTCACCCGTGACGAGCAAATCTTGGTGAAGCTTCGCGCGTTTTTGGCGACCAAGCTGCCCGGCTGAAGCCGTCATTGAAGCTGACGAGCAGTGGGTGCACTGCCTGTGGGGCGTCACTGCGCTCGCCGCTGGTAGGGGCAGGTTTCAAACCCGCCCCTGCTTGCGATGGGCTCAGCCGAGCCGACGACGTGCCACGGTCATGATAGCTGACGAGTAGCGCTTGCAGTGACCCCCGCCGCGACGCTCAGGAGCTGCGCGGCTTGGGCTCGCCGTCTTGGGGCGCGACCAACTCCGTGAGTAAGTCGCGGCACTCAGGCTTGCCCTTGAGGTGCGCGACGAGCAGGTTGCTGTTCTCGATGAACGCCTTCTCGTAGCGGAGGCCTTCGCGCGCACGCGCGGCCACCTTCTCGCGACCCTGCGCGAGATCTTCTTCGAGGGCCTCCGCGTAGCGCGCGAGCTGCTCGCGCAGCTCTTCGATTTGGCGGCGCAGATCCTTGGCGGTGGCCTCCTTCGCCTCGCGCTTGGCGCGCCGCGTACCGAGCCACTCCGCTTTGCCCTCCACCGCCGCGCGCCCAGCGCCCGCGTGTTCGTAGATGGCGCGGGTGCCGCGCCCAGCGCGCTCGGCGGTGTCCGCCAAGGTGAGCGCCTCTGCCGCCGCGCGCTCGGTGCGCGTGAGCTCGCTCAGCGCGAGCGCTTCTTCTTCGGCGAACGCCGCCGCGTCGCGCAGGGCGCGCGACTCCTCTTGGGCTAGCTCCTCCACCTTACGGCCAATCTCCGCGCGGAGCGCGCGCCCGCGCCGCTCAAGCGCCTCGAGCTTGCGCGTGTGGCTGGCGATTTCTCCCTCCAGACCGTTGGCGCGCGCGGCGGTGTCCCACAGCCGCGTGGCGCTCTCCAGGACCTCTTGGGGCGCGTTGCTGGAGGGGTACGCCCGGGCGATCATTCGTGAGAACAGCCCCGCGCGGCTAGCCCACTCCGTGACCCCAGGGGAGCGGGGCGGCGGAGGTGGCGGGGGCGCCACGGGCGCGACGCTGCTCTCCTTCTCCCAGCCTTGCGAGGGGAGCGAGCGCTGCAGCGCCTTGAGCTCCTCCAGCAGGTGGTGGCCATCCCGATACCGCTTGCGTGCCTCCTTCTCGAGCAGCTTCAGCACGATCCGCTCGGCGACGAGGTGGCAGTCTTTGCGGAGGCTGGTGGGGCGCGGCGGTGGGGACTTGCGCTGCATCTCAAGTAGCGTGTCCCGATCGCTTGAGCGGAAAGGCAGCTGGCCTGTCAACATCTCGAAGAAGAGCACGCCCAGCGCGTAGAGGTCTGAGTGAGGCCCTGCTTGCTCGCCGCGCGCCTGCTCCGGCGACATGTACTCAGGGGTGCCGAACACGGCGCCCTTCGGCGCGAGGCGAGGATCGTGCGCCAGCGCGGCCAAGCCGAAATCCAAGATCTTCACGAAATCGCGGCGCCCGCCGCGCGCCGTGAGCAAGATGTTGTCGCTCTTCAGGTCGCGGTGCACCACGCCGAGGTCATGAGCGCGCGCGAGCGCCGCGCCCATCTGCTCGATGATGTCGACGCCACGTTGGATCGGCATCGGCCCACGGCCGATCTCCGCGCTGAGCGGCGTGCCGATCAGGTACTCCATCACCAGGTAGAGCTCGCCCTCGTCCGTCTCGCCGATGTCGTGGATGTCGATGATGTGCGCGTGATCGACGCGGTTAGCCGCCCGCGCCTCGCGCAGCATCCACGCTCGCAGGTGGGTCTCGCCGCGCAGATCGGGACGGATCAGCTTCACGGCCACCACGCGATCGATGAGCACGTGGCGCGCCCGGTACACGATCCCCATCCCGCCCTCGCCGATCCGAGCCTCAAGTCGGTAGCGGCCAGCGATGACCTTGTTCAGGGAGGGGTCGTCTGAACCACGCGTGGGTTTAGCCTGTACCATGAGCCTTGCTCCACCTCAGGTGCGTCGTCTAAGCGACGGGGTAGAGACGGCAGATTAGCTGGGTCTCGCCGTGAATGGCAAAGCCCCTGAGCGCACCGCGTGACTAGCCGCCAGGAAGTGGCGCCGGCTACGCTGGGCGCGCGAGCGATTAGAACGTGTAGCTGAGCACCGGGACTCGCACCTCGGTCTCTTGCTTGACCCCGAACTTATACAGCTCGGTGCGGCTGAAGACGTCCCGCACCTCGACCGCAGGCACGCTGAGCGCGAGGCCGCCCCCAGCGACGCCGACCAGCGCGGGCGGCGGCGCCAGCGGGGGCACAGCGATGGGCGCGTGACGGGCTACCTGGCGCTTTGACGCCTGGGCGGCTGGCTTGCGCTGAGGGGCTCGTGCGCTCGGCGCAGCGGGGTCGGCGACGGGCTCGTCAGTGGGGCCGCGATCTTCCGTGTAGTCGAGGGGGGGCTCGTAGGCTGAGGCGCTGAGCACCGCGACGGTGGTGGGGATGGCCAGGGCCATGCCGCCCGCGAGCAAGTAGAGTGATAGCTTGGCGTCCCCGCCCTGCTCCACGAAGTAGCCACCCACGCCGCCTCCAACCCCGCCCGCGAGGCCACCCACGATGTACGCCCAAGCCGGCTTCACCTTGAACGCGGCCTCCACCAGCATCACGGCCTCCGCGCCGAGTAGCGCGCCGCCAGTGATCCCCTTGCCGGTTGGAGAAACTTCAGTTGACTGAGCCTTCGCTGGGGTGCCGACTGAGAGCAACAGGGCCGCGCCAGCAGCGGCCAGCCAGCGAGAGTGAGTTTTGAGTGTGCGCATGATCCCTCCGGCCTCGAGAGCGCCGTCGCGAACCGCGCAGCTGCTCCATGGGTGGGCGGTGAACAGCTCCGCCCGAGGCCGCCGCAGCGTACCACAGGGGCCACGGATTGTTAGCGCACGCGCCCCACTGGCTGTGAGTGGACCCAAGCGCGACGACGATGGACACCAACCCCCCCAAAAAATCCTCGGGTCAGTGATGGGGGGCAAGGACGGAGCGCTGGTTGGCGCCAAGCGCTTGGATGCAGGGCGTTATGATGAGGCGGGTGCTTGGGTGAGGGGCGGGTCGTGCTCAACGCCCTCAACGCTGGGCGCCGTTTTCGGCTGGGGGGCCGGATGAGCGCGCTGGCGCTACGGAGCTTGAGGTGGGCGCTCGTCGGGCTGCTCGCGGTGCTGGCCCTGGGGTGCCTGGCCGGGTGGGTGCGGGTGATGCCGTGGGTGTTCGCGGAGGACGTGCCGCCCAGCGTGGTGTGGCCGTTCGCGCGGCTCGTGCTGGCCTCCACGGTGGAGGTGGCGGTGTGGGTGGGCGCCCCGCTTGGCTGCGCTTGGGGCTGGCGCTTCGCCGCGGAGCGGGGCGAGCTGCTGGCGTTGGCAGCGCTGGGGGTGCACCCCATGCGCTGGGTGGTGGGGCAGGGCGTGGTGCTGGCGTCGCTGGCGGCACCGCTCCTGCTGATGGCCGGGTGGCTCAGCGGGCCCATCGAGGCCGCACCGGGGCGCGTGCTGGGCGGGCTGGTGGAGCAGGCGCGCGCAGGCTGTGGTGAGGGCCCCATCGTGCGGGTGCCAGGCGCCGGTCTGGTGCATCACTGTGACTCGGGCTGGCTCGTGGGCCGCGCACCAGGGCAGCCTGTGTGGTTCGCGGCGCGCACGTTCGAGGTGAGCTCGGATGGGCGCCAGCTGGAGTTGGGTGAAGGTCAGCTGATGGTGCGCTCTGGAGCAGAGCGCGTTCACGTGGACGCCGCGCGCGTGAGCGTCGTGGGGCTGCCAGCGCCGCCCGGTCGTGAGCGTGGGCTCGTGAGGGCGCTGTGGCTGGCGTGCGCGGTGGGCGCGAACGTGTTGTGGCTGGGGTTCGCGCCTGCTCGCTCAGGCTACGCCGTTTTTGCCATGGCGGTGAGCGTGGTGCTGGGGCTTGGCTCCTTGCAGCGGCTCGACGGTGAGGTCCGCACGAGCCTTGGCTACGCGCCGCTGTTGGTCTTGGCGCTGGGGCTCCCGCTCCTGGCTTGGCTCGTCACCAAGCTCTGGGGCAGGGTGCGGCGCAGGTTCTTCGTCGCCCGCCACTGAACGCATCTCCCGGCTCAAGGGCGCTTGCACGGTCCGCGACGGTGATGCCTGATTGCTCAGCCGCGGAGCCAGTGATAGGGAAGCCCACCCCGCTCCGCACGTGGGTTTGGAGTCCTATGGCCGTCTCTCCGATGCAGATCCTGTTGGTTGCCCTGATCATCCTGATCTTGTTCGGCGCGAGCCGTTTGGGAGACATCGGCAAGGGGCTCGGGGAGGGGATCCGCAACTTCAAGAAGGGGATCAGCGGAGACGAGGACGAGGAGGCGCCGAGCTCCAAGAAGGGGAAGAAGAAGGAGCCGAAGCAGCTGACGGAAGGCGCGCGTGCTAGCGGGCGCTCGGAGGCGAGCGCCAGCAAGCGCAAGCAAGAGGACGAAGAAGAGAGCTGAGGCGCAGCGATGCCCCACGTCATTCACGCTGCCGCTGCTGGCTCGCCTCACGACCGGTCGCACGACCTGGAGTCCCCCTCGTGGCTCACGGCCCAGGGCGCTCGCGCGCTGGTCGAGCTGATGAAGCCGGGGGTGACCCGGCTGGTGATGGTGACCGCCACCTGTGGCGCGCTCGCCGCGCCGCGCGCCATGGACTGGCAGCGGCTCGTCCTCGGCCTGATCGGGACCGCGTTGGTGGTGGGTTCAGCGAACGCGCTGAACATGTACTTGGAGCACGACGTGGACGCGCTCATGACGCGCACCGCGAGTCGTCCGCTGCCTTCGGGGCGCGTGTCGCCGTCGCTGGCGTTGCGCTTCGGGCTCCTGCTGGGCGCGCTCAGCTTGCCTCTATTGACGTTTGGGGTGAGCCCAGTCAGCGGCCTGTTGGCGGCGCTGGCGCTCGTCCTCTACGTGGCCGTCTACACGCCGCTCAAGCGGGTGACTGAGTACGCGCTGCACATCGGCGCGGTGCCAGGCGCGATGCCGCCGCTCATCGGCTACACCGCGGTGACGGGCGAGCTCGGCATCGAGGGGCTCTTGCTCTTCGCCATCTTGCTCGTGTGGCAGCTGCCGCACTTCGGGGCGATCACGGTGTTCCGGCGCGAGGAGTACGCGCGCGCGCGGCTCAAGGTGGTGTCGGTGCAGCGCGGGGTGAGCGGCGCGCGCCGCTTCATCGTGTGGCACTCGCTGCTGCTCCTCGCGGTGTCGCTGTTGCCGACGGTGCTCGGGCGCGTGGGCTGGGGGTACTTCGCCGTGGCGGCGCTGAGTGGCCTCGTGTTCGTGCTCTACGCGCTGTTCGGTGCGCGCTCGCAGCCCACGGAGAAGTGGGCGCGGCGTCAGTTCTTCCTCTCCATGCCTTACCTCGTGGTGCTCTACGTGGCGCTCGTGGCCTGGTTCTAGACAGCGAGCGGCTACGGGTGGTCGTCCCCAAGCCAACCGGGAGCGCGCGACGCTCACACGTGCTCTCAGCGGCTGCGCGTCGAGGTTCTGGAGCGGGTGGCGCGCTGCGGACCTCACAGCTGACTCGCTGGGCGCTCGGTGCCGTGGCGCTTTTATGTGTGAGCGGCTGTCAGCGCTCGGAGAAGACGCCGATCGAGCGTGGTCAGGGGATCTTCCTTCGCACCTGCGCGGGTTGCCACGGAGGGGACGGGCGCGGCACCACGGCGCGCCTGGGGTTCACCACCCCGCCGCGGGATCTGACCGACCCAGCGCTCCACGAGCGGCTGGGCCCCGAGGGCATTTTGCAGGTGGTGCGCGTTGGGAAGGGTCAAATGAGCGGCTTCGGGGGGGTGATGACCGACGAGGACCTGCAGGCGGTGACCGCCTACGTCGCCACGCTCAACCGTGAGTGAGCCTCACTGACGATCGTCGCTGATCGGAGCCAGCGGCGGCCTCAGCTGGGCGCGCGCCGCCCTACGCCTTGCGCGGTGTTAGTGCGACGGTAGTCAGTCTAACGGACTGATGCTGGGTGCTGCGCTAGCACCTTGCGCGGTGTTAGTACGTGTCACTGACTGAAGCGGGGCGCCTCAGTCGGCTGCCACCGGCAGCTCGTCCTCAGCCTGCGCCTTGAAGCCGAGCGCGGCGACGGGCGCGAGGAGGGCGGCGAGCAGCAGGCACAGCGCGTAGATGGGGGTGTCGGTGGCGCCGCGGGCGAGCAGCGCCAGGGCGACCACGATGGCTGGGAGGCGCCCGTTCGGCGACAGCAGCGCGGCGCCCACCACCCCGAAGCCGAACAGCGCGATCCACCCCCTGAGACCGTCCAGCAGCCAAGGTGATGGGTGGAGCGTGAGCTCCGCCGTGACGCGGCTCGCGAGCACCTCGAACAGGCTGGCGTCAGGCTTACTGCCAGAGAGGCTCGCGAGGGTGATGAGCGTGGCGAGCACCGCCGCGACCAAGAGCGGCACGGCGGCGCGGCGCGGCGAAGGCCGCGCGAGCCACAGGCACGCGATGAAGAGCGCCAACACGTCGATCACGAGGCCCAGCGTCGCGACCGTTCGCGCGGCGTCGAACAGCGACGGGAGCGCGTTATCCGAGGCATACCGCGCCAAGGCGCGCGCGATGACCTGGAGCACGCTGCAGGCAGAGGCCATCAGCAGCACCAGCGCGGAGCCACGCGTGTGCGGGCTCTTTGAGGCGAAGTAGCTGGACCAGGTGCCGAGCAGCGCGGTGCACAGCGCCAACACCAGCAGCGATTCCTCGCGGATACTGTACCTGAAGGTGCTGGTCAGCACCGTGAGCGCGCCGGCGCCGAGCACGGCGGCGGTCAACCGGTAGGCCACGCTGAGCGCGCTGAGGCGCAGCGTGGAGATCAGCAAGACAGACACCGCGATGGACCCCGCGGCGAGCGTCGCCTGGCTCAAGAACGCCGAGGTGACATCGGTGAGGCGGATCCACTGCTCAAGGTGCGCGCGCGCGCCGGGGAGCGCCATCGCGAGCAGGCGCGCGATGAGGGTGGCCAACAGCGCCAGCGCCGCGGTCATGAGGCTGAGCCCAGGCGCCGTGGGGAGCGCCGATTTCGCTGAGATCGATCTCGGCGCAAGCTCGGCAGCTTCGGCGCCTCGCGCCTGTTCGTCGCTCAGCGGCGCACTGTCACCGAGCGCGCTTGGCGCTTCAGCGCCACTGAGCGCGCCGTCCGTGAGCGCCTCTTCGTGGCTCAGCGCCGCGCTTGGCACTTCAGCGCCACTCGGCGCACCGTCAATCAGCGCACTGTCACCGAGCGCGCCTGGCACTTCAGCGCCACTCAGCGCGCCGGCGCTGACCGGGTCGTCATCCGGACAGACCTTGTCACCAGCACCAGCTGGGTGAAGCGGGGGACCTTCGTCGCTCACAGCCGAACGCTAGAGCAGCGATCCGTTCGCCACCAGGGGGGCGTCGATCGTGGCTCCACTTTCAAGACTCAAGCTCCATGAGCGCCGCTCCGGCGCGCGCCAGGGAAGCGGCCAGTCAGGGTGCGTGGCGGTGCTCATGCTCGTGCTGCTCGTAACCATGGTGCTCATGACCATGGTGCTCATGACCGTGATGCTCGTGACCCTCGTGGTGCGCTCCGTGCTCGTGGTCATGGGGTGGGTCAAAGAAGCTCCCGAAGAGCCCGTAGCTTTGCCCAAGCGAGGGCTTAGGCTGAAGCTGGAAGAAGCCCGTGGCGTCCTCACGCGGACCGAACTTCGGCGCGTCAATCTCCGGTGGGCGGCTGCCGGGCGCCGCCTTGAGGATGAAGGGGCGCGCGAAGTAGGTGGAGCAGGCGTACCAGGGGTCGCGATAGAACTCCCAGTGCAGGTACACGTTGCCGTCAGGGGAGATGATGGCCTTGGGGGGTGCGCCGAACGGCTGCGCGCGCTTCACTGACTCCAGCGCGGCGACGTCGAAGGGGGTGACCCCGCTTGAGCGCGTGACGCCCATGTCCACCAAGCGGCCGTCGCTGCTGCTCAGGATGATCTCCAGATTAGTACGCAAATCTGACTTGTTCATGGCGTGGTCGCTGGGGAGCCGTGACAGCGACCCTAAGAACGAGTCTGCGAACACCGGGTGGAGCCGGTTGTGGATCTCGTTCAGGTAGCGGGCGAAGGGCACCCGCGCGGTGTTCAGCGCCGTCTGGTTGCCGGGCTTCACCTTGGCGACATAGTTCTCGATGGCCGGGCGCCAGCGCTCCATCCCCACGCTCTTCCAGGAGCCGCGGTGGGTGCTGCGGCGGCGCTCGCCGTCGAGCCGCCTCAGCCGGTCGAGCTCACCGCGGCCGAGCATGTCCGCCGCCATCTCTTGGTGCAGGTTCAGGTTCACGCCGTCCTTCGTGGTGCCGCCCGCGCCGAAGCCGAGCAGGCGGCTCTTGCTCTTCATCGGCGGCAGCCGCTTGGACCGCGCCCGCTTACCGCGCTTGGCGAGCTTGGGCTTGCTGCCCGGGGCGACCTGCTCGTCACCGCCTGGGCTAGTAGTCAGGTCAGCTGACCCAGCGGCGGCCTTGGAGCTGCGCACCTCGGGCGTCTTCTCTCGCGCGCGCTCCGAGCGGCTCTTCGAGTCCTCCTCCCCGCGCGCCTTGCCCGTGCGCTGTTCGTCATCGGCTTGGCGCTTGGCGGTCAGGTCACGGCCCTCGCCAGCGGCGCGCGGCGCCGCGCCGCTCGACTCTCCTGGCTTGGGTGTCGTCGCGCGGTCATTCGGCGCCTGAGCCATTTCGCCCGGGGCGTCCTCAGACTGCTTCACTGAGGTCTCATCGGCGTTGCCGGGGTTGTCGGCGGCGCTGGTGTGATTGCCGCCCGGGTTGGGATCGGCCTCATTGCGATCCGTCGCGGTGATGCGCGCCTGAGATTCCTCTTCAACTTTACGCGCCTTCTCAGCCATGAGCTCTGCGTCGGCGTTCTCGTCCTCCTCGTCCTCCTCTTGGTGCTGCTGGACCGCGACGCGTTGGCGCGGCTTGGGTAGCTCCGCGAGCGGGGTCTCCGGTGCCTTGGGCTTCTCCGCCTCGGGCGGCGCCTCGGGGGGCGGCTTCGGGGTGGGCTTGGGCTTTGGCGCTGTCAGCAGGGGCTCAGGCTTGTCCTCGTCTTTGTCTTTGTCCTTGTCCTTCTGGGCTGGCTCCCGCTCATGCTCTGGGGGCTCATCCTTGGCGTCGGGGTCCGGGGTGTCGTCAGCCTCTGCGTCAGGATCCGGGCTCGGGGGGGGCTCCACGGGATCGAGCAGGGTGATCTCCAGCTCGTCATCGCCGCCTGCCCCCGCGCCGAAGTAGCCGTCCACCTGGTGGGCGAAGCGCGTGACGTCGAGCTGCGATTCAATCAGCTTGGCTGCCTGGTTCGCGCCGCCGCCCCACATGAGGTGCGCCAGGGCCGCGGTGGCGACCCAGAGGAACAGGGGGACGTGGTGCTCGCGTGACATGGGGGGCGCCTCACCCTGGGGGCCGCCCGGGCGCGTGCACGGCCAGCCTGCCCCCGCGGCTCGGCAAAAGCTAACACCCGCCCCTCACCCGGGCAATCCGCCGGGCGCAGGGCCGGTCAGCGGCGAGGATCGGGAGCTCGGGCTGTGGCGGGCCATGGGGCCGAGTCAGGCTCTCCAGCGCTGCGTAGCGAGCTCACAACGCCGAGCTGGCTTCCGCCAGACGCCGCCCGTGTTCGCGGGCGTGCGCGCCGTGAGCGCCTGGGCCCCACGGACCTAGCGGAGCCGACAAGGCGCCGCTCAGAGCTTGGTGATTGACGCGAAGTGCTCAGCGATTTCAGCGGCTTGCCAAACCCCCGCGTCGCCTTCCTTCAGCCGCCCCGGCGTCTCCCGGACGACATACGCCGACAGCTTGCCGCCCGCGACGCTCACCACCTGGCCGGTCACCTCCGAGGCGAGATCGCTCGCCAGGAACAGGTGCACGGGGGCGACGTGCTCTGGCGTCATCGTCTCCACCTTCTCGAACATGGGAAGGTCTTCCGTCATGCGCGTCTTGGCGAGCGGCGCGACCGCGTTCACGCGGATGCCGAAGCGCTGGAGCTCGATGGAGGTGGTGCGCGTGAGGCCGTAGATGCCCGCCTTGGCGGCGGCGTAGTTGGTCTGCCCGAAGTTGCCGAACATCCCGGAGACGCTCGTGGTGTTGACGATGCTGCCGCCGCTATTTTGGGCGCGAAGCTGACGAGTTGCGGCTTGGGTGCAGAGGAACGTGCCCGTCAGGTGCACCGCGATCACGGCGTCCCAGTCGGCGAGCTCCAGCTTGAGCAGGGTTTTGTCGCGCAAGATGCCGGCGTTGTTCACCAGCACGTCGAGCCGCCCGAAGTGGTCCACCGCGGTCTGGATGATGGCCGCGGCGCCCTCGGGCGTGGAGACGCTGTGGGTGCTGGCGACCGCCTGGCCACCGCTCGCGATGATCTCGCTGACGATGGCCGCCGCAGCGCCCGCGTCCTGGGTTCGTCCGTCACGCTGACCACCCAGGTCATTGACGACCACCTTCGCGCCCTCAGCCGCGAACAAGCGCGCCGTGGCGGCGCCGATGCCGCCGCCCGCGCCGGTGACCACCGCGACTCGATCTTTCAGTAAGCCCATACGCCGAGCATAGGGCGCCCCGCCCCGGGTTGCGAGCGCCAGTGTGGCGCGGGTGAGCGGAGCTCCAGCGCGCGCGCGCCATCGCCCTGGCTGCTCGGGCCGCTGCTCGGCGAGAGCAGGCTGTCCACCAGCAGGCTCAGCCCGACGCCGACTAAGGCGCCGAGGAGATCCCAGGTGAGGTCGCGCATCGAGGCGTGACCGCCGCCGCCGAGATCGACAAGCTCCTTGGTGACGCCCGCGCTGAGCGCGAAGCCGCCGCCCACCGCGGCCCGCGTGGCGCGCGATTCGAACACGAGGGAGCTGCCTGCGTAGCCCACGCCTGCCAGCGCCGCGGAGGCCGAGAAATGCAGCCACTTGTCGCGCCCGAACCAGGGATCCGGATCGCTCGCCTGCGCCGTGCGTGGCGCCAGCGACAGGCCAGCGCAGCTGAGCGCGATGAGTAGATGTTTCATCATAGAAACACGAGGCCTCATGGGGACACCCTGTGGGGAGCCGCGCCTGGGTCGCCTCGGGCGGCGCTGGAGCAGCGCTCCCTCGATCGAGGGCAGGGGGTTGGGCACCGCCCAGCGAGGCCTTGCGCCAGTCGCCGGTGCGCTGTGAGTCGTTGCGCCAGCCGCCGGTGCGCCGCGAGTCGCTGCGCCAGCCGCCGGTGCGCCGCGAGTCATTGCGTCAGCCGCCGGTGCGCCGCGCGCCGCGCCGCAAGGTGTTGAGGTCATCAGCGGGCGAGGCGCTCCAAGACGAGTGGCGCTGGCGCGACGCGCCGCCGACCGACGCGGAAGGCCGCGAGCACCCGCGGGCTGAGGGCGGCGGCTTGCGGCTTCTGGTTCACGTGCAGCCAGCAGAGCGGCTCCCCGGCGGTCACGGCGTCCCCTGGGCGCCGCGCGAGCTCGATGCCCACGCCGTGGTCCACGCGATCTTCCTGGCGCTTGCGCCCAGCGCCGAGCTCGAGCGAGCACAGGCCGAGCTCCAGCGCGTCGGCGTGGGTCAGGTAACCTGACGTTTTAGCGTTCACGGGAACACGGTGCGGCGCGCGGGGGAGGCGATCGGGCTCATCGACCACCCGCGGATCCCCCGAGTGCGCGCGGATCATTCGGCGCATCACCTCACGGGCGCTGCCGTCAGCCAGCGCCGCCGTGAGCTTCTGCCGCGCCTCCGCTGGGCGCCTTGCGACGCCCGCCACCAGCAGCATCTCCGCGCCGAGCGCCAAGGTGAGCTCGCGCGAGTCCTCCGGGCCGCGATCCCAGAGGATGTCGAGGGCCTCACGCGTCTCCAGGGCGTTGCCGATGGTCAGCCCAATCGGCGTGTCCATCGACGTGAGCAGCGCCGTCACGCGCTTGCCCGCGGCGCGGCCCACGCGCACCAGACCGCGCGCCAGCTGCCTCGCGGAGTCTAGATCCTTCATGAAGGCGCCGCTGCCCACCTTCACGTCGAGCACCAGGCCGTCGATGCCCTCCGCGAGCTTCTTCGACAAGATGCTCGCCACGATCAGCGGGATCGACTCCACCGTGCCGGTGACGTCGCGCAGCGCGTAGATGCGCCTGTCTGCGGGGGCGAGGCGCGCCGTTTGACCGATCATGGAGGTGCCGACATCACGCACGATGGCCTCGAAGCGCTTGGTGTCGAGCTCCACGCGGTAGCCACGGATGGCCTCCAGCTTGTCCAGGGTGCCGCCGGTGTGGCCCAGCCCGCGCCCCGAGATCATCGGCACCGCCACCCCGCAGGCGGCGACCAGCGGCGCGAGGCAGATGCTGATTTTGTCGCCCACGCCGCCCGTGGAGTGCTTGTCCACCTTCGGCGCCTTCACGCTCGGCAGCGCCAGCACGTCCCCTGAGTGGAGCATGGCCTGGGTGAGGCTGACCGTCTCCGCTTGGCTGAGCCCGTTCAAGAACGACGCCATCAGCCAGGCGCTCATTTGATAGTCAGCGACCTGACCTTTGACGAAGCCCTGGATGAACGCCTCAATCTCTTGAGCCGTGTGCTCGCCGCCCGAACGCTTCTTGAGGATCCACTCCACCGGGTTCATGGCGCCTCTTTACCATCATCGTGCCTTGGCGCCGACACGATGCGCAGAGCCCTTTCCGCGCCGCGCAGGGAGGTGCCAAACCCCCAAAAACCCGTGAAAGGTTCCGCGATGCCTGGCTCAGCACGCTGGTTGGGTGTGCGCTGGTTGGTCAGGAGCCCGTAATGACGGGGCGTGCGCTGGTTGGCTGTGCGCTGGTTGGCTGTGCGCTGGTTGGCTGTGCGCTGGTTGGCTGTGCGCTTAGAGGTCAGGAGCCCGTACTGATGGGGCGTGCGCTGATTGGCTGTGCGCCTGGAGGTCAGGAGCCCTCACTGAGTGGCGAGGGCCCCCGCTTAGAGGTCAGGCGCCCTCACTGGGGAGCGGCTGCTCCGGGGTCACTGCGGGTTCGAGTCGAAGCAGCAGCGGAAGCCGACGTCGAACAGCTTGAACTGGGAGTTCACCGTGTAGAAGGTGAAGTTGCAGGCCGCGCCGTCTTCAGACTGGGTGTTGAAGGCGCCGCCCATCAGGGAGAAGAGGCAGGCGGCGTCGTTCGGGTTCTCTGGCGTGCAGCCGTTGCTCCCGGTGGTGGAGCGGTTCCACGTGATCTCACGCAGGTTGCCCATGATGTCGAAGTAGTCCTCGTTGCCTGACCAGTCCGCGCGGCAGTTGGTGAGTGTGGGCGAGGTGCCGCCGCCGGCGTAGGCGGTGGGGAGCAGGCCGTCGGTGATGCCGTTGCTCGCGTTGCCGTCCCAATCGTAGAGGCCGATGTTGCAGTGCGGGTTGCCCTGCGGGTAGTTGCCGTTCGAGGTGCAGGCCCCGGCGGGGGCGTAGCCCCGGGTGCAGTTGCCAGAGGGCCCTCGGCAGGCGCCTTGCCAATCGCTCAGCTCACACAGGCGGCCTCCCACGGCGGCGCAGGTTTGTGCGGCCTCTGAGGGGGTGACGTTGAACCAAGGCACCACGCTTGGCACCGAGCAAGCGAGCGTCTTGTCGGCGGTGTCCGTTGAGGGCGGGCTTGAGTGCCAGCCGTTGCCTTGACCCGGGTTGGTGGCGGAGGCGCCGGGGCGGCTCGCCTCGTACATGTACATGTAGGCGCCGGCGGCCCCGATTCGCCGGACGGCGGGGACCACGTAGCTCGGCTCGCTGCCAGGCGCGAACTTGGTCTCGTCGACGTCGCCGTCGCAGTCGTTGTCCTTGCCGTCGCAGAGCTCCGGGCTCGCGAGGTGACTCTGCTTGGTGGCGGTGCAGGAGGTCTGAGCTGGGTTGGTGGGGTTACACTGGTAGGTCCCCTGACCCTGACACTCGCCGTGCGAGATGGGCAGGTTGTCGTCGCTGTTGCAATCCTTGCCTAGGTAGTTGCCGCTCGGCCCAACGACGGCGAGCTGGAAGTCATCGTCGATGGTGCCATTGCAGTTGTCGTCGCGACCATTGCAGGTGTTATCGGGGTTGGTGCAGTAGTTGGGCGCCGCGCCCGTGCAGTAGCCGCTCGGGAAGGTGCAGCGCCACGCGCCGGTGTTGCACGCGACCGTCACGCCGCTGGTGCAGCTTGGGTCGGTCGCGGCGGTGCTCACGCCGCACACTTGCGTGGGGCTTGGGCGGTTCGCTGGCAGCACGTTGTCCACCTGGCAGTCGCAGTTGTCGTCGATGCCGTTGCAGAGCTCGGTGGCGCCAGGGCTACCTGAACAGGGCGTCTCGCAGTCGGTGCTGGAGCCGCCACACTCGATGAAGCCGGGGCGGCAGCCGTTGAACACGCAGGCGCCAGCGGAGCAACCCCAGGCGCCGTTGCCTGGACGGGCGGTGCAGTCGTTGCCACACGTGCCGCAGTTCCTCGGGTCGTTTTGGAGGTCAGGTTGGTTGCTCAACGTGCCGTCACAGTTGGCGTCCACCCCGCAGGTGTCCACGCTGGTGGTGGGGCGGACGGAGCCGACGCAGGTGGGGCTGCCGCCGAGGCACTGCAGCACGCCCGCACGGCAGGGAGAGGTGGCCCCAGGCGGTGTCGTGGGTGGCACATCGCACGCCACCCCCATGCCTTGAGCAGGCAGGGTGCACAGGTTGTTCACGCAGCGCGCGGCGCCGCTGCAGTTACCGTCGGTGGAGCAGGGTACGGCGGGGGTGACGACGACGCCGTCAATGGCGCCGTCGCAGTTGTCGTCGCGACCATTGCACACGTCGGCGGTCGGCGCGGTGGCACCACGGCACTGGAGGGTGCCAAGCTCACACTGGAGCGTCCCCACGCTGCATGAGCCCACGGAGGAGCCGCAGGTGGCGCCGGAGTCGATCGTTTGATCGTCTACCTGACCATTGCAGTCGTCGTCGAGCCCGTTGCACGTCTCCTGGAGCTCGCCAGGCGTCACAACGAAGGGCGCGGTGTCGCCGTCGCAGATGCCGTTGCGCACACCGGTCGCGGGTAGGTTCGGGTTGGTCGCGGTCTTCGCGTTGGAGCTCGTGTCACAGCAGCGCAGCGCGCCGGCAATGCACTTCCGGATCCCCTTGTGGGTGTCGCTCACGCACACGCCCTGAGTGCCACCGAAGCAATCCTCACCGACGCCAGGCGCGCTCTCGAGATCGGCGTCCACGTTGTCGATGCGGCCATCGCAGTCGTTGTCGATGCCGTCGCACACCTCAGGCCCTGAGGGGGTGCACTGATACTCACAGCCGTTGTCTGGCGAGCCATCGACGTCGTAGTAGCCGGCGTCACACTGATCGACCTCGCAGCGGGTGTTGCTCTCCGTGCAAGAGTCACCCGAGCCCGCGCTGCTCTCGCAGCGGGCGGTTCCATTGGCGATCACGCAGCGCTTGCCGCAGCGGCCGCAGTTCTCCACGTCGTCGCAGGTGTTGACGTCTTCGTCGATTTGCCCGTCGCAGTCGTCGTCTTTGCCGCAGCCGTTTGTCCCACCAGGGTCCGTGGTGTTGGTGCCGTTCGGGTTGTGGATGCAGTAGTACTCGCAGCCGTTCGAAGGATCCCCATCGAGGTCGTAGAAGTCATCGGCGCAGCGCTCATAGCGGCAGGTGCCTGCCTGGGTGCCGTCGAGCACGCTCGGCGGATCGCATGAGGGGTTGACCAAGTTGCCGCCGCGAGTGCAGTCGTTGGCGCAGGTGCCGCAATGCTGGGGGCGGCTGTAGTCGATGCCTTCATCGATCTCCCCGTTGCAGTTGTCGTCGAGCCCATTGCAGAGCTCTTGATCGAGGCAGCCGTCAGGGAGCGGACCTGAGTCGGGGATGATGATGATGCCGCCCGTCCCCGAGTCGAACACCATCCCGTCAGGATCCCCACCATCCCATCGGGAGCCGCTCGAGCCGCCCGATCCGGGTTGCCCTTCACAGTCGCTGAAGCAGTAGCTCTCGGTGGTGCAGCCGGCGGCGCCCATGAGCCCCGCGCAAGCAAGCAGCAATACTGACCAAACCTGGGACCTCATCGGGAGCCTCCTCGAGTGCCGTGTCGCGCTCCTTGGCGCGTCGCCGCGATCCGACGTCGCCGCCGGCCCATCAAGAACAGTGTGAGCCCCAGGCCGAGCAGCGCTGGGTGCGCCCCACGGCGTGGCGCTGGGGTGCTGCAGGAGCAGCCGCCGCCGCCTGTGGGGAGGCCCCACACGCCGC
>CAYQAC010000112.1:5607-17576 GCA_964415255.1 uncultured Polyangiaceae bacterium | reverse complement strand
GCCGCCAGGCGGACCTGGGGGGGCGCCGAAGTCAGGCGCAGCTGGCGGCGCGCCAGGAGGCGGACCTAAGTCTGGTGGACCCGGAGGCGCGCCAGGCGGCAAGCCGAACTCGCCGGGCCCAGCCACCATCGTCCCGCCCAAAGGATTGACGGCTGGAGCTGCAGCTGGTGGCGCCATGGGTGCCATAGCGGCAGGCGCGGCAGGCGCGGCAGGTGGCGGCGCAGCAGGCGCGGGCGCCGCGCCCATGGCGGGTGGCGCCACGCCGAGCATGGTTCCCTTCAGCTTGGGCTTCGGCTCAGCCGCCTCACCCGGCTTCGGGATTTGAGGCGCGTTCATCATGAGCATGGTGCCCTTGAACTTCGGCGCCGCCGATCCTTTCAGGTTGAACCCGCACTTGGCGCAGGTGGTTGAACTATCTTCGTTCTGCGTCCCACAGTTCGGACAAAACACTCGGCCTACCTCCGTTGTCTCCGCTTGACAGCGGGGGCAGCCTACACGGGCTAGCGCCACAGACTCAAGCCCGGAAGCCGCCTCCTCATCGTTTCCGTGTCCAACTCCTTCATCGGCGACCTCGTTAGCCCTCCCGGTGCAGCAACTCGAAGCTGCGTGCGGTGAGTCAGACGGGGAGGGGGAGCTGCCGTTTGGGTTCGCGGGCTGCCACCCAGCGCGGTGCCCTCCAACCCCCCCTGTCCCTAAAACTCGCGGCGGCCTGGGTCACCTTGACAACTGCCCGCAACTCAGCCGATTTCGCTGGTTGTCGCCGGGCTGAGAGCACACTTGACACCCCGGATAGCACCTCACTACGGTGCGCTCGCTCGGGCCAGAGGGACCCTGCTCCGGGCGGTCTTTCCCCCCAACCATCCCCGATCACCATCGAGCTGAAGCTCGCCCGCAGCGCCTCAGGCCTGCCCCCGCCTCCCCTGAGCACCGGGTCAGGTTGGTCTGGCGCCCGGGCCGACCGGATCACCCCTGCGGAAATCGCTGCTCTTCTCGGACTCGAACTGACATGGCCTTCTCCCTGAACGAAGCGAAGCTGCGGGAGTTTGAGGACATCCTCACCCGCTACCCCAACAAGATGGCGGCGTGCATCCCAGCGCTGCACCTGTGCCAGGACGCGAACGAGAACTGGGTGAGCCCGGAGGTGATCGCGTTCGTCGCTGAGCGGCTCTCGCTGCCCACCTCCCACGTGCTGGGGGTGGTCACGTTCTACACCCTGTTCAACCAAGAGAAGCCCGGGAAGCACCAGGTGTGGGTGTGCCGGACGCTCTCTTGCGCGCTGCGCGGCGGCGAAGAAATCCTCTCGCACTGCGAGAAGCGGCTGGGGGTCCACGCGGGTGGCACCACGGACAATGGTCGCGTCACCCTGCGCACCGCGGAGTGTCTGGCCTCGTGCGGCTCTGCCCCCATGATCCAGGTGGACAAGGACTACTACGAGAACCTCACCATCGAGCAGGTCGACCAAATCTTAGACCGCTTGATGCAGGAGGCGTGAGGTTCAGATGCTGAAGCGCACGGAGTTCCTGTCAAAAAGCTACGGTGTGGACGGCGGCTGGCTGCTGGAGCCCTACCTGAAGTCAGGCGGCTACCAGAGCGCGAAGCGCGCCCTGGGGATGACCCGCGAGCAGGTGATCGCCGAGGCTAAGGCGGCCCACATCCGGGGGCGTGGCGGCGCTGGCTTCGACTGCGGCACGAAGTGGAGCTTCATGCCGCCGCTCAAGGACAAGCCCCACTACTTGGTCGTCAACGCTGACGAAGGGGAGCCCGGCACCTTCAAAGACCGGACGATCATGGAGATGAACCCCCACGCCTTGGTGGAGGGGTGCATCATCGGCGCGTACGCCATCGGCGCGCACGCGGCTTACATCTACGTGCGGGACGAGCTGCACCTGTCGAAGGCGCGGCTCTGGGGCGCCATCCATGAGGCGCGCGAAAAGGGCTACCTCGGGGAGCGCCCGTTCGGGCAGAGCTGGGCGATGCAGGTGTACGTCCACACCGGGGCCGGCGCCTACATCTGCGGTGAAGAGACGGCCCTCTTGAACTCACTTGAGGGCCGCCGCGGCGAGCCTCGGTACAAGCCGCCGTTCCCGGCGCAGTACGGCGCCTTCGGCATGCCGACCACGGTTAACAACGTGGAAACAATCGCCATCATGCCGACGGTGTTCAAGGTGGGGGGCGACGCCTTCTCGCGAGAGAGCGCGCTGCATGAGCTCGGTGACGGGGGCGCGCGCCTGTTTGGGCTGAGCGGTCACGTGAAGCGCCCCGGGGTGTATGAGGCGGCGGTGGGGCTCACGCTGCGCGAGCTCATCTACGACTTGGGCGGCGGCGTCTTGGATGATCGCCCGCTGCTTGGGGTGATCCCCGGCGGCTCCTCGTGCCCCATCGTGCTTGAGGATGAGCTTGTGAACGTGGAGGGCGACGAGCGGTTCGCTCCCTACAACGGCAAGAGCGTGCTGGACCTCCCGATGGGGGTCGACACCTACCGCCGCACCGGCAACATGCTCGGGACCTGCTGCGCCATCGTCTTGAATGACAGCGTGGATCCGGTGCGCGCCGTCCAGAACCTCGCGCGCTTCTACCGCCACGAGAGCTGTGGTCAGTGCACGCCGTGTCGCGAGGGGTGCGGCTGGCTTGAGCGCTTGTTCGACAAGGTGGTCGCGGGGGAGGCCTCACTTGAGGAGCTGAACCAGGTGCACCAGGTGGCGTCCAACATCATGGGCAACACCATCTGCGCCTTCGGCGACGGCGCAGCGACCCCAATGCTCGCCTTCGTGCGTAAGTTCCGCCCTCATTTCGAGGAGTACATCCGCCGCGGCGAAGCGGAGCGGAACGCGGGGCGCGCTGCGCTCGGTTCAGGGCACCCTCCCGCTGGGTCTGGTGTAGGCCGCTCACTCGCGGGCGAGGCACGGTGATTTATGGTCGGTAACCTGTACTTTGCCTTCTGCGCGCTGGTGTGCCTGCTCGGCGCGCTCGGCTGCGTGACCTCCAAGAAGCCGATTCGTGGGGCCATCGGCTTGCTGGCGACCATCATCGGCATGGCCGGGCTCTTCCTCAAGCTGAACGCCCAGTTCCTCGCGGCCATCCAGCTCATCGTCTACGCCGGCGCGGTGGTCGTGCTGTTCGTGTTCGTGATCATGGTGCTCGGCCCAGACACTCGCACGGATGTGGACGGTGGTAAGGCGCAGATCTCGCGGACGTTCGCGGGTGGGCTGTTCGCCCTGATCGCTGGCGGCGCCTTGGTGCTCTTGGCGAAGGGGGGGCCAACACCCACGGCGCTGCTCCCCGCGCCGTCTGGTCATGGCGACGTGGAGGCGGTGGGCGGTCAGCTGTTCACCCAGGCGATCGTGCCGTTCGAGATCACGACGGCGCTGCTCATCGCCGCGGCAGTGGGGGCCATCGCGATCGCCCGCGGTCGCGCGGTGCGCGCCCCGAAGCCTCATGGGCTGCCGGCGGGCGAATACTACCATGGCCCTGTGCGGCCTGAGGACGCCGCGCTAGCTAGCAAGGCCCCACCGGCCAGCAAGGCCGCACCGGCCAGCCAGAAGGGAGCGGCAGAGTGAGCTTGCTTGGCAACGTGCTCGAGCACTACGTGATGCTCGCTGGCCTCATCTTCTCGATCGGGGCCGTGGGGTTCCTAGTCCGCCGCAACGTCTTGGTGCAGCTGATGTGCATCGAGCTGATGCTCAACGCCGTGAACCTGGCGCTGGTCGGTTACAACCGGGTCCACGTGGGGGACATGACAGGTCACCTGTTCGCTTTCTTCGTGATCGCGGTCGCCGCTGCCGAGCTGGCGGTGGGCCTCGCGATCGTGATCGCCTTTTATCGCCTGAAGAGCTCGGTGCAGAGCGATGAGGCGGACGCCCTAAGGCACTGACGGGCATTCGAGAACATGCAGACGCTCCAAGTCGTTTTCCCGCCGACGGACTTCACGCTGCTCGCGGTCATCCTAGGACTCCCCCTCATTGGGGCGTTCATCAACGGGGTGTTCGGCAAGCGCCTGGGCAATCAAGCGGTGACGCTGATGGCCCTGGGGGCAGTGGGTGCTTCCTTCGTGGCCTCGCTGCTTGCCTTCTTCATCCTGCGTGGTCAGCAGGCGGAGTCAGAGTCCGCCGTGCGGCTCACCTGGACGGCATGGGAGTGGCTCACGCTGAACACCCCCAACGCGCGCGTCCCGCTTGAGATCAAGTTCAGCCTCGACGCGCTGAACGCCACCATGAGCCTGGTGGTGACCGGCGTCGGCTTCTTAATCCACCTGTACTCCTCGAAGTACATGCAGGAGGACCCTGGGTACTACCGCTTCTTCGCGTACCTGAACCTCTTTGTGTTCTCGATGCTGGTGCTGATCCTCGGGGATAACCTCCCGGTGCTCTTCATCGGTTGGGAGGGCGTGGGCCTCTGCAGCTACCTGCTCATCGGCTTCTGGTTCCAGGATGACGCCAACGCGGCAGCGGGCAAGAAGGCGTTCATCGCCAACCGCGTGGGCGACTTCGGCCTGCTGTGCGCGATGGGCCTGCTGGTCTACTACTCAGGCGCGCTCAACTGGAGCGGCATCGAGGCCGGCGCCGCTGGGCTCGCGACCCAGGTGCAGATTTGGCCGCTCGGGCGTGAGGTGCCGCTGGCGGCGCTGGTGGGGCAGTGGATCAACGCGCCAGTTTATGTGGACGCCTCCACCCTGGTGGCCATGTTCCTGTTCCTCGGCTGCGCCGGCAAGAGCGCGCAGCTGCCGCTCTACGTCTGGCTCCCTGACGCGATGGCGGGCCCCACGCCCGTCTCCGCGCTGATCCACGCGGCGACGATGGTCACCGCGGGTGTCTACCTGATGTGCCGCATGTCAGGGGTGTTCGTGATGGCGCCCAAGGCGATGTTGATCATCGCGTTCATCGGCGCCGCCACGGCGCTGCTGGCGGCGAGCATTGCCCTCGTACAAAACGACATCAAGAAGGTCCTCGCGTACTCCACCGTGAGTCAGCTGGGGTACATGTTCATGGGGGTGGGCGTGGGCGCCTTCACGGCGGGGTTCTTCCACGTGCTGACGCACGCCTTCTTCAAGGCCTGTTTGTTCCTCGGCGCCGGCTCGGTGATCCACGCGATGCACGCCCGCATCCACGACACTGATGCCTCCCAGGACATGCGCAACATGGGCGGGATGAAGGCGTTCATGCCGATCACCCACATCACCTTCCTGGTGAGCTGCATCGCCATCGCCGGCATCCCACCGCTGGCGGGCTTCTGGTCGAAGGACGAGATCCTCTACATGGCCTACACCCAGTCGGTGTCAGCGCCGGAGGCGGTGCGCGCGGTGTACCCGGGGCTCTATCAGTGGCCTGCGTGGGCCGGCAAGGCGCTCTACGGCATGGGGCTGCTCGGCGCCTTGATGACCGCCTTCTACATGTTCCGGCTCTACATTCGGATTTTCCACGGGGAATTCAAGGGCTGGACGATCGTGAAGGGCTGGGTGGATCCTCACGCGCACGCCCACGGCGATGACGCGCACGCGGGTCACGACGATCACGACCACGGGGACGCGCATGGCCACCACGCCTTCGATCCCGACGAGCCTCGGGAGGGGCCGCGGCCACACGAGTCGCCCTGGCAGATGACGACGCCGCTCGTGGTGCTCGCCGCGCTGGCGGCGGTGGCAGGCTTCCTCAACGCCCCGCTGATCGGGCTCCACGTGCTGGATGACTGGCTCGCGCCGCTGTTCACTTTGGCCAAGACGGGCGTCACCAGCGTGGATCCTGAGCACGCCATGATGCTCACCCTGGCCATCCCGAGCGTGCTCATCGCCGCGGCGGGCGTCGGTGTGGCCGTCCACTTCTACTACCTGAAGGGTGGTGAGCCAGCCGCTGCCATCGCCGAGAAGGCGCCGGGCGTGCACCGCTTCCTGATGGGTAAGTGGTACGTGGATGAGCTGTACGAAGAGACAGTGATCGGCGCGCTCGACTCGCTCGCCGAGTTCTTCAACTGGGCTGACCGCTGGATCATCGACGGGATCATCGCGCGGCTCACCGCTGGGATCGCGCGGCTCTTAGGCTCCGTGTTGCGCGTCACCCAGACAGGCCGTGTGCAAGCCTACGCCGCCGCGATGGTCGTCGGCACCGCGCTGATCGGTTACTACCTCCTCACGCCGCGGGCGAACGTGCAGTTGTTCGAGGACGACCGCGCTGGGAGCTACCGCTTGGAGGCCGCGCCTGGCCTCGGCTACAGCTACCGCTTCAGCAGCAAACAGGCGGACGACGGGGAGTTCCAACTCGAGGCGGGGGATGCGTTCCACGATCGGCGCACCACCAGCTTCAACCTTGAGCGTGGGCAGAGCCGGACGGTGCGGGTGGAGGTGCAAGACGCCTTCGGCCACACCTCAAGCTGGGAGCGGCGGATCGAGCGCCCCAAGACGGACGGGCGCCCGCCTGGCTCCGTGGACTTCAACACCATGATCCAACAAGGCGCTGATGGGAGGCCCCGCTTGGTGCTCCCGGCAGGTCACCCTGAACCCACGCTGCCACCCGCAGAGCCCCAAGGAGGCGCGCAGTGAGCTCCCTGGTTCAAGCCTGGCCCTACCTGGCGGCGTTCGTCGTCGGCGCGCTGATCCCGCGCCGCCAGTCGCGCTTTGAGCGCTTCAGCTTGGGGCTGGTCGCCCTGCTCTCGGTGGCGTTCATCTCCAGCCTGTGGCCGGAGAAGGCGGTGGAGGCCGCGGCAGAGGCGCCGAGCGAGTGGCCGCACCTGCTCAACTTCATCGTGCTCTTGCCCATCCTCGGCGCGACGGCGCTGCTGTTCATGCCGCGGCAGTCTCCCAAGCTGCTTCGGGGCGTGACCCTGACTATCCTGGCGGTGGACTTCATCGCGTCGCTGCTGTTGCTGCGCACCCCCATGACGGACGGCTGGCACTTCCAGTACGTACGGGAGTGGCTGCCTGCGTTTGGCATCCGCTATCACGTGGCGGTCGACGGCATCAGCATCTGGATGGTGGTGCTCTCCACCTTCATCACCCCGATCGCCGCCTACGCCAGCTTCGGCTCGATCAAGAAGCGGACGAAAGATCTCTGCTTCAGCCTGCTGCTCCTCCACGGCGCCATGCTCGGCGCCTTCGTCAGCCTGGATCTGTTCCTGTTCTACGTGTTCTGGGAGCTGATGCTGGTCCCCATGGTGATCCTCATCGGGATCTGGGGCGGGGTAGAGAAGATCAAGGCCTCTTACAAGTTCTTCATCTACACCATGGCGGGCAGCCTGCTGATGCTCGCCGCCATCCTCTACATGGTGTGGACGCACGACCAGCTGGAGGGCTACCCGAGCTTCGACTACCTGGCGCTCAGCCGCTTGGTGCTGCCGAAGACGGCTGCTTACCTGTGCTTCGGGGCGTTCGCCGTCGCCTTCTTGGTGAAGGTGCCCATGTTCCCGCTGCACACCTGGCTGCCGGACGCTCACGTGCAGGCGCCCACCGGCGGCTCGGTGATCTTGGCGGCGGTGCTGCTCAAGCTGGGCACCTACGCCTACATCCGTTTCTGCATGGGAATGTTCGCGGGGCCGGCCTACTGGGCGGCGGCGAACCTGGCGGGGCTCGCGGTGGGCGGCGGCATCTTGTACGCGGCGCTCGTCGCCTGGAAGCAGCCGGACATCAAGAAGCTGATCGCTTACTCCTCGGTGGCGCACCTCGGGTTCGTGATGCTGGGGCTGTTCGCTGGCACCCAGGCGGGCATCGCCGGCGGCATCTTGCAGATGATCAACCACGGCATCTCCACCGCTGCGCTCTTCATCTTGGTCGGCGTGATCTACGACCGGCGGCACACGCGCCTGATGAGCGAGTTCGGCGGCCTCGCGAAGGTGATGCCCATCTACACCGCGTGCTTCGTGCTGGTGACCATGTCCAGCATCGGGGTGCCAGGGACGAACGGCTTCGTCGGTGAGTTCATGGTCATCATGGGCACCTTCACCTCCCCAGTGCTCGGCAGCCACGCCAAGCTGCAAGGCGGGCTGGCGGCCTTCGGCGTCATCTTGGCCGCCGTGTACATGCTCAGCATGGTGCAAAGGACCTTCTTCGGGCCGCTCTCGAACCCCAAGAACCAGCACCTACCCGACCTGAACGTGCGTGAGACGGTGGCGCTGGCCCCGCTCATCGCGATGATCTTCGTGCTCGGTCTGTTCCCGAACCTGTTCCTTGAGCGGATCAGCCCCAGCGTGGCCGGGGTGCAGTCGCGCTTCATGAGCTCCATGGCCGCGTTCCGCAGCCAGCACGACCAGGACCCAACCCGGGCGGTGATGCTCCCGCGCCCGAGCGGCAAGCTCAGCGCGGGTTACCCGGAGGACCCAAAGAAGTCCGCAGAGTCTCGTGCCACCGCGAGCGCGGAGGAGATCCAATGAACCTCTTGTTCCCTCTGTCGCCGCTGCTCGTCACGGGCTTTGGCGCGCTGCTCCTGATGCTCGCGGAGGCCTTCGGCACGCCGCGAGTGCGCGCGGCCAAGGGCGAAGAGGTGGTCGACGCCGGCGCAGGGCGCAGCGGTGAGCTCGCCTTGGGGGCGGCGGTGGTGCTGCTCGCTGGCGCGGTGCTCAGCGTGGCGGTGTGGCTGGCGGGGCCAGCCGCCTCACCTGAGCTGAAGCTGCTTGAGCCGTGGCTGGTGCTGGATGGCGTCGCGCTGTTCATGAGCTTCGTGCTCTGCCTGGGCGGCGCCTTCACCGCGCTGCTCGCTGGCGGGTACCTGCCAGAGCATCAAATCGATCGCGGGGAGTTCTTCCCGCTGCTCATCCTCGCCACGCTGGGCGCTCAGGTGCTGAGCGCTTCGGGCGATCTCTTGATGCTGTTCGTGGGCCTCGAGACGATGTCGCTCGCGGTGTACGCGATGATCGGGCTCCGGCGCGGCAGCGCGCGGGCCATTGAGGCGGCGCTCAAGTACTTCCTGCTCGGCAGCTTCGCCGCCGCGCTGATGCTGTTCGGTGGCGCGCTGCTCTACGGCGCCACCGGCCACACAGATCTTCGAGGGATCGGCCAAGCGGTGGCCAGCATCGGGCAGCCAGGCAGCACGGTGAATGCGGGGCTCGTCCTGCTCGGCTTGGCGCTGAACCTGGTGGGGCTCGCGTTCAAGGTGAGCGCGGTGCCGTTCCACATGTGGACGCCAGATGCTTACGAGGGCGCGCCCACGCCCACCACCACCTTCATGGCGGTGGCGGTGAAGACGGCGGCCTTCGCGATCTTGATGCGCCTCCTGCTCACCAGCTTCGGCGATGAGCGCACCATGAGCTGGGGCGCTGGCTGGCCCCCGGTGCTGGCGCTGCTCGCGATCGTGACGATGACGGTGGCCAACCTGATCGCGGGTCGGCAAGAGTCGGTGAAGCGCATGCTGGCGTACTCGTCCATCGCGCACGCCGGCTACGTATTGATCGGCCTGGTCGCCACCATGCGCTCTCCGCTGGAGGGGCAGGCGAGCGTGATGGTGTACCTGCTCACCTACACCGTCTCCACGGCGGGCGCGTTCGGCGCGCTCATCCTGTGCGGCAGCCGCGGCGCGGAGGCCGTCAGCTACGACGACTTGGCCGGCATCGGGCGGCGTCACCCAGCGGCGGCGCTGGTCTTCACGCTGTTCCTGTTGTCGCTCACCGGGATGCCGCCCACCGCGGGCTTCTTCGGCAAGCTGTATATTTTCCGCGCGGCCATCGACAGCGAGCTGTACTGGCTCACGGTGATTGGCCTGCTGAACAGCGTGGTCGCCGCGTATTACTACCTGCGCGTCATCGTCACGATGTACTTCCGGGAGCCGGCGCCGGGCGCGCCCATCGCCACCCCGATGCGCTCAGGGCTCGTCACCGGCGCGCTGGTGCTGGCGGCCTTCTTGGTGCTGGCCATCGGGCTCGCTCCAGCGACGCCCCTCGCGATGGCGCTGGGCTCGCTGACGGGCGGCTGACGCTGACGGTGGCTGACGTCAGGGCTGCCGGACGAGCGCAGCTCCAGTACGTCAGTCTACCTGCTTAGCTGCTCAGGAGCGGCGTAGGGACACGCGGGGCGTGGGTTTTGGGGGTTCACTCCCTCCTGATGCGTCATGTGGTCATTCGATAGACGCTGTTCATGCGTCGCGCGCTGCTTGGATCACGGTCGCAGGCCTCATGGGCGTCTCCGTGCGGCCTTGAAGGAGCATTCTGTAGAACCTTGAGGCATTGAAGAGCTGGTTGGACGAAGAGCCCACCCTAAGGCGCTTCGGGCACCAGCGGGGCGGCGCCGAGGTCCACCTCCAAGCGCTCACGAGCGCCGCTCGCCAGCTGCGGCTCATAGCGCAGCGTGAGGCGCCCAGGGCTCTCGGGGACCTCGAAGGTGACGAAGCCGCGCGCCGACTCACCGGGCGCGAGCGGCTTGTGGCGCAAGTCAGGCTCACAGCCGCCAAACACCGCGCGATGAGCCTTGCCCTCTGAGTTCACCAGCTGAGCATAGAAGGCGTTCACCGGCACTTGGCCCGCGCCCTCTGACGCCGCCATGACCTCGAGCTCCACCCCCAGGCGCAGGTGCCCCGCCTTCACGTCGCGCCAGGCGGCGCTGGCGCAAGGCTGCACGCGGTGCGCGGTGAGGCGATAGCTCGGCGCTTGCGCCGCCTCCCCCAAGCTGACCGGTGCAGTCGTCAGCTGTACTGATGAAGCGGACGGCGCCTCCGAAACCGGCGCCCCCACCGGGACGGCGCTGGAACTCGCGCCAGGTGCAGCCCGCCCCGCGCTCGCGAAGCCATCGCAGCCCCCAAGCAGCGCGAGCGCCGCGAGCGCAAGCGAGCGCCGCACGGCGGCTGAGCCGCCGTGCGTGTCCTTCTGGGAGCCTAGCCCTGCGCGTACCGCGCACCCTGGGCGCACCGCGCTACCGGGCAGCACCGCGCGGGCCAGGCTCATGGGGCTCAGCGGCCGAGGTCGAACTTGGTGGTCTGCTTGGGGCCCAAGAACGCGGGGTGATCGTAGACGAGGCTCAGGCCAGTGGCCTTGGCGCCCACCTCAAACGTCACCCAGCCCTTGGTCTTCTCGCCCTTGTTGAGCGTGGTGGAGTTCAGGCGAGGCTCGCATGCGCCACGGAAGCTGTACTTGTAGGTCAGCCCCTCCGAGTCGACGATCTTCATGTTGTAGGTGCCGGCCGCGAACTGCTTGTCCGTGATCGACTCCAGGCTCACCTCGGTGGCGATCAGGATGTGCCCAGCCTTCTTCAGCGCGGCCGTCTCGTAGTAGCGCGGCTTGCACTCCTTCACCTCGCTGACCTTCATCTTGAAGTCGAGCTGGGTCGCCTCATCACCCACCTTGTAGTCCTTCGGTGGGGGGGGCGGCTCCGGGGTAGGTGCGGCGGTGGCGATGGGCACATCCGTCGCGATGGGCGCCGGGGAGTCGTCCGACTTCTTGCAAGCCAGCAGGGCTGAGATGGCGATGACAGCGCAGCCAGCGACAGTCAGGCGGCTTTGGCGGAGGTCAGAGCGGGTCATTACGATGGAGTCCTTTCTCACGGTGGGGCGACCTTACACGAGCTTTTCCAGTAGGGGAATCTGCATTCTGTCTGGCAGATTGGCGGCATCTTGTGCCGCGCAAAGGCGCGCAGCGGGACGGCGCGAATAGTGGATTCGCAGGGCCGCTTGGGGCCGTGCAGCGGGGGCGAACCCCCAAACCCGCTCGATGATCGGTCGCGAAGGCGGTGATGGAAGCTTCCCAGGCTTCCTGAGACCGCGGCCACCTGTTACGACTCCGGGGCCGTGATCTCCCCAAAGCTTGGTCGGATGGGTCTCTTCGCGTTGCTTTTGGCGGCGCTTGGCTGCGATGAGCCGAAGCCCACGCCTAACCCTGCCCCGAGCGCTGCCCCGCAGCCGTCGGCGGCAGCGCCTGGGCTCGACCCCGCCTTGGTCGCGAAGGCGGTGAACCCGAAAGGCACGCCAGCGTACGCTGGACCGACGGGGACCGTGGTGGGGCGCGTGCGGCTCACTGGGGACCCGCCGCCGCCGCCGAGCGCGGGGAGCGACATCGAGGTCGACTGC
>CAYQAC010000112.1:0-5597 GCA_964415255.1 uncultured Polyangiaceae bacterium | reverse complement strand
CTGCAACGCGGCGCGGGCGGTGCACGGCGCACCGCTCAGGGTGGCCGAGGGCGGCTGGCTCATCGACGCGCTGGTGGCCGTGACGGAGTACGAGGGCTTCGTGCCGGCGGCGAGCGACACGGTGAAGCTGGTCGGCAAGGACTGCCACTGGGGTCGCCAGACGCTCTCCATGACCTATGGCCAGCGGCTGGAGGTCAGGAGCGGTGACCATCGCACGTACATCCCTGAGCTTATCCCCTCGCGGCTCAAGGTGGTGTTCGTCGCCGCACCGGCGCGCGACGCGGTGCGCCTCACCCCAGAGAAGCCGCAGAGCTACCGCCTGCGTGACGGCGCCCACCCCTACGCGGAGCTCGCGCTGTTCGTGCTGCCCTACTCCACGCACACCGTCACTGGGGCTGACGGTCGCTTCGAGATCGGGCGTTTGCCACCTGGAAAAGCGAAGGTCAGCGCGCTGTTGCCGCCCACGATGGAGGCGGTGACCGAGGAGGTGACGGTGGTCGCCGGGGAGACGGTGACGGTGGAGCTGGTGATCGAGCATCGCGCCGCGAAGTTGCCGGGCGCCCCGGGCGGGAGCGCCGTGGATGGCGGCGCGCCGGCGGGGAGCGCGAAGCCAACAGCCACGCCAGCAGGGTCGGCGCCGAGCCCGTAGCGGGCAGGCGAGGGGCAGGGCTTGTTTTTTTGGGGGTTGGCTCACGCTGAGCGTGACCTCGGGCGCTCGCGTGGCCACGCGCGCCTTGGGTGGTCAGCTCTAATGACTTCCGGCGTCTAGCGGTGAGCGGATAGCCGCTCCAGCGCGGCGTCGAGCAGCGCTTGGAATGGGGGGGAGATGGGATCTGGAGGGGCCCAGAGGTCTTGGCTAGCTTGAGGGTCGCCGAGGAGCAGCAGGATGACGCGCGCGTCCGAGCAGCTCGGATCCGCGGCGAGCAGGAGCCGGCCCTGCTCACGCGCCAGCGCTGTTTGGCCGCGGAGGTAGGCGCGGCGGGCCACCTCTTGCGCGGGCAGCTGGAGCGCGTGGGCCGCCTGTTGGGCTCGCTTCAGATCGCCCTCCGCGAGCGCGCGCTCGAGGGCGTCCGGTGGCGAGGGCTCGGGGGCGAGGCCAGCTTGAGCCGCTCGCGGCAGGGCGCGCAGCGCTAAGTCAGCGCGGCTGACGGTCAGGGTGTCGTTCAATTCGAGGGCCAGGCTTCGGAGCTCACGCCAGCCGAGCACTGACTCCGGGCGCCAGGTGACCCAGGCGCTGAGCCAGGACAGCGCCTCCTGAGGCCTGCCCTGGGCGCGGCGCAGGGCGGCGAAGGCGGTGGCGAGCGCCTCCTGAGTGGGGTCGAGGTGGAGGGCGCGCGTGAGGGCGCGCTCAGCTTCTGTCAGCTCACCTGCCTGCAGGTGGCACAGCGCTTTGGCGCGCCAGGCGGGCTCGTAGTCAGGGCCCAGGCTGATGGCGGTGTCGGCGGAGCGCTGCCAGGGCCGCTTGGCTTGGCAGTCGAGCGTGGTGAGGCGCCGCCACAGCTCAGGGCTGTGAGGATCTTCCTCCAGGGCGCGGCGGTAGGCGGCGGTGGCGGCGGGCAGATCGCCCAGCGCCTCGGCCTCGGCGCCGCGCAGGTAGTCGAAGTAGGCCGCGACCGAGATGTAGCGGCCCGGTTGCGTGCGCCCCTGCACGACGCGAGTCACCGCTTCATCCCTGGGGACGCAGCCGCCGCCGAGCAGCGCCAGCGTGAAGACGAGCCCAAGGAGCAGCTGTGGCCGCGCCGGCCGCGTGAGCCAGGGCCGGCCGCGCTTCATGGAGCGCGCCGCAGCGCCGCGAGCGTGAGCTCCGCCTGCTCCAGGTTGATCTTCCCCGAGGCGGCGATGTGCTGCGCGACCAGCTCCACCTCGCCGCCCTCAGCGCCGGCCGCGGTCGCGACGCTGCGGGCGTGGAGCGACATGTGTCCGCGCTGGATCCCCTCGGTCGCCAGCGCGCGCAGCGCCGCCAGGTTCGAGGCGAGCCCGGCGCTGGCGGCGACGTGAGCGAGCTCCGCGGCGGAGGTCACGCGGGTGAGCTCGAGCGCGAGGCGCGCTAGCGGATGCACCCGCAAGGTGCCGCCGACGATGCCGAGCGCTAGCGGCAGCTCGAGCTCGCCCACCAGAAGCTCACCCTCCCGGCGCCACACTGCGAGCGGTGAGTAGCGTCCGCTCTGCGCCGCGTAGGCGTGCGCGCCGGCTTCTACCGCGCGGAAATCATTGCCGGTGGCCAGCACCACCGCGTCCACGCCGTTCATGATCCCCTTGTTGTGCGTAGCGGCCCGGTACGGATCGCGCTCCGCGAAGCGCGACGCCTGCACGATGCCGTCTAGCACTTCGTCCCCGGACACGACCTGATCGCCGCGGCGAAGCTCGAGGTCGCGCGGGTGCACCTCGCAGCGCACCTTGACGCGCCGCTGATCGCACAGGTTGCTCAGGATGCGGAGCCCTAGCTGACCTCCAAAGATGGCCTGGGCGCGCGGGCCCACCGCCTCGGCCATGCCGTTCACCAGGTTGGCGCCCATCGCGTCCTGGCAGTCGACCAGGAGGTGCAGCACCAGGTAGCCATCACCCAGATCGCGCACCTCGATGTCGCGTGGCCCGCCGCCGCGGCTCGCGAGGCCTGGCGCCGCACTGTCAGCTAACCTGAGCAGCTCCGCTTTGTGCGCCAGCAGCCGCTCGTGGGCCGCGCCGGGCTCAGGGACGTCGTAGAGCTGCACCTGGCTGATCATCAGATCGGTGACGGTGGTCGCGTGGAAGCCGCCGCTCGCGCGCACCATGCGGGCCGCGTTGGACGCGGCGGCCACCACGCTCGGCTCCTCCACCACCATCGGTACCAGGTGGTCGGTGCCGTTCACCTGGACGTTGAGCGCCACCCCGAACGGCAGCGCGTACACCCCGAGCACATTCTCCACCACCTTGTCGGCGGTGTCCTGGTCGAGGCCACCTGAGAGCGCCGCCGCCAGCGCCTCCGCGTCGACGCCCGCCGCCTCCGAGACGCGGCGTCGCCGCTCGTCGATGGAGAGCTTGTAAAAACCGGGGATACGTGAGCCGTCACTCATGGCGTGGGATGGAAGGCGTGGACGCCGCGCGCGCCCAAGTGAAGCTCAAGGCGCTCACCGAGCGCCTCGATAGCAGATGCCGGCGCGCGGCGTGAAGGCGCTGGGTAGTAGCGCAAGGTGACGTCGCCGCCGCCAGCGCCTGCGGGCAACCAGGCCTCGTCGCTGGGGACGCCCGGGAGGGCAGCGGCGAGCTCTGGGATGATGATGTCGGCACCGGCGGCGGCGCCGAGCGCCGCCAGCGCCTGCGCTTGGGCTCGCAGGGAGTCGATGGCTGAGCGCACACAGCCGCTCGCGATGGCGCTCGACGTCTCGGCCGCGGCCTCCGCTTGGGCGCCGATCAGGCGCTCAAAGCGCGCCGGCTCCTCGGCGGCGAGCCGCCGCACCGCGGACACGAGCCGCGCGGTCGAGGCGGCGCGCCGGCTCCAGTACACCTCCACCACGAGCGCGCTCGGGAGCGGCCGCGGCGTCAGCGCCAGCTGACCGTCGCACAGCTCAGCGCTGAGGGTGCCCCCGTAGCAGGCGGCGGCGACATCCACGCCGCTGCCGCCGTGCACCGCGTGGTGCGCCAACAGGGCTGGCTGATAGACGCGCGCCGCGAGCTCAGCGTCGGTGAGCGCCGAAGGGGTGATGTTAGCTGACGAGCTGTGCGCCGCGAGCTCAGCGCCAATGAGCGCTGGGGGCGAGCTTGATGGCAGCGGCCCCTCAGGGCGCCGCCCCAGGCTAGCGAGCTCAAGCTCCAGGGCGCCCAGGCAGGCGACGGTGAGGGCGGCGCTCGAGCCGAGCCCGAGCTTCTGTGAGGAAGGGCCAGCGTCACGCAGCGCGCTGGCGTCAAAGTCAGGATGACGAACGTTCTGGTAGCGCTCAGCGAGCGCGGCGCTCACCTCGGGCGCGATGAAGCGCGGCTCGCGGCTCGTGTCTGCGACGACGTAGCGATCCACCGCGGTGACCAGCGCCGGGGCGCCGTACAGCACCGCGTAGGCGCCTGAGAGCACCAGCTTACCCGGCGCGCGCGCCCTCACGGCGCCTCGATCAGCTCGGCCGCGTCGCCGGGCGCGGCCTCTAACAGCTCGAGCACCGCGGGCAGCGCGCGAAGCTCCGCGGCTATGGCGGGGGCCTCTGAGCTGGGGCACAGCACCTTCACGTGGGGGCCGGCGTCCAGGGTGAAGTAGGCGGAGAAGCCGCGGCCGCGCAGCTCACGCACCGCGTGCATCACGGCGAGGCTCTCCGGCGCGAAGTAGAGCACGCCTGGGTCCGCCGCGAGCATGGAGGCGTGCATCGCGAGCGTACTGTGCTCCATGGCGCGGCCGAGCTCCTTTAGATCGCGCGCGAGCAGCGCTGATTTACCGCGTGCGAACATAGCGCCCGCGCTGGCGACCCAGGCGTCATAGTAGGGGCTGGTCTCGGCGGTGTGCAGCATCGCCTCGGTCGAGCCGATCGCCTTCTCGCCCCGGCGGGTGACCGCGACCAGCATGCGCACGTCGAGGTGGGCGGCAGGCGCGATGGGGCTCGCGTGCTCGGAGCTCGTCAGTAGCTCTGCCCAGCCGCCGAAGATGGAGCGGGCAGCGGAGGCGCTGGCCTGGCGCGCGACGGCGCTCAGCTCCTGTCGCGTCAGGCTGAGCCCGAGCGCGTGGCTGGCTGCCAGGGCGAGCGCCGCGAAGCCTGAGGCGCTGGAGGCGAGGCCAGCGGCGGTGGGGAACTCGTTGTGGCTCGTGACCGCGAGGTGAGCATCGCTGCCTGCGCGGGCGCGCAGCTGATCGAGCAGCGCGACCACCCGCGCGTGGGGGCGACCCTGAGCGGGGCGGCCGTCGAGCGTCACCGTGTCCTCCTCACCGGGGATGAGCTGCGCCTCAGTGCGGGTGCGGAGCCCAGCGAGGGTGAGCGAGAGGCTCGGGACAGCGGGGAGGTTCCTGACGCGGTCGGCCTTGCCCCAGTACTTGATGAGGGCGATGTTGGCGTAGGCGACGGCGACGCTCATGGCTCGTCCGGGGTGGGTGGTGGGTTGAAGGGGCTGCTGTGCTCGGCGCGGACCAAGGTGGCGCCGCAGGGCTCAACGACCGTGCGGAAGCACTCGAGCCCCGCCGCGCGCCAAGCCGCGAGCACGGCGTCCGCCGCCGGGTCAGGGTTAGGGGGGCACAGCGCGATCACGACGCCGCCACCGCCAGCGCCGGTGAGCTTGGCGCCTAGCGCGCCCGCGCGGCGCGCCAACTCACAGGCGCTGGCGAGCGCCTCGGTGCTCACGCCGATGAGCTCAAGCTCGCGCTGATTCTCGCTCAGCAGCGCGCCCAGGGCGTGGACGTCGCCTTCGCGCAGCGCGCTGCGCCCGTCCTCCGCGAGGCGGGTGAAGCGCGCCAGGGCCGCGCCGAAGCGCGTTGGATCGGCGTCGCGCCGCTGCCGCACCTGCGCCACCATGGAGTGGGTGGCGGCGGGCGGACCGGTCCCTTCCACCGCCTGTGTGCCGGTGCGGTCCTCCGCCCCATTCAGCCCGATCGCGCCCCTCCGGCGGAAGCCGCCCGGGCGATCGGGCACCGACCGGTCACCGTTCGG
>CAYQAC010000111.1:0-17682 GCA_964415255.1 uncultured Polyangiaceae bacterium | reverse complement strand
GGTGCCCATCGCCATGAGCCGTGTAACGGCGGCCGCTCCAAGTCTCGGCGTCGATGCCGTGCTCGCAGTAGTAATCGTGGGTGCCCATCCGGTCAGGGGCCTTGCCCCAGGTGCCCACGGTGTGGCCGGCGGAGAACGAATCCTCGAGGAAATGCAGGGCGAAGGCCTCGGCGGCGAGCGTCCGCTGGAGGAGGGTGAGGCGACCCGGCGCGCCCTCGGGCGTCTTCGAGGGCGTGAGCGCGAGCTCGAGCGCGACCCGGTGATACGCGAGGTAGAGCCCGATGGCGTTGATCTCACTCGACTCGGCGATGCTCCGCCTCGCGTAGCTCTCGAGGGTGTCGCCGCGGTCGCGCGCCAGCATGAAGTGGGCATCGTTGCCGCTGGCGCGGCTCAGGTACTGGCTGTCGACCATCTCGTTCTTGATGTGGGTGCCGTGCCAGGCGTCGAGGCGCTCGGCGCGATCCTTCGCGCGCTCCAGGAGGCCGCGCGTCTCGAACGAGATGCGGATCACGTCGCGTAGCCACGGCCTGTGCGCCACCGTGCGCAAGAGCTCGGCTGGGGAGCAGGAGTGATCCGCGGCGATGGCCGGGAGCATCGCGAAGTCGACGCAGTCGCTGATGTCGCGTGGCTCGCCAGGGAGCGTCGGGCACTCCGCTCCGCTGCACTTCAGTCGCGAGGAGCCGGCCGCGGGCTCTTGGCACAGCAGGTCGCCATGGTTCACCTGCGCGCGCCACTCGGACCACAGCGCCGTGAGTAGCTTGTGGCGCGCCGGGGACAGCTGATTCACCGCCCCGATGCCGATCTCATGGTGCTCATGGAACAGCCACGCCTGCGCGCGCTGGGGCCAGAGCAGGCAACCGAGCAGCGCGAGCAGCGCGAAGAGCAGGCGTCTTGGACCGACCGATCGCGGCCGCAGGTGCTTCCCCATGCTCAGTGTTTCTATCTGAAACGCTAGCGTCTGAGAAGAGGCCTCAGCGCTCGCGGCGCGGCGGCTCACGGTCAGGGATGTGGACGATGGGGCGCGCCAAGGCGAGGCGCAGGTTCTCGCTCAGCACGTGGCGATTGTAGGTCTTCTGCTCGATGAGCTCGAGGGCAGGCAAATTGTCCTGGAGCCAGCGCGGCGCCCCGCCTTGCGCGGCGGCGTAGCGGTAGAAGCCGACGCCGCGCGGGGCCTGCGGATCGAGCGCCGCGCGGCGCCTGAGCAGGACGAGCTGACGCGCCAGCGGCTTGAGGCCGAGCTTGTGTCCGGGGCGGTCGGCGCGCACGGTGGCGCGCGCCAGGGCTGGCTCCGTGAGGCCCCACTCATGGACGATGACGCGGTCCCACTTGCGGTAGTCGGCGGCGCACCAGCCGCCCGCCTCCACCCGCAGCCCGCGCAGCTGCTCGGGCGTCGCCGCGCGGTAACTCGCGCGGCGCTCGCGGTCGAAGCGCGCGCGATCGGGGCTCGGCGCGAGCTCTTCCAGCTGCCGGTGCCAGGCGCCGTCCCCGATGCCGTGATAGTGGCCGACCCGCGCGGTGAGCGTCGCCGGGTGCGCGCTCAGCTTCTCGGGGTAGCCGAGCAGGCTGAGGCCCGCCGCGGTGAGGCCCAGCGCCGGCGAGAGCCAGCGGCGGAGCCGAATATTCCCGTGTGATAATAGCTGCTCCAGCACGCCGGACAGCGCCAAGAAGCCAGCGCACACCGGGAACGCCAGGAAGCGGTAGTACACCATGTCGCCGCCCACCTTGATCGGGTAGGCGGTGGCCGCCAGCGCGCACAGGAGCAGGCCGAGCCGCACGCCGCGCCCCGTCAGGCTCGTCAGTGAGGCGTCCTTGTTGGTGTTATTGTCAGCGGAGCTGTCATGAGCGCGCGCTGTGCGTCTCATGAGCAGCCAGTTGACCGCGGCGGCGAGCAGCCCGAGCGCGAGCAGCCAGAGCAGGTGATGGGAGCTCGTGCTGTAAACCAGGTAGTGGAGCCCTTGGCTCAGCTCGGTCTGATCTTTCAGGTAGTAGGTGTTGGGGAACAGATCCGCGTAGTAGTAGACACGGAAGCTGAGCCAGGCGCCGCCCGTCACCGTCGCCACGCCGAGCGTCCACCACGGCGCGCGGCGGCGCGTGATGAGGAGCCAGCCCATGAGCACCATCAGGGGCACCGCCAGCTCCGGGCGCACGAGCGGGGCGAGCCCCGCCAGCGCTTGCCACAGGCGACGGGTGGGGGAGAGTAAGGAGAGCGCGAACACGCAGGCCATCAGCTGCACGAGCGGCGTCGCGCGGCCCGGGCGGGCACAGGCGCCGGTTCAGGTGGACCGCGGTGAGCCAGAACGCGCCGCAGGTGACGAGCGAGAGCGCGCGCAGCAGCGCGTGGTAGTCGAGGGTGGTCGCGCGGAGCGGCACCAAGAGGAGGGTCCACAGCGGGCTCGAGTAGGCCTCCACGTACTCCCCCGGGTTGAACACCAGCCCGCGCCCGAGGAAGAGCAGGTTGTCCACGTAGCGGAAGTAGATGAACGCGTCGTCCATGAACCAGAAGTAGCGCCACGTCAGCCCCAGCCCGACCAGCAGCAGCAGCCACTCGAGGGGCGTGGCGAAGGAGAGCGCCGCGCGGGCGCGCGTCAGGAGCGCGGGTCGCGCCGCGCGCGCGGTGGTGTGCGCGCTGTCAGTTATCCTGCCTTCATCGCCCTGCGCCTCGGCGTCGTGACTCGCGGCGGGCGACGGCGATGGAGCTTCGGGTGCGGCGGACACGGCCGCGCGTTATACGTCAGCGGAGCGGCGAGGAGCAGCGCGGCGCACGTCGGGCGCGGCGTCGCTCGGCGGCTCTGGGTCCACTCATCGCGCCTGGCGCTTGCGGCGCGCGACTTGGGGAGGTAACCGGGGCCGATGCGAGCGGCTGATGCAGGTTCTGGGCGATGGGGAAAAGTAGCGAGCGGCGGGCTCCGTGCGGGCGTCGCGGCGCGCCGCGCAGGGTTGTGCGCTGGCCTCGGCTTGTTGTTGGGGGCTAGCGTGGCTGCGTGCGGTGGCACAGCCGCACCGGAGCCTACCCGTCCAACCCCCCCTGTCCCCTCGAGCAGCGCTGCCATCGCCGAGGATTTGCCCCTCACCTGGGCCACGCTCGAAGGTGAGGCGCTGGTGCGCTTCGTGCGTGAGGGCGCGGAGCAGCGCTAGAAGGAGGTGGCTCCGGAGCTCGACGTGGCGGCGCTCGCTGGCTACGCAGCGAACCCGAGCCAGGCTCCGGAGCTGAGCGGGCGGGCGTCGGAGCAGGTGCTGAATTTGGCGCTCGTAGCGCTAGCGGAGGGTGAGCTCGACCGGGCGGAGGGCCTGGTGCGCTTCGTGCGTGCTCGCGCGAAGAACCGGAATTCGGCGTTCGCGGGGACGACGCTGCTCAGCATCATCGCGCGCAAGCGGGCTCAGGACACAGCGGCGGGTGAGGCCGCCGTCTCCGTGGTGCTGCGGGAGCTCCCGCGAGCGCGGCTCGGCTCCTCCACCGTGGTGTTCCAGCTTTTCCAAGAGAAAAAGCAGCTGACGGCGCGGGTGGAGCAGGCCAAGGGGCAGCTCCTCACGCTGGACGGCGCCACCAGCGTGCTGTTGACCGAGCAGGTGCTGGGCGACGTGGTGGCGCATCGCGCGCTCTACCTCGCCGCGGTGGCGGCGGTGCGCCAGGAGCACGAGGCGCTGCCGCCGGAGAAGCCCTACGCCTTTCAGACAGTGAACCTGACGGGTGCGCGGGACGCGAAGCCCGTCGTGGTAGGCGTGTGGGACGTGGGCACCAGCCCCGAGCTGTTCAAGAAGCAGCTGTTCACGCACCCGAACGAATTGCCGAACGGAAAAGACGACGACGGCGATGGGGTGGTGGACGATGTGCACGGCATCGTGGACGAGGCGGCCCACACCGAGCTTTTGTATCAGCCGCCGGAGGCCGTGCTCAGCGAGTACAAGCCATTTCTCCGCGGAATCATGGATCTGCGGGCGGGCATCGCCACCAGCGAGGCGGCGCAGCAGGTGCTCGCCTTGATGCGCGGGGTGGAGAACGCCGCGGCCCTCGATCGCTTGGAGCAGAACCTGGACGCGGTGGGTGAGTGGGCCCACGGCACCCACGTGGCGGGCATCATGCTGCAGGGGGTCCCCAGCGCGAAACTCGCCATTTTCCGCTCGGCGTGGGCCGGTGAGTCGCGCGTGTATCACCACCGCGGCCCGACGGACGCCGAGCTCGCGAAGGAGCGCGAGAACGTGGAGGCGATCGCGGCCTTCATCAAGCGCCATCAGGTGCGGGTCGTGAACGCGTCGCTCGGCTTCAGTCGCGAGTACCTCGAGGCGGAGCTCCGCTACGAGCAAGACAAGTACCCCACGGAGCAGGCGGTGAAGGCGCGCGCCGAGGTGGTGCAAGCGGCGCGGCACAAGCACTGGGCGTGGGTGTTCGACGCCTGTCCGGACACCCTGTTCGTGGTGGCCGCGGGCAACTCGAACCAGGACGTGGAGGAGTATGGGGTGGTCCCCGCCGGGATCGAGAAGGGCAACGTGCTCAGCGTGGGCGCGGTGGATCGCTTCGGCTCTTGGGCGGCCTTCACCAACTCGCACTCGAGGATGGTGCCCATCTTTGATTTTGGGGTGGAGGTGCCGAGCCTGGTGCCCTCCGGGGAGACGGTGCCCTTGAGCGGCACCTCGATGGCGGCGCCCAATGTCGCGAACTTGGCGGCCAAGCTGTTCGCGGTGCGCCCGGCGCTCACGCCGGCGCAGGCGAAGGCGCTGATCGTGGAGCACGCGGATCCCATCGCCGCTCCCTACAACGGGCGCATCGCCAACGAGGTCCTGGCGGTGAAGGCGGCGCGCGCGCTGCGCTGAGTCGGGCTGCGCTGCGCTGCGCTGCGCTGCGCTGCGTTGCGTTGAGCTGAGTCGAGCTGCGTTGAGCTGCCGAGCCGTTGAGGTTTGGGGGTGCGTCGAGGTGGCTCACCGGCTCATCCTGCGAGCTCCGCTCAGAGACGCCGAGCGTGAGCCAACCCCCAACCCCACATGAAGCGCGTCCTGGGTCCGCCGAGCGCGCTGTGGCTCGCTCGGTGAGGTGTTGACGCCGAGCGCTGTCTAAGCGCCCCCATGACGCACACGCCCGCGAGTCGGCTCCATGACGCACGGCGGCACACGCGGCGTTCAGGCTTTTTTTATTGGGGGTTAGACGGCACCGCGCTACGTGCGCTGCGTGCGCTGGGCAGCTGGGCGGCGGCGCCTGCGCTCTGGCGCGCCGCGCCTCATGCACGATGAGGATCCATGAAGGAAGTGAGTGGGAGTGGGCAAGGGAAGGTGCTAGAGCCCGATCGGTTTGCCGCCAGACGGACCAGGAAAGCCGCCCCCATGCGGGGCGAGGGCGCGGTTTTCCTGGTCCTCTGCTCGGCGCTGCTTCCCCTCGCGTCGCTCTAGTTGATGATTTGAGGACAACAAACGGTAAACCGTTTGTCGTCCTACGCGGCAGGGCGTAGAGCGCACGGCACTTTGGAGCTGGAGTTGGGGATGATTCGTTTTGCTGTCTTAGGTTTGGTGGGGACGTTGTGGGCGGTTGGCTGCGGGAGCAGCGGTAATGGACCACCTGGTTCGAGTGGGGGCACGGGAGGGGTCGCGGGCGCAGGTGGCTCGTCTGCTTCAGGCGGCGTAGGCGGTTCGTCGGCTTCAGGGGGCTCAGGTGGCTCGTCGGCTTCAGGGGGCTCAGGGGGCTCAGGCGGCGGCGCCTGCACCGACAGCAACGACTGCCAAGATGGCGTGTGCGATGAGCTGGTCGGTCAGTGTGTGGAGTGCCTGTTCGAGACGGACTGCAGCGGGGAGGCGCGCTGCGTCGAGCGAAAGTGCATCCCGGAGACGACCTGCCGTAACAGCTTGGACTGCGTGGACGCGCCTTCAGGTGCCATCTGCGATCCTACGACGGGCCGCTGTGAGGAGTGCGTTGGAGCTGAGGACTGCGACGGCACGGCTGACTGTGTCAGCGGGCGCTGCGTGCCCTACACGGCGTGCCGCAACAGCCTCGACTGCGATGGACAGATTTGTGATCCAGTCGCGAAGCGCTGTGTCGAGTGCGCAGAAACGGCGGACTGCCCTGACGAGAAGACCTGCGTCGCGAACCAGTGCCGGGAGCTGCGCCCCTGCCAGTCGGACAACCAGTGCACCCCGCATGGTCAGCTGTGCGACCGTGTGCGAGGCGTGTGCGCGGACTGCCTTGAGCACAGCGACTGCCCGAACGCCTACTACTGCGCGGAGGGCGCCTGTCAGCTGAGCGCCTGCTTGGAGGGCTCGAGCCGCTGCGCGGAGGGCATGCTCCAGAGCTGCCTCGGAGGCAGCGTGGGCTGGGGGAGCGGCGTCTCTTGTGGCGCCAGCGCGGTGTGCGTGCAGACGGGCTCGGCGGCGAGCTGCGTGTCGCTCGTGTGCGATCCCCGCGCGACCTACTGTAACGGGGCCGAGCGGCGCCAGTGCGCGTCGGACGGTCTGTCGTCGTCGCTGCTCGAGGTGTGCCCGCAGTTCTGTCAGGACGGCGCTTGCACTCAGCAGGAGTGTGAGCCGTCACAGTACTTCTGCGCCGGTCAAGAGGCGCGCTGGTGCGCGTCGGACGGCATGAGCTCAACGCTGGTCGAGACCTGCTCCTCGCTCCATTACTGCGATCCAAGCACCACCCTCTGCCTGCCGCGCGCCTGTGAGCCGGGCACGCGGCTCTGCAGCGGCAACATGGCGACCACGTGCAACGCCGACGGGTCAGGGCCCCTGCCTGGCGGGACGAACTGCGCCGCGAGCGGCCAGGTGTGCTCCGCCGGCGCGTGCACCAGCTGCCCGGTGGGCGGCGCCACCTCACAGCTCGTGATCGATGAGGTGTTCACGGGCGACGGCGACTACGCCGTGATCCAAAACCGGCACCCCACCTGCAGCGCGGCGCTGGGGGATGTGTACCTGCACTCGCAGGTACAGGGCGATCACACGGTGATTCGCCTGCCCACCCAGACGTTAGCGCCGATGGAGAAGCTGCGAATCGTGGAGATGGGCGGCACCATGAGCTCGGGCGCGTTCGAGGCGTCTCAGTACATCCTGTGGCTGGGCGACAGCGTGGGCACGGCGCTCTTGTGCACCGGCAACCCCTGCACCGCGGCGAACGTGCTCGACGCCATGCGCTGGTCTTCGAGTTCCATCAGCCTCCCGAGCGGGGTCAGCTTCAACTCCACGCTGCCGTCGATCTCCGCGGCTGACGAGAACACGAAGGCGTTCCGTCGCGTGGGCTACAGCGGGGCTTCACCCAGCTTCACCTCGGCGGACTGGACGGTCGGCGCGGCGAGCGTCCCGAGCAGCGGCGGAGATCCCTTCACCTGCCCTGGGAGCCAGCCAGCGAATGGGGCTGCTTGCCCCCTTCCCTTCGGGCAGTGCGACTATGGCATCGTCACCTGCCTCTGCTTCTCCAACCAGTGGCTGTGCACCTGATCCAGGGTCGCACCTTGGTGACCGGCGCGGCGGGCGCGCTCGGCCGCGCGGTGTGTCGGGCGCTCACCGAAGCGGGCAGCGCGGTGCTCGCGCTCGATCGCGCGGAGGCCGCGCAGGGCCTCGCCCAGCTCGCCGCTGAGCTCGGTGTCGAGACTGCGACGCTTGATGTTGTGGACGCTGCAGCCTGGCAGCAGCTCGCGGCGGCTGGGCGCCTCCAGCCGCTCTCAGGCGCCGTGCTCGTCGCGGGGGGTTGGCGCGGCGGCGCGCCGCTCACCGAGGCACCGCCTGATGAGCTCACCGAGCTGCTCCAGATGAACCTGGTGAGCGCTTGGGTGAGCTTGCGGGCGGTGCTGCCGCCGCTCTGCGCGGCCAAGGAAGGCGCGGTGGTGGTGATCGGGTCACGGAGCGCGGTGGAGCCCGCGAGCGGCGCTGGGAGCGCCGCCTACACCGCGAGCAAGGCGGCCTTGGTGGCCTTGGCGCAGGCGGCGGCGGCGGAGGTGCAGAGCCAAGGCGTGCGGGTGAACGCGGTGCTCCCGAGCGTGATCGACACGCCGCCGAACCGCGCCGCGATGCCGGACGCAGACTTCACGCGTTGGGTGTCGCCCGACGCGCTGGCGGCGAGCGTGCTCCATTTGCTCAAGAACCCTGACGTGAGCGGCGCGGCGCTGCCGGTTTACGGGCGGCTGTAGGCGCCATCGCGTGGTCAGTGCAGCTGACGTGGCGCCATGGCTTAGTCAGTATGGCTGACGGAACATCCCATGCCACAGTGCTGATGAACGCGCTCAGCGCTTGAGGCGCGCGCGGTACGCCGGCAGGAACTCGCGCTTCCTTTGGGCCCGCGCCGCCTCCGGAGGGAGCTCGAAGGGGCGCGGTGTGATGGCGAGCAGCGCCGCCTCATCAACCGCGTCGATCAGGCTCGGGTCCAGGTAGCCCTCGGCGTAGCGTAGGTAGGTACGGCTCCTGACGAAATGATCGAACAGCTCAGGATCTAGGTGGTTGTCCCGCTTCATGTACCCCATGATGCTCATCGCCTCGCTCAGCCGCTTGGCGCGCTTGTAGGGGCGGTCATCCGCGGTGAGCGCCTCGAACACATCGGCGATCGCCATGATGCGCGCGGGGACGCTCATATCACCCGCGTAGATCCCCCGCGGGTAGCCGCCGCCGTCCATCTTCTCGTGGTGCCCGCCCGCGTACTCAGGCACGCGGGAGAGGTTACGCGGGAAGGGCAGCGCCTCCAGCATCTGGATTGTCTGCACCATGTGCCCGTTGATGACCAGCCGCTCGGACTCCGTCAGGGTGCCCCGAGAGATGCAAAGGTTCTCGATCTCATCGTCGCTGAGCAGCGGCACCTCTCGATCGCCCTGGCGCAGGCGCCGCGCGCCAATCTCACGGATCCGCGCCTGCAGCTCCGGCGCTAGGAACTCACCGCCGGTGTTGGCTCGCTCAAGGAAGGCGAGCTCCTCAGCCAGCTGGGCTAACTCCGCGCCGAGCGTCGCCTGGGCCGCCTCCGCGGGCTCGCCCGCGAGCTGCTGCTTCAGCGCCCGGAGCTCGGCGTCGCGCCGGAGCACCTCGAACCGTGCGCGCACCGTGTCGATCCGATCGGAGATGGTCTCGAGCTTGGTCGCCTTGTCCATCACATGGACAGGTGTCGTGACCTTGCCGCAGTCGTGGAGCCAGGCGGCGATGCGCAGCTCGTACCACTCCTCCTCCGTGAGGCGGAAGCTACCGAACGGCCCCGCCTCAGCGCGGCAGAGGCTCTCGGCGAGCATCTCCGTCAGCACCGGCACCCGCTCGCAGTGCCCGCCGGTGTACGGGCTCTTGGCGTCGATCGCCGCCGCGATCAGCTTGATGAAGCTCTCGAGCAGCTTGCGCTGACCATCGAGCAGCATCTGGTTGTCCAGGGCGATGCCGGCTTGAGACGCCAGCGCTTGGACGATGCGCTCCACCTCGTCGCTGAAGGGCACCACCTTGCCCGAGGCGTCCCGCGCGTTCAAGAGCTGCAGCACCGCGATGACGCGGCTCTCGGTGTTGTAGAGCGGGATGGTGAGGAACGACCGCGAGCGGTAGGCGTTGCGCTCGTCGAACTGCTTGGTGCCGCTGAAGTCGAAGCCCTCAGCGTCGTAGGCGTCAGGGATGTTGATGGAGCGCCGCAGCAGGACGGCGGCGGTGGCGACGTTGCGGAGGTTCTTGGCCTTCGTCTCGGCGTCGTAGAGCGGCATCTCTGGCAGCTCGATTTCGCGGCCGGTGGTGCCGCCGAGCGCGATGGAGAGCGAGTCGGTGCGCATGATGGCAAAGCGCAGCGTGTCTTCGTCGGTGCGGATGTACAGCGTGCCGCCGTCGGCGTTGCAGAGCTGCTTGGCCTCAAGGAGGATCATCTCGACCAGGCGGTCGCGGTTCTTCTCCGCGGTCAGCGCGATCCCGACGCGGTGCAGGAGCTCAAGGCGCGCCGCCTTGTCGAGTGACGTCACGTCGGCCCCAGCCCCCAAACCCAGCTCCGTCATCCCCCCACTTTACCCGTGTTACCCACGCGCTGCACAGGGGCGTCGCAGTGACTACCTGTCCAACCCCCCCCCGATCGAGCCAGGCATTGAGGAGGGTCGGGGCCAAGGACGTCCCCACTGGGTAGGAGCGCGTCACCCAGGTCGCGTTGAAGAGCTGGCGTGGGAGCGCGTCACGGTGCCGCGTGGCGTTGAAGAGCTGGCGTGGGAGCGCGCTCGTTGGCTCAGCTGTCCTTGGAGTGTGGCGCATGGAAGGTGTGGCGCACGTCCTTGCCCTCCACCATGAACACCACCATCTCCGCGATGTTGGTCGCGTGGTCAGCCACCCGTTCGAGGTAGCGGCCCACCGACAGCAGGCGCTGCGCCGCCTCAGGCTCGGTGACCATACGCCCGGTCAAGGCGGGGAAGGTCTCGGCGTAGGCGGAGTCGACCAGGTGGTCACGCTCGACGACGTCGCGGGCGCGCTGGGCGTCGCTCTGCACGAAGCTGTTCAGCGCGTCAGCGAGCATGCCCTGCGCGAGCTCAGCCATTTGGGGCAGCCGCGGATCGATGACGACCGGGGGCTCGAGCGCGAGCTCGAGCGTGCGCTCACAGATGTTGGTGGCAAGATCTCCCACCCGCTCAAGATCGGTCACGAGCTTCAAGCTCGTGGTGATGAAGCGCAGATCGCTCGCCACCGGCTGGCGCCGGGCGAGCAGCTTGAGGCAGCGCTCGTCGATCTCGAGCTCAAGCTGATCGACCTCCTGATCCGCGCGCAGTGTTGTGCGCGCCAGCTGGGTGTCGCGCTGGTGGAACGCCCGCATCGCGTCGCCCACCATCGCCTCCACTTGGGAGCCCATGAGCAGCACCCGCTCGCGCAGCAGGTCGAGCTCACGAGCGTACTCACGGTCCGTATGACGGGTCATTCGCTCTCCCTGAACGCTCGGTGAATCAGCCGAAGCGGCCGGTGATGTAGTCTTCTGTTTTGCTCTGCTTCGGGCGCGTGAAGATGACGTCGGTCTGGTCGTACTCCACCAGCTCTCCCATGTAGAAAAACGCGGTGGTGTCCGCGACGCGCGCGGCCTGCTGCATGTTGTGGGTGACGATCACGATCGTGTAGTCGGCGCGCAGCTCGTGGATCAGCTCCTCCACCCGCGCCGTGGCGATCGGGTCCAGCGCCGAGCAGGGCTCGTCCATCAGGAGCACCTCAGGCTCTAGGGCGAGGCTCCGCGCGATGCACAGCCGCTGCTGTTGGCCGCCGGAGAGGCTGGTGCCCGAGCGATCGAGGCCGTCCTTCACCTCGTCCCACAGCGCCACCTGGCGCAGCCGCCGCTCGACCACCTCGGCTGGGTTCGGCACCCGGACGCCGTTCAGGCGTAGGCCGGCGAGCACGTTGTCCTGAATCGACAGGGTAGGGAACGGGTTGGGCTTCTGAAAGACCATGCCGATGTGACGCCGGACGAGCACCGGGTCGACGCCTGGGCCGTAGATGTCTTGACCATCGAGCAGCACGCGGCCCTCCACGATGGCGCCTGGCGCCACCTCGTGCATGCGGTTCAGGCAGCGCACGAAGGTGGACTTGCCGCAGCCTGAGGGGCCGATCACCGCGGTCACGGTGCGCGCCTCGATCGGCATCGAGATCCCCTTCAGCACTTGGGTGGTGCCGAAGCGCGCGCGCAGATCTTCTGCAGAGAACTTCACCTCGAGCGTTGAGGACTGCTCGGTACCACCAACTGCGGGGGGGGCCTTCACCTTCGGGGTGGGGGCGGTGACGACGGGCGCTTGTGGTTCGAGGTTCATCGGCCTTTGACCCGGTGACGCACCAAGAGGCGCGCGGTGATGTTGAGGAGCAAGATGAAGACGACCAGCACGAAGGCCGCCGCCCAGGCTTGCTGATGCCAGTCTTCGAAGGGGGAGACGGCGTAGGTGTAGATTTGGATGGGCAGCGACGACACGGGTTGATCGATGCCGTCGTTCCAGAAGCGGTTGGAGAAGGCGGTGAACAGCAGCGGCGCGGTCTCACCGGCGACGCGCGCCACCGCGAGCATGATGCCCGTGGCGATGCCAGGCAGCGCGGTGCGCAGCGTGATTTTCAAGGTGACGCGCCAGCGTGGGAGCCCGAGCCCCAGCCCCGCCTCGCGCAGCTGCTCAGGCACCAGGCGCATCAGCTCCTCAGTCGTACGGGTGACTGTCGGCACCATCAAGATCGCCAGCGCCACCGCGCCCGCCAGCATGCTGAAGCGCCCCAGCGTCAAGACGAGCAAGCTGTAGACGAACACGCCGACGGTGATGGAAGGCACGCCGGTGAGCACGTCCGCGGCGAAGCGGATCACCTTCGCGAACCCGCCCTTACCTGACTCCGCGAGGTAAATCCCCGCGAGCAGCCCCGGCGGGATCCCAAATAAGCAAGCGAGGCCCACCAGCTGGGCGCTGCCGACGATGGAGTTCGCCATGCCACCGCCGGCCTCACCCACTGGCCGCGGCAGCTCAGTGAAGAACGCCAGGTTCACCCCGCCGATCCCGCGGGCCGTGAGGTAATAGAGCACGCTGAACAGCGGGACCAACGCGAGCAGCGTGAACGCCACGCACAGCCCACGGATGAACCGATCTTTAGCCTGACGGAGCTTGTAGCTTGAGTCAGGTGACAGCAATGACGCCGCCCGCTTCTTGGAGGCTGCCTGGCTCGTCACCGCGCCCCCTTGGCTTCACCGCGTGACACCTGCCACACGAGCAGCCGCGCCACGATGTTGAGCAGCAGGGTGACCGCGAAGAGCAACAGGGAAATCTCCGCGAGCGCCGCCAGGTGCAGGTCCTGTGAGGCCTCGGCGAACTCGTTCGCGAGCACGCTGGCCATGGTGTACGAGGGGGCGAACAGCGAGGCGCTGATCTCCGGGCGGTTGCCAATCAGCATGGTGATCGCCATCGTCTCGCCGAGGGCGCGCCCGAGGCCTAAGATCACCGCGCCCACCAGGCCCGGGCGCGCGTAGGGCAGCACGCCAACACGCACCACCTCCCAGCGGGTGGCGCCCAAGGCGATGGCACCCTCACGCAGGTTGGCGGGCACCGCCTGCAGCACCTCGCGGCTCACGCTGGAGATGGTGGGCAAGATCATGATGGCTAAGATCACGCCGCCGCTCAGCATCCCGAACCCCTGGTTCGGCCCTGAGAACAGCGGCAAGAAGCCGAGCACGCTGCGCAGCGCGGGCTCCACCGTGGTGGCCATCAGCGGCGCCAGCACGAACACCCCCCACAGGCCATAGACCACGCTCGGCACCGCCGCGAGCAGCTCCACCAAGAAGCCGATCGGCTTCCGTAGCCACAGCGGCGCCAGCTCCGAGAGGTAGATCGCGATGCCGAGCGCGACCGGCACCGCGATGAGCAAGGCGAGCAGCGAGGAGACGATGGTGCCGAAGATGAACGGCAGGGCGCCGTACCGCTGCCCCACTGGGTCCCACTCTTGGCTTGTGATGAAGCCCCAGCCGAAGGCCCTGAAGGAGTCCTCCGAGGCGAGCGCCATCTGCGCTGCCATCGCCAGCACGAGCACCAAGATCAGCAGCGCGAACAGCCGCGCGACGCTGCGGAACACGGCGTCGCCTGGGTTCGCGCTGCGGCCGAGCAGGGGGAGCCAGCGCGGGGTGCGGCGCACGATGCGGGGCGGGTTGGAGACAGAGGACACGGGGCTCACGATCGCGGGGGAGGCGGTGTTAGTCAGTGAAACTGAAGATTGCGGGCGCGGTGGCCTGAGCAGCTGAAGAGGCGCCCAGGGGGTCGGGGTGGCTGAGTAGGTGCCGGCAAGTGGTCAGTATGGCTGAGGAATTATCGACCGGGTTGTCAGGTGGACTGCCTCTCAAGGCAGGGCCGGCTTGCCGCCCGTCGTGAGCTGCTTCAGGCGGGCCTCCACCTGCAGGACGACCTCGTCCGGCAGGGGGGCGTAGTGCAGCTTCTCGGCGAAGCGCTGGCCGTCGCGCAGCGACCACATGAGGAAGCTCGCGAGGGCGGCCGCCTTGGCGCTCTTCGGGTGGTCTTGGTAGACGAGCAGGTAAGAGTAGGAGGCGATCGGGTAGGCGCCGGGGCTCGCGCTGTCGGTGATCGACGCGGTGAGCGTCTCGGGGAGTTGCACGCCGCTGGCCGCGGCGGTGACCGCCTTCACCGAGGGGGTGATGAACTCACCGTGTTGGTTCTTCAGCGCCACCACCTGGAGCTTGGCGGTGTGCACATAGGCCAGCTCAAGGTAGCCGATGGCGCCGGTGGTCGTCTTCACTTGACCGCTCACGCCCTCATTGCCCTTGGCCCCGAGCCCCTTGGGCCAGCGCAGGCTCTTGCCCGCGCCGACTCGCTCCTTCCAGCGCGGTGAGACCTTCGCCAGGTAGTCGCTGAACACCGCGGTCGTGCCGCTGCCGTCGCTGCGATACACCACGGTGATGCCCTGCTCGGGTAGCGCTGCGCCAGGGTTCAGCTCGGCGATCCGTGGGTCGCTCCAGCTGGTGATTTCCCCCAGGTAAATCGCGGAGAGCGTCTCCGGTGAGAGCCTAAGCGCGGGCACGCTCGGCAGGTTGTAGGCCACAGCCACCGCGCCCAGGGTGGCGGGGATGTGGAGGATGGTGCGGGGAGCCTTCTTGCGCTCGTCCTCCGTCATGGGCGCGTCGGTGGCGCCAAAATCGACCGTCTCCGCCAGGAGCTGCCGGATCCCTCCGCCGGAGCCGATGCTCTGGTAGTTGATCTTCACCGTCGGGTGCTGGCGGTAGTACTCGAAGGTCCACTTCGAGTAGAGCGGGAAGGGGAAGGTGGCGCCCGCGCCGTTCAGGTTGACGACGCCGCCGACCGAGCCATCTGGATCCACGCCGCGACACCCGACGAGGCTCAGCACCAGCGCGGTGATCCAGAACAGGGCCCGGGCGCACATCCGCGCGGACACTTAGCAACGCCACCCGAGGGCGCTGGGACAGTCGGGCAACGATTGTGTGTCAGCCAGGTGACACGCTGGCCCTCGGCGCCGCACGCCGCTCCATATCAGAGGACGACTCAGCGAAGCCTTAGCTCGGGGAGACGAGGGCGTGGCGGCGCGCAGCGCGGCTTTGGGGCGGCGTTTCCTTAGGTGTCGCCGGGCCGCGCTGGGCGCCGCTGTCTCGCGACGTTACAGCACCATCTGGAGCTGGAGCCGCACCTGGTCCGTGCCCTCCGACATCCCCAGGCTCGGCTGCCACACTCGCAGCGCGTCGGCTTGGAGCTTCAGGGCGTGCTTGCGGAAGAAGTAGCTCACGCCGCCGCCGACCTCGCGCTCATTGATCATGGCGCTGTCATCAGCCTTGGTGCTGGCCGCGTAGCGGCCCGCCACCAGGACCGACGTGGTGGGGATGACGTAGCTCAGCTGGCCCACCATGCCCCAGCCGTTGTGAGCGCTCTCCACCGGGACCAGCACGCCGTTCTCGTCCAAGGCGCCGCCACCGTCTCGATCGCCCGAGCGGAAGGCCACCGCGCCGTACAGGTGAGCTCCGGCGATCTTGAGCACCAGATCCAGGGTGGCGACTTGATAGTCGGCGGTGCCGCCGTCGGCGAAGCCGCCCCCGATCGTCCCGGTGCGCTGCCGCGCGCCGTCCACGTAGCCGACTGCCCCGCCGAGGGCGATGCCAAGCTCGCTCCGCCCGAGGTCCCCTTGGGAGTAGTCATCGAAGGCGCCGAGCGGCAGCACCTCCACCCGCGCGAGGTACATCAGCCCAAACGGCCGCTGCTCCAGGTTCCGCGCGCCCTGGCCCGAGTACACGCCGAGGTTGTAGCGGACGTAGCCCCCGGTGCCGAACAGGTCCTTTGAGCCGACGTCGAAGCCCACGTCTCGGTCCAAGCTGAAGCGGCGCTGCATCAGGCTGAGGTCCACCATCTCCAGCTTGCCGTCGGCCTGGATTGTTTCCCGGAGGAAAGGCACCTTGTACTGCCCGACGCGCAGCGTGAGATCGCGCAGGTGCGAGAACTGGCCGAAGGCGTCGAGCAGCGGGGTGGTGCGCGCAGGCGCCGCGGCGCCCAGCTGGGCAAGATCGAGATCCAACCCCAGCTGGGTGTGAGGATCGAACATCGTGCCCTTAGCGGTCACCCGCATGCGCTGGAGCTTCAGGCCGAGCGTCGTGTCGTCGTCCGTTGCCCGTTCGTCCTCCAAGGTCGCGCGGACCTGAGTGCGCATGCCGAGCGTGAGCGAGAAATGACCGCTCGCGACGCGCACGCCTTCGCCGGGGTTGGCGCTGATCTCGGCCGCGGGCTCGGTGCTCACGGGCTCAGGGCTCACGGCGCTGCCTGCGTCGGCGGCCGCCGCGTCGGCGGCAGGGTCGCTAGGCGCCGCTGCGCCGAGCGTGGTGAGCGACAGCAGGACCCCGGCACAGGCACCCGCGGGCAGCAGGTGAAGACGTTGGGTCGAGCTAAGCATTGAGCGGTGTTCCATGAGGACCTCCAGGGTCGGTACGGTAGTGGTTGAGCACACTTCGTCCCGCAGCAATCAAACTACGCGCCAGAAATAACGGAGGCTTTAGGGGGGGCGTCAGGCAAGCTTCAGGTGATTCTTGCGTCTCGCCCCGCTGCCCCGCGCTAGCCTTGCGCAGGATGGTCTCGGCTGACGATCCTCCCCCAGCCAGGGCCCCCACGGGCCCAGTCCGGGTGGCCTCAAGGGGCTGAGGGCGGGCGGAAACGCGTGGCCGGAGGCGGCGGGGCGGCTTGTTTGTCGTCCTCAGATCAGCAACTTTAGCGGTGCAAAGGGAAGCAGCGCCGAGCAGAGGACCAGGGGAACCGGGCCCTCGCCCCGCATGGGGCCGGTTCCCCGGGGCCGTCTGGCGGCAAACTGATCGCCGCTCTAGGGTGGATTTCGTGGTGGCCGAAGGGGTACCTTCACGGGGGCTTGGTGCGCTGTGGCGGGTGGTCCGTGCGCGCGGCGCTGGGCGACTCTTGGGATGGCGTTTGGAGTTCAGTTCTGGGGGGTGCGCGGCAGCATCGCGTGCCCGACGCCGCAGCACATCGTGTACGGCGGCAACACCAGCTGCATCGAGCTGTTCAGCGGGGAGCACCGGCTGATCCTCGACGCGGGCACCGGGATCCGTGGCGTGGGGCGCGCCTTCATGGAGAGCGAGGTGCGGCGGGCCCACATCTTGCTCACCCACACCCACTGGGACCACATCAACGGCTTCCCCTTCTTTGAGCCTGGCTTCCAAGCGGGGCGCGACTTCGAGCTGCTCGCGGGGCACCTGGGTGACGGGGGGCTGCGTGAGGTGTTCGCGGGTCAGATGGCGCAGCCCACCTTCCCGGTGCCACTCGAGGCGATGAAGGCGAACCTCAGGTTCTCTGACTTCAACGCCGGGGAGACGCTGCGCTTGGCGCCGGGCCTGACCATCCGCACGGCGCCGCTCAACCACCCGAACGGCGCCACGGGCTACCGCGTGGAATCATGTGGTAAGGCCGTCTGCTACGTGACGGACACGGAGCACGTGCCCGGCGCGCCGGACCAGACGGTGCTTGGCCTGATTGAGGGCGCAGATCTGGTCATCTACGACTGTACGTACACCGACGAGGAGTTCCCGAGCAAAGTTGGCTGGGGGCACTCCACGTGGCAAGAGGCCGTGCGCCTCTGCACCGCAGCAGAGGTGAAGAAGCTCGCCATCTTCCACCACGACCCAGAGCATGAGGATGACTTCATGCGCCGGCTGGAGACGGAGGCGCGCGCGATGTGGTCCGGAGCGACGGTGGCGCGCGAGGGCATGCGGCTGACGTTCGCTTAGCCGCGCCGTTCGCTTAGCCGCGCCGTTCGCTTAGCCGCGCCGTT
>CAYQAC010000110.1:7711-18018 GCA_964415255.1 uncultured Polyangiaceae bacterium | reverse complement strand
CGAGCCCGGGAAGGCGCGCCCTCGCCCCGCATGGGGGCGCTCTTCCGGGCTCGCTGCCTGCTGCTGCTTCCCTGCGTGCCGCTCTAGCCGGTGCTTTGAGGCGGCGGCTCGCGTCGCCGAAAACTCGCCGCGGCTCACGACCTCGTGATAGGCGCCCGCCATGCTCAATCAACCCACGGTGCGCGCTGATCGGCGATCCGTTTGGCCACTGTGGGTCTTCTGCGCAGTCGTCGGTGGCTGCAGCACCGACGCGGTCGGCGTCGAGATCTGCCGCGAGATTGAGAACACCCGCTGTGAAGCCGCCGGCCGCTGTGGGCTGACCGACGACGTGGACGCTTGCAAGCGCTTCTACCGCGACCATTGCCTGCATGGCCTGGGCGCCGAGGAGCCGCGCAGCTCTCAGGTGAAGGCCTGCCAGGCGACCCTGGTCGCCGCCAGCAGCTGCGCTGAGCGTGGCGTGGAGCAACCGTCAGCCTGCGAAGGGCTCCAGGGCGTGCGCTTGGACGCTCAGATCAGCCACGTCTGTGACATCGTCCAAGAGCCGCAGCAGACCTCAAGCTGCCGCTTCCTGGTCTCTGATGACCTCCCGGACGCGGGCTCAGGGGGTAGTGGGGGTTCGGGCGGCAGCGGGGGTTCAGGCGGTGCTGCAGGGACCGGCGGTGCTGCAGGGACCGGCGGCGCCGCAGGGACCGGCGGCGCTGCAGGCGGCGGCTGAGAGGCCAAGGAAGCCTGAGCCGTGGCACTGAGCCCCGAGACAACGCCTAAACGCGACCCAGGGCGCCTCACCGACCCCACTGGCCGCGCTGAGCGGTGGTGCGCAGCCCCGAAGCGCTGTAAGACCGCGGCCAGATGCGCACGACTTGGATCGCCGCCCTGCTGCTGTCAGCCTCCCTGACCGGCTGCTTCGAGAGCGGCAGCGCCGTGGCGGTGACTAGCTCCCCCACCTTGGTTGGGATCGATCCCGCCGACTTCTTGGGCACCCTGCCCTGCATCGACGCGCCTGGAGCGCCGCGCCGCTACGTGGTGACGCTCACGGCCGAGCCCACGCTGGGAGAGGACGCGAGCGCCCCCTTCACTCACCCGAGCTCACCGCCCAGCGACTGCAACCACCAAGTCACCTTCGGCTACGTGACGCCTGGCCGCCGCTACACGGCGCAAGTGGACGTCTACGACAGCGCGGAGCTGACGCCGCTCGCCGCTGGCTCGCCGGTGATGGTCGACTCACGCGGACAAACGCTGAGCCCCAGCTGGAGCACGCGCTGCGGCGACCCTGAGGTCGCGCCCGGCGCGCGGCCCGCGATCAGCGTCGGCTCACGCACGGTGTTCGTGCAGCCCTGCGGGCCGCTCATCGACCAGCGCAGCGAGGCGCCGCCCACCGGCCTGCAGGTGAACCTGACGGCGCTCCAGGGGGAGCTGACGTGCGCTGGGGAAGCGCCCGATGAAGCGTCGATCGCGCGCTTTCAGCTGTCGCTGAGCGGCGACTCGCGCGCCGCCGAGGCGAGCTGTGGCGCAGCGACGCTCGCCCTCACCGAGCTCAGCGCAGGGGCGCGTCATGAGCTCACGCTGCGCGCCCTGGGGCCCACGGGCGACGTCCGCTATCACACCGCCTGCAGCGGCGTCACGATGGACAAGCTCATCTTACCGGCGAGCTGCGCGCCGCTCTCCGCGGGCGGCACAGGCGGTACGGGTGGCGCGGCAGGTGCAGGCGGCGCTGGAGGCGCGGCGGGTACTGGAGGCGCGGCGGGCACTGGTGGCGCTGGAGGCGTGGCGGGCACTGGAGGCGCTGCGGGCGCCGGTGGAACCGCCGGCGTGGGCGGCGCGGCAGGCGCCGGAGGCGCGGCAGGCACTGGAGGCGCCGCGGGCGCCGGAGGCACTGGGGGCGCGGCAGGCGCCGGAGGCGCGGCGGGCGCTGGAGGCAGCGGCGGGTGAACCCAGCGGGGCAAGCCGGGGGGCTCCCCAAGCCCGGTGTGTGGCTACGGCGCCTGCTGATCACGCTGCTCGCGGTGAACGTCGCCTTCGCCGTCGCCATCAACTTCGCTGGGGCGAGCCGCGGGCTGTTCAACCTGCTCTGCGGGAGCACCGAGCTCATCTTGAAGGGCCAGGTCTGGCGGCTGTTCACCGCGCCCTGGATGCACGAGCCTGAAGGCTCGGTCACCCACCTGCTGTTCGCGCTGCTCGGCTTGTTCTTCCTAGGGCCTGCGCTGGAGTCCAGCTGGGGCCCGCGGCGCTTCATGCGCTTCCTGTTCTTCTCCGGGATCATCGCCTACACCACCCAGCTGCTCTTGGATTTGCTGCTCCCGGCGTCGCTCTCGTCGCGCCTGGTGCCTAGCTACTGGTACGGCGCCTTCCCGGTGGTCGAGGCGATCGCCGTCGCTTGGGCGCTCAGCTTCAAGGGACAGACAGTCCGCCTGTTCTTCGTGCTGCCGGTGTCCGCCACCGGCCTGCTCTTGTTCGTCATCGCCATGAGCGTGCTGCGCGTGCTGTGGGTCTCTCAAACGGCGGAGGGCCTGCTCTCACCGTTCGGGGGGCTGCTCGCGGGCTGGCTGCTCGGCGGCGGCACCCCGTCGCCGCTCCGGCGCGCGTGGCTCAAGCTGAAGCTGCGGCGCATCGACGCGCGCGCCCGCGAAGAGGGCGCGCGGCGCCGAGACCGCGGCGCGCTCAGGGTGATTGAGGGTGGCAAGGGCAAAGACAAGCCAAACGGCGAAGGTGGCCGCGGCCCTGACGGGCGCTGGCTGAACTAGGACGACAATCGGTTTACCGTGAGTCGTCCCCCAATCAGGTAACGAGAGCGACGCGAACTCCATGACCCCTGGCGCACCGAAGCACCTTGTCTCCATCGCCGACCTCAACCGAGCTGAGGCGCTCGCCCTATTAGACGCCGCAGCTGACTATTTTGAGCTGAGCCGGCAACCGGTCAAGAAGGCGCCCGATCTGCGCGGCCGCACCGTGCTGAACCTGTTCTTCGAGGCCTCCACCCGCACGCGCACCTCCTTCGAGCTGGCCGGCAAGCGCCTGAGCGCCGACGTGGTGAACATCTCAGCTCAGAGCTCCAGCACCACCAAGGGGGAGACGCTGCTCGACACCGTCGCCACCCTGAACGCCATGCGACCCGACGTGGTGGTGCTGCGCCACAGCGCCTCGGGCGCCGCGCACACCATCGCCAAGCGGAGCCGCGCGGCGGTTGTCAACGCGGGCGACGGCATGCACGAGCACCCGACGCAGGCGCTGCTCGACGCCTTCACCATGCGGCGGCACCTGGGGGATCTGAGCGGGCGCCGGGTGGCTATCTGCGGCGACATCCAGCACAGCCGCGTGGCGCGCTCAAACGTGCGCTTGCTCTCGATGCTCGGCGCGAGCGTCCACTTCGCCGCCCCGCGCACCATGTGGCCCGCCGTACCCGAGGCGCTGGGGGCGCCGATCAGCGACCGCCTGGAGCCGGCGCTTGAGGGGGCCGACGTGGTGATGATGCTGCGCATCCAGCAAGAGCGCCTCGGCAGCGCGCTGATCCCCAGCGCGCGCGAGTACGCCAAGCTTTGGGGCCTGAGCCTCGCGCGGCTCAAGCTCGCGCGCCCGGGCGCGCTGGTGATGCACCCAGGGCCAATGAACCGCGGCGTGGAGATCAGCGATGAGGTCGCCGAGAGCCCGCAGGCCGCGATCTTAGATCAGGTGGAGGCCGGCGTCGCGGTGCGCATGGCCGTGCTCGCCCGCTCCGCCTCAGTAGACACGGCGCCCAGCTGACTACCTAGCCAACAGCGCCACCCTCAGCGCTCAGCCCCCTCAGCAGACACGGCGCCCAGCTGACTACCTAGCCAGCAGCGCTACTCCCAGCGCTCAGCAGCTACGGCGCCCAGCTGACTATCAGCGCCCAGCCGGCTATGGGCCCAGCACCACGTCCACCTGCCGCAGCTCGCGCACCGGGTAGCCCAGGAACCGCTCCGCCGAGATGGCGAAGCTGGCAGGCGCGTCGCTCACCAGCACCTGGAGCCCCCCCTGGTGCCCCTGCTCCTGAGCCAAGCCGCGCTCCTGAAGCAGCGCCTGGGTCTGACGCGCGGTCGCCTCCGCGCTGTCCACCACCGGGATCGGGCGCCCCGCGAGCGCCTCGGCGGCGCGCTCAATGAGCGGGCGGAGCAGCGGGTAGTGGGTACACCCGAGCACGATGGCGCCCACCTCCGCCTCGATCAACGGCGCCAGGTAGCGCTCCACGGCGAGCCGCGGCACGTCCCCCTCAAGCCAGCCTTCCTCCACCAAGGGGACCAAGAGCGGCGCCGGCTGCGCCACCACCTCGAAGCGCGTCGAGAGCCGCCCCACGGCGCGCGGGTAGGCGCCTGAGCGCACCGTGCCGGCGGTGCCGAGCACCCCGATGCGCCGCGCCCCAGTCGCCTCCGCGGCCCGCACCGCGGCCTCAGCGCCTGGCTCCACCACGCCGAGCACCGGCAGATCGAGCTCCGCGCGCAGCAGCTCCACCGCCACGGCGCTCACGGTGTTGCAGGCGATCACCAGCGCCTTCACGTCGTGCTCCAGGAGCAGCGCGGCGCAGCCCCGCGCGTAGCGCACCACCGTCTCCGCCGAGCGGGTGCCGTAGGGGACCCGCGCGGTGTCCCCCAAATACACGATGTCCTCCCCCGGGAGCAGCTCGCCCAGCGCGCGCACCACCGTGAGCCCCCCGAGCCCCGAGTCGAACACCCCGAGCGGCGCCGAGCGACGCGGCGCCCCGCGCTCTGACAGCTTACCTGACGTAACACGTGACGGCTCACTCGAGCTCGCTGAAGCGCCGCCCGCAGCGCCTTCAGGCGCACCCGCTGCAGACAGCTCCCCTGATGAGCTCACACGTCCTCGATCCGGATCAGCCGCGGCGGCGCCTTCATGAAGCCGTGCCCCGCGACCGCCTGCATCGCGGCCGTCACCCGCCCTTCGGTGGCGCCGTGGGTGATGATCAAGACGGGCACCGCCGAGCCCGCCTCCTCCGCGCGCCCCTCCTGCATCATCTGCTCGATGCTCACCCCGTGCGCGCCGAGCGCCGTGCTGATGTGGCCGAGCACGCCTGGCTCGTCTGCCACGTCGAAGCGCAGGTAGTAGCGCGCCTGCACCTCGTCGTGGGGCAAGATGGGCCGCTGATTCAGCTGGATCCCGCGGGTCGAGAGCCCCGGCTCGCCCTCCATCCGTGAGCGGGCGACGTCCACGATGTCCGCCACCACACTCACCGCGGTCGGCATGTCCCCTGCCCCGCGCCCGACCAGCAGGCAGGGGCCGAGCGCCCGGCCCTGGATCAAGGTCGCGTTCAGCACCCCGTCGATGTTGGCGAGCACGCTTCCGCGCGGAATCATCGCCGGGTGCACCCGCAGCTCCACGCACTCCCCGTGATCGTAGCCGATGGCCAGGTGCTTGATGGTGTAGCCGAAGCGCGCGGCGAAGCGGAAATCTAGCTGATCTACCTGGCTTATCCCCTCCACCTTCACGCCAGAGACCGGCACGTCAGCGCCGAACGCGAGCATGCTCAGCACCACCAGCTTCTGGGCCGCGTCGTGGCCGTCCACGTCGAGGCTCGGATCGGCCTCCGCGTAGCCCAGGCGCTGCGCCTCCTTCACGGCGTCGTGAAAGCTCACGCCGTCGTCGCGCATGCGCGTGAGCACGTAGTTGCAAGTGCCGTTCAAGATGGCGTGCACGCTCCGCACCCAGTCGCTAGTGAGCGCCTCGCGCAGCGTGCGGATCACCGGCACCCCGCCGCCCACCGAGGCCTCAAAGGCGAGATCCACCCCCGCGCGCCCCGCGTGGCGGACCAGCTCCGGGCCGTGCTGCGCGAGCAGCAGCTTATTGGCGGTGACCACGCTCTTGCCGGCGTCGATCGCCCGCGTGAGGTAGCTGCGCGCTGGCTCCGCGCCCCCCATCACCTCCACCACGAGGTCAATCTCGGGATCCCCCAGCACCACCTCAGGATCGGTCGTCAGCCACTCGCGCCGACACTCCGGCACCCGATCGCGCTCAGCGTCGCGCACCAGCACGTGACGAATGCACAGCTCCGCACCCACGCGGCTCGCGAGGTACTCCGCGTTGTCCTCCATCAGGCGGATCACCCCGCCGCCCACCGTGCCGCAACCGAGTAGGGCGATCCGGATCGGGAACTTCACTCGTTCTGCCATGGCTCTCCATCAAGCGCGCCGCCAAGTGGCGCCGCGGGGGGTCAGAGCATGTTCGCCCAGCGCTGGATTGCAATGCTGTTCCATGAGGGCGTCGCTTTGGAGGCGCCGTCCACCACTGAGAGCCGCCTCAGCCGGGTGAGGAGCTCAGCTCCGGGACGCTGCCGGCGAGGCTTGGATCCGGCGTGACGAAGCTCTCCAGCCACTCGAGCCGCGGCCGGAGCCGGTGCTTGATGCTGCGCCGGGGCGACGACCGGAGCTCGTTCTCCCAGGTGCGGATGCGTGGCTTGCCCGCGTTGCCCGCGACCAGCGTCGGCATGCCGGTGATGGGGTCCGTCTCGTAGATGAAGAACGAGTGCCACGAGACCACGCCGTTATTGCGCGGCCCGTGGATGGTCACCACGTCGCCGACGCGGAACCGATCACGGTGCTCATACAAGTAGCCGAAGAACCTACCCCGGAAGATGAACGGGTGACGCTCTTCGGCGGGGAGCTCGTAGACATCGAACAGCTCGGGGTGCTCGTAGGCGAAGTCCGCCACCACCTGCACGCTGCGCCGATTCTTAACGCCCAGCTCATTGAAGTCGAGCAGCCCGCGCACGCGCTGGCGCGCGTCGGTGCGCGCTGTCCACCAGGTGCCGCTCGTGCGCTCCAGCGTATCCGTGATGAAATCGATGCACACCTGGGGGATCAGCGGCCGCCCACTGGCGTCGAACACCGCATAGCCGTCGTCGTTGAAGGTGTAGCTGTCCCAACCGTGGTTAAACGCCCAGATCCACGCGGGCCTGAGGTTGCCGTCCTGCTGCCCGATCTCGGTGCGCGGCTCATCGAACGGCAGCGCCTCCTCCACCTGCTGCGCGATGGCGCGCTGCTTCACCCGCATCAGCGCCGCGCGGCGCTTGATCAGCGCGCGCACCGCCGCGAGCTCCTCACGGCGCGCCTCGACCGCCGCCGCATCGTCAGCTTCACTGCTTGAGGCCGCGCGGGGCGCTTCGTCAGCTGCACTGCCCGTCGCCGCGCGCGGTGCTTCGTCAGCTTCACTGCCTGAGGCCGCGCGCGGTGCTTCGTCAGCTGCACTGCCTGAGGCCGCGCGCGGTGCTTCGTCAGCTTCACTGCGCGCGCTGAGGGCCTCCCGGCGCGACCCTGCCTCACACTCCAGCGTGAGCTCAGCGCCGCTCGCGCGCAGCACGCTCTTGACCCAGAGATCCCCGTAACGAAGCTCCGCGATCAGCCCGCCCTCAGTCAGGCGCGTCACCTTGAGCTGCTCGAACCCCAGCCGATACGCCAAGGACCGCAGCTCGTAGTGCAGCGGGCGGCTCAGCTCGGCCTCCGTCTCCGCCACGCGATCGAGCAAGAACAGCCGCGCGCGGCGCCCCCGCTCGGGGCCGCTCGTGTACTCATACCAGAAGCCCTTGGGCGCCTTCTCCAAGCGCAGCACCTCGGCGCCGCGCTGGATGTAGAGCACCGGGCTCCGAAACAGGTGATGCAGCTCCACCACGTGGACCATCGCCGTCGCGAGCTCTGGATCCTCAGCGTAGAGGTAGCCCTCCCGGAGCAGCAGGGCGCGCGCGATCTCCGGGCGGCTCTTCACCACGCCGTACAGCGAGTGCAGCGCGTAGCCTGGGTTCGGCCCGAGCTTCAAGCGCTGCCGTAGGGTGATGACCTCCTTGTTGCCGTTGTCCGCCTCCTGGGGTGTGCGCCAGAACAGCACCGGCTCCGCCTTAGCGCGCGCCAGCACCACCGAGCGCGCGCGCTCAAAGCCGGGCGCGCCGGGCAGCTCGGGCGCCTCGGTCAGGCCCTGGAGCCGCGCGGCGCAGCGCCGCTCGGGCGCCTCCTCTGCCGGCAGCGCTAAGGCAGGCGGCCCGGGCTCCAGCGGCTCGCCCGGGGCAGCCTCAGCGCCGCGCTGGCAGCCCCAGCTGAGCGCCGCCAGCGTGAGCAGCGAGGACATCAGGAGAGCTGACGACAGCGCTGCTGACGTCAGCCCACCTGCCCCAAGCCGCTTCCCCGCCACGCGCCTCAGTTCGCCGGGCTCTGCGCCTCGGACTCCTTCTTAGCGAGCTCGTCAAGGTAGACTTGGCTCGGCTCGGGCATCCGCTCGAGCGCGGCCTCCAAGACCTCATCCAGCTTGGTGACCGCGACGAACTCCAAATCGTCGCGGATCTCCTTCGGTACCTCATCGAGATCGGGCTTGTTACGCTCAGGGAGGATCACCCGCTTGATGCCGGCGCGGTGCGCCGCGAGCGTCTTCTCCTTCAAGCCGCCGATCGGGAGCACCCGACCCCGGAGCGAGATCTCCCCGGTCATCGCCACGTCGTGGCGCACCCGGATCCCGGTGAGCAGGCTCACCAGCGCGGTGAACATGGTCACCCCCGCGCTCGGGCCGTCCTTCGGCATGGCGCCGGCGGGGATGTGGATGTGCACATCAGACTTCTCCATGAAGTCGCGGCTGATGCCGTACTTCTCGGAGTTGGTGCGCACGTAGCTGAGCGCGGCGTGGGCGCTCTCCTTCATCACGTCGCCCAGCTGACCGGTGAGCTGGAGCTTGCCGGTGCCGTACATCTGGGTGGCCTCGATGAACAGGATCTCGCCGCCGACGCTGGTCCACGCGAGCCCGGTGACGACGCCCGTCTCTTCGGTGCGCTCAGCCACCTCGCTCGTGTACTTGATGGCGCCGAGGTACTCACGAAGGTCGTCCTCCGTCGCCACCTTGCGCGGCTGATCGTCGCCCTCCGCCACCTTCACCGCGACGCCGCGGATCACGCTGGCGATGGTGCGCTCCAGGCTGCGCACGCCGGCCTCCCGCGTGTAGTGCTCAATCAGCTCCTCCACCGCGTCGTCCGTGATGCTGAGCTGCTCTGCCGTGAGGCCGTGCTCCTCCAGCTGCTTGGGGATCAAGTGCTGGCGCGCGATGGCCAGCTTCTCGCGCCGCGTGTAGCCGGGGATCTCGAGGATTTCCATGCGGTCGCGCAGTGGCGGCGGGATCGGATCGGCGACGTTGGCCGTCGCCACGAACATCACGCTGGAGAGGTCGTAAGGGATCTCCAGGTAGTGGTCCGCGAACGTGCTGTTCTGCTCTGGATCGAGCACCTCAAGCAGGGCCGCGCTTGGATCCCCGCGGAAATCGTGGCCGATCTTGTCGACCTCATCCATCATGAACACCGGGTTGACGGTGGCCGCCTTCTTCATGCCCTGGATGAGCTGACCGGGCAGCGCGCCCACGTAGGTGCGCCGGTGACCACGGATGGCCGCCTCATCGTGCACGCCGCCCAGGCTGATGCGCACGAATTTACGGCCCAGGGCGCGCGCGATGCTGCGGCCGAGCGAGGTCTTGCCGACGCCGGGCGGCCCCAGCAGGCACAAAATGGGGCCCTTCTTGTCGGTCTTCAGCTTGCGCACCGCGAGGTACTCCACGATGCGCTTCTTCACCTTCTCCAGGCCGTAGTGGTCCTCATCCAGCACCGCCCGCACCTCAGCGATGTCGAGGTTGTCCGGTGTCTGGTTTTTCCACGGCAGATCCAAGATCCAGTCGAGGTAGGTGCGGACCACGGTGTACTCCGCGCTGCCCACCTGCATCGTGCGCAGCCGCTTCAGCTGCTTCTTGGCGACGCCGTCGGCCTCGCTCGGCAGCTCCGCCTTGGCGAGGCGCTCCTCCAAGCCGTCCAGATCGCCCTGGTCCCCGTCGTCCTCGCCGAGCTCCTCCTTGATCGCCTTGAGCTGCTGACGCAGCACGTACTCGCGCTGGTTTTTCCCCATCTCCTCCTTGATCTGGGAGTTGATGCGGTCCCTCATCTTGAGCACCTCAAGCTGCCGCGTGAGCAGCCGCAGCACCCGGCGGATCCGATCTTTGACCTCCACCGTGTCGAGCAGCTGCGCCTTGTCCTCCACCGGGGCGTCGAGGTTGGCCGCGACCAAATCCGCCAAGGCGCCCGGCGCCTGGATGCCGTCGATCAGCGTGCCCGCCTCGCGCGGCAGCTCCGGCATCAGCTGGATCACCTGCTTGGCGACGTCCCGGAGGCTCATGGCGAGCGCCTCAGCCTCCACGTCCTCCACCGGCGGGCCCTCAATGCGAGTCACCTTGGCGCGCAGGTAAGGATCGTGTTGCTGGATCCCCTCCAAGCGGATGCGGGTGAGCCCCTGGAGGATGACCTTGGTGTCGGCGTTGACGAAAATGCT
>CAYQAC010000110.1:0-7701 GCA_964415255.1 uncultured Polyangiaceae bacterium | reverse complement strand
TGTGCTTCAGCGCCTTGAGCACCCGGGCGGCGCAGCCCACCGGGTACAGATCTTCCACCGACGGATCGTCAGTCGACGGATCGCGCTGGGCGAAGATCGCGATCACCGGCGAGGGCAGGTTGTGCACGTCCTCCACCAGGGCGACTGACTTCTCGCGGCCCACGTCGAAGGGCGCCACGGCGCCTGGGAACAGCACCGCGTTGCGGATCGGGAGCACCGCCAGCTCATCGCCGAACTGGATCTCGTCGTCAGAGGGGGTGGCTGGCGTCTTCTCGTCGCTCATAAGGGTCGTGGCTCCTAGAACCGGTGGGCTTGGAGCTCAAGGCTGAGCCTTGAGCTCTCGGGGGTATTGGGTCGTTTCAGGCTCAGGTCAAATGCCTCAGCGCGCTGGCTGGCTCGCGCCGAGGTTCTCACGCGTTCACGCGATCAAATCAAGCTAAGGCTTCCTCCTCCGCGCGCCACCCAGTTGAAGCCCAAAGCCGGGCTGCTGAGCCGACGGGACGGACTCAGGCTCGGCCTTGGCGGTGGAGTCGTCACCGAGCGCTCCCGAACCCCCCCCAAAAAACTCACCCAGATCTGGGAGGTAGCCACTACTAGTTCAGGTGTGACTCGAACCGTGTTCTTCGGGACCCCCGCCATCTGCGTCCCCAGCCTGCTCAGCCTGCACGAGACCACCGAGCTGGTGGGCGTCGTGTGTCAGCCCGATCGCCCCGCGGGTCGCGGGATGAAGCTGATGGCCCCAGCGGTGAAGGTCGCCGCTCAGGCGCTCGGTGTCCCCGTGTACCAGCCCACCAAGGTGCGAAGCGGAGAGCTTGAGGACTGGCTGCGCGCGCTCGCGGTCGACCTGGCGCTGGTGCTCGCCTATGGCCGCATCCTGCCGGAGGGCGTGCTCAGCGCGCCGCGGCTTGGCTGCATCAACCTGCACGCCAGCCTGCTCCCCGCCTATCGGGGCGCCGCTCCCATCCACTGGTCCGTGATCCAAGGCGAGGTGGTGACGGGGATGTCGCTGATGCAGATGGACGCTGGCCTCGACACCGGGCCCGTGTTCCTGCGGCGCGAGCTGTCGATCGGCCCCGAGGAGACGTCAGGTGAGCTGACAGAGCGCCTGGCGGCGTTGGCGCAGGCGCTGGTGCGCGAGGCGCTGCCCCAGCTAGTCCGCGGCGAGCTGCAGGCGGAGCCTCAGGACGCGAGCCTCGCCAGCTACGCCCCGCCGCTCACCAAGGAGCACCAGCAGCTCGATTTCAGCCTCGGCGCGCAGGCCGTTCACGACTGGATCCGGGGCCTGACGCCGCAGCCTGGCGCGCGCACGCGGCTCGGCACGCGGGGCTTGAAGATCGCCTCGGCGCGGGTGATGGCGGGCGAGTGCCCGAGCGGGGCGCCCGGGGAGGTGGTGATCGCGGATAAGAGCGGGGTGGTGGTGGCCTGCGGGCAGGGTCACCTGGATCTTGTCACCGTGCAGCTTGAAGGGAAGAAGGCAGGGCCAGCGACGGACTTAGTGAACGGGCGCCAGCTGAAGCTGGGCGACCGGCTGGGGTGAGCCGCGCTCGTCCTTGGTTTTTGGGGGGTTGGACGGCACCTCGCTGAGCGGCCAAGTGAGGGAGCAGCCGCCAAGCCCTGAGCTCAGCCCAAGTGCGCGCTAGCTCGCCCCGGGCAGGCCCCGAGACGCGCTACACTCGGCCCCGTGGAGCACCCCGAGACGCGCGCGCTCATCGCCCAGATCCGTGACGAGTTCCCGGCGTTCTGCATCATCCCCAAGGCGGAGAGCCGGCTGAACCGCGCCATTCACTGGGCGCTCGTCGCGATCACCCTGGGAGGTCAGCGAAGCTACCTGACCGCCTACTCCACCGTGCTCGGCGACACGCTCTACACCTGGGCCGGCTGGGGACAGATGACCGGCGAAGACCAGGTGATCTTGCTGCGTCACGAGTGGGTGCACCTGCGCCAGCGCCGGCGCTACACCACGCTCGGGATGGCTTGGCTCTACCTCGTGCCCCTATTTCCGCTCGGCTTAGCCTACGGCCGCGCGCGCATCGAGTGGGAGGCCTACGCCGAGACCCTGCGCGCGACGTACGAGCTCAAGGGGCCCGCCGCGGCGCGCGATCCCGCGCTTAAACGCCAAATTGTTGGCCGCTTCACCGGGCCAGCCTACGGGTGGATGTGGCCGTTCCCACGCCAGGTTGAGCGGTGGTACGACCAGGTGTTGGAGGAGTTGGATGGAGCCGATGCGATCTAGACGAGCGAACGGACGGCCGCTCGTCGCTCTTGAACGGGCAGCGAACAGGCGCGCGCAGCAGCGCGCGACCCAAGGTGCCTCACGGCTCGTCTCACCAAGCGCTTCTGAGGGGGGTCGATGAGCGGACCGGTTGTAGGCATCGATCTCGGCACCACCAACACGGTGGTCGGGGTGGTGCAAGAGGGGCAGGCGCGCGCGATCGGGGACAGCGCCGGGGAGCGGCTGATCCCGTCGGTGGTCTCCTTCCACCCAGGAGGCAGCGTGCTCGTCGGGCGTCAGGCGAAGGAGCGGCGCCTGAACGACGCGACCAACACCATCTACTCCATCAAGCGCCTGATCGGCCGCTCATGGGAGAGCGAGGAGGTGCGCCGCGCGCGCGGGCGCTTCCCGTTTCAGATGCGCGAAGGGCCAGGCCAGGCGGCCTTGGTGGTCGCGCGCGGCGAGACCTACACGCTGCCTGAGATCAGCGCGTTCGTGCTGCGCAAGGCCAAGGCCACCGCAGAGGAGGCGCTAGGGGTCGGGGTCGATCGCGCGGTCATCACCGTGCCAGCCAATTTCAATGACCTCCAGCGCGCGGCCACCAAGGTGGCGGGGCGCGTCGCTGGGCTTGAGGTGCTGCGCATCCTCAATGAGCCAACCGCCGCCGCGCTCGCGTACGGCTACGGCAAGGGCAGCTCAGAGCGCATCGCGATCTACGATTTTGGCGGTGGGACGTTCGACGTCACCCTGCTGGATCTGTCAGGCAACGTGTTTGAGGTGCTCGCCACGGCGGGCAACACCTTCCTGGGCGGCGATGACATCGACCTCTTGATCGCTGAGCGGATGGCGGAGGCGTGCCTCGCGCAGCATCGGGTGGATCTCCGGGAAGATCCCCAAGGCTTCGAGCGGCTACGCGCCGCTGCCGAGCAGCTCAAGGTCGATCTCACAGGGCAGCCGCGCGCCGCGGTGCGGGTGGAAGAGGTGGCGCACGGCGCCGCGGGGCGCGCGTTGGCGCTCGACTTCTCGATGACGCGCCGCGAGTTCGACGAGCTGAGCGCCAAGCTCATCGCGAGCACCTTCGAGGTGTGCCAGGAGGCGCTCGCGATGGCGCGCATTGAGCCGAACGCCTTCGATCAGGTGTTGCTCGTGGGCGGCTCCACGCGCATCCCCCAGGTGCGTGAGCAGGTCGAGCGCTTCTTCAGGCGCGCGCCGCTCGACCACATGAACCCCGATGAGGTGGTGGCGATCGGCGCCGCGATTCAGGCGAGCGCCCTGACCGGCGCCGAGCGGCGCCGCGCTGAGATCCCGAGGCCCCCGGTGCCCGCTCGTAAGGCCTTCGAAGAGACCGTCCACCTAGACTCTGGCCAGCGGCGCTCCGGGCCCCCGCCGCTGCCGCGCCGCCGCACGGATCCAGGGATCCGCCCTGGCAGCCAGACCTCCCCAGGCGTCCGGCCCAAGACGGTGCCCCCCGGTCGTCGGCGCAGTACCCTGCCCCCGGTTGTGGTACAGCCACCTGACGGTCAGGAGCCAGTACCACACACCGCGGAGGGCCCTGGGGCCACGCGGCGACGCCAGACGACGGGCATGGGTCTAGGTGGCCCACCGCCTGGGACGGTGGCGGGCCTCGGCGCCCGCGGCCGCATCCCCACGGGGAAGGGTTTGGGGCCTGAGGCGGAGGCTGCCCGCGGCCGCATCCCCACCGGCAAGGGGCTAGGCCCCGACGCTCAGGCGGCGCGTGGCCACGCCCCCTCGTTCGAGCCCCCACGCGATCGCATGCCGACCGGCCAGGGCTTAGGACCTGAGCTCGACCTGCCGCCGCGCGAGCGCATCCCCACCGCCACCGGCCTCGGCGACGCCGTCCCCACGAACACGCTGGTCTCTGCCTCGAGGCCTTCTCTGGTCGACAGTGGTTGGTCTGAGCCAGCCCCGCCCCCCTCCCCGGCCCGGGCTCCGCAAGCGCCCTCAGACGAGGAGCAGGCGCTGCGGGCTAAGTACGGTAACCTGCCTTTGATCATGCCAGGCGAGGGTAAGCCCACCCTCGCCTCCACCAGCAGCGACTTCCCTGAGGCCGGCCTTGAGCTCTCAGCCGATCCCAGCGAGGGCTTTGAGGCAGCCCTCGCCCTCCCGGCAGATCCTGCCGGGGATTTCGAGGCGGCCCTCGCGCTCCCAAGAGAGCCAGCCCGCCCCCCCGCGCCGTCCGCGCCCGACCTCAACCGCACCCTCGCGCTCGAGCCTCCGCGCCGCCCGCCCCTGCCCTCACGCCCAGAGCTCCAGCGCACCGCGCTGCTCGAGGCTGCTCCCCCCGATCGGTCTGCTGGCGGCCCACTCGGGCAAACTCAAAAGTTTGAGCTGCCCTCAGACTTCAGCCCTGAGAGCCGCACCGCCGCTGAGCTCCGCGAGTATGCGGCGCCCACCTCGACCGACGAGGTGACGCTCGTCCGCCAGTCCATCATGGGGCTCCACGCGGAGCACGAGCTAGAAGACGCGCTCCCCATCCCGGACCTCCCCCCACCAGGGCCACCCGCCCCGCCACCCCAAGACTTCACCCAGACCGTGCGGCGCGAGGCTCCTCCGGAGCTGCCGCGCGAGTTCGGCACCGCGCCGCTCATGGCGCCGCTGCCCCCCCCCGCGACCCAGGCCATGCCGCAACCGCTCGGGGCGCCCACCCTCGGCGCGGCGCCCATGGCCGCACCGCCACAGCACGGCGGGCGCCCCTTGGTGCCCCTGAGCCCGCCGATCGCCGCAGCGATGGTCGCTGCCCCGCCGGCGATCCACGAGCTCTCGAGCGCACCCGCGTACGCTGAGCCTCCGCTGCTCGTGGATGTCACGCCGCTCAGCCTCAGCGTGGAGACGGTGAGCGGCTACTGCGATCGCATCATCACGCGCAACACGCCGGTCCCTTGTGAGGAGACACGCGAGTTTGTCACTGCGCGCGACAATCAGACCAGCGTACGACTCCGCGTCGGCCAGGGTGAATCCGATCACTTCTACGAGAACACCCTGCTCGGCGAGCTCGAGCTCTCCGGGCTACGCCCGGCGCAGCGTGGTCAGGTGTCCATCGCGGTCACCTTCGCGTTGGACGCGAGCGGCCTCCTGAACGTCAGCGCGCGCGACACCCGCACCGGTCAGTCCACCAGCGCCGTGATCCGCCTGGTGGGCCTCCCGGGGGCCCACGAGATCGCCGCCATGCAAGCTCGCCATCAAGCACACGCCATGTAGCGACCGTGACCACCTTGGATGACTCAAACGCGCACCTCACGCGCTGGGACGAGATCCTCGACGACGCCTCCTACTATGAGCTGCTCGGGGTGCTCGAGATCGCCGATGACACGGCGATCAAGGTGGCGTTCCATGACTTCGCGCTGGCGTTTCACCCCGATCGCCACGGCGGCGCCAGCGAGGCCGAGCTCACCCTGGTGCGGCGCGTGTTTCGGCGCGGCGCCGAGGCCTACCGGGTGCTGATGGATCCAGCGCTTCGGGCCAAGTACGATCTCGCCCTGGCGCGCGGGCACCTGCGGCTACAAGACGGCGAGCTGCCGCAGGGGCCGCCTCCTGGCATCAGCGACATCACCACCCTGGAGGAGCTGTGCCAACATCCAGCGGCTAAGCTCCACGCGCGCCGCGCCGAAGACCACCTCACCGAGGGCGATCTACAGGCCGCCAAGCGCGAGCTCAAGCTCGCGCTCTACCTCGACGGCGCAAACGCTGAGCTCGAAGAGCGCATCGACGCCATCGATCTGGCGCTGTTCGCCATGGGCGACTGAGGCGCCGCGACGGTTCGAGCCCTCCCAACCCCCCGATCGAACGGCTCACGATCTGGTGATCGTCACACACCCATCGGGTGCCACACGGTCTTGAGCTCGAGGAACGGCTCGATGAAGCCGAGGCCGCCCGCGGCCGCGTCGTACCAGTCGATCTCCTCGTAGAGCCGCCGCGTCACACGCTTCACGCTGTCGGCGGCGAAGGCCTCCAGCTGCCGCGCGGCCTCATCCTCCACCCCCCACAGGTCGAGCGCTCGCACCCCCTTGTGGCGCGTGAGCGGCTCCGTCAGCTCGGCGCTGAGCCCGGTCAGGAGGTTCACCACGCCGCCCGGGAAGTCGCTGGTCGCGAGGCACTCCGCCAGCGTGAGCGCCGTGATTGGGTCAGCTTCACTGACCAGCACCACGGCGGCGTTGCCGCTCACCACGACTGGGCAGATCGCCCCCACCAACCCGAGCAGGCTGGGGCGGCTCGGCGCCACGATGCCCACCACGCCCACAGGCTCAGGCACCGAGAAGCCGAAATGCGGGCCCACCACGGGGTTACTGCTGGCGAGCAGGCTCTGGTACTTGTCGCTCCAGCCCGCGAACGTCACCGCGCGGTCGATCGCGGTGTCCACCTCACGCGCCGCCGCCTTCGGCTCCACACCAGAGCGCAGCAGGCTCTGGGTGAGCTCCTCGCGGCGCGCCTCCATCACCTCCGCGAGGCGATACAAGATCTGGCCGCGGAGGTAGGCGCTCTTGCCGCGCCATGAGGGCTGCGCCCGAAGGGCCGCCGACACCGCGTCGCGCACGTCCTTGCGCGACCCGCGACAGATGGTGTCCCCCGCCTCCGTCGTGAGGGAGTGCCCTGACTCGCTCCGAACGAAGGCGCCGCCGATGTACATCTTCCAGGTCTTCTTCACCGAGAGCCTCATAGATCGCTCCGCCACGCTGCTTGGATCGCCCGTCATTGCTCACCCCACATGAAGATAAGAGGCGAGCCCCTGACGACCCCCTTCGCGGCCAAAGCCGCTCTCTTTGTAGCCACCGAAGGGGCTCGTGGGGTCAAACTGGTTGTAGGTGTTGCCCCACACCACGCCCGCCTCCAGCTTGCCCGCCAGATCGAACACGCGCGCGCTCTTGTTGGTCCAAATCCCCGCGGAGAGGCCGTAGGAGGTGTTGTTCGCCTTCTCCACCGCCTCAGATTCCGTGCGGAAAGTGAGCACGCTGAGCACCGGCCCGAAGATCTCCTCCTGCGCCAGGCGGCTCGACTGCGCGACGCCCGTGAACACCGTGGGCGGGAAGAAATAGCCGCGCTCCTTCACCGGGAGCGGCGCGCTGTAGCGCTCAGCGCCCTCTGCCTCACCCGCCGCCACCAAGGCCTGGATGCGCTCCAGCTGCTCCTTGGAGTTGATGGCGCCGACGTCAGTGTTCTTGTCGAGGGGGTCACCGACCTTCAAGGTCTGGAGCCGCGCCTTGAGCTTCACGAGCAGCGCGTCCACAATCGACTCCTCCACCAAGAGCCGTGAGCCCGCGCAGCACACGTGACCCTGGTTGAAGAAGATGCCTTGAATCACGCCCTCCACCGCCTGATCGAGCGGCGCGTCTTGGAACACGAGGTGCGCCCCCTTGCCGCCCAGCTCAAGCGTGAGTCGCCGCCGCGTGCCTGACAGCGCCTTCTGGATCTGCTTGCCCACCGCCGTGGAGCCGGTGAAGGCGATTTTGTCGACGCCAGGGTGCCGCACCAAG